>JABIQV010000073.1 GCA_018699495.1 bacterium | reverse complement strand
TCCCTTGCCATAATTCCTCTATCTGTAGGATTACTTTTCACAATATCAAAAAAAGGAACCTTTAAAATTCCTATCTTTTTAGTAGGTTTTATTGCGGCCATTATTGTTTCTAACATATTTTCTTCGACAGATTTTTCTATTTTTGTTGGAATGTCTAAAAAACTACTGTTTATGGCTATATATTTTATTGGAATGGCTATATCTGTCGATAAAATTCGGGATATAGGAATAAAGCCGATTTTATTTTCTGGATTGCTTTGGGTATGTGTTTCCGTTAGTAGTCTCATTTTGATCATGATTTTTGTATAAAAATAGATATTTTTTTACATTTCAAACTATCTTGCTTTACCTAAGTATAATTGATAAAATTTTTTTACTATGCCTATAAGTGCAACTATTGAACAAAAGAAAAAACCATCTCGTTTTGCGTACATTGTTTCGTTCGCATGTGCTGTGCATTGTTTGTCTACGCCTTTAGTTGTTATTTTTCTTCCTTTTTTGGGCCATATTTTCCACAATCACTTTATTGAAATTGGTTTACTCGCATTTTCAATTATGGTAGGCATATGGATAATTTATAATGGTTATTGTCATCACAAAAAACAACACTCGGTTGTATTGTTTTCTACTGGTGTTAGTTTTTGGTTGATTCACATTTTTTCGGATCTTCTTCATAGCCATAGTTCTGATACCGTATTTGTTATTGCAGGGGCTCTCTTTGTTGTGGGTTCTTATTATCTTAATCATAAATTTTTGAAATGTTGCGATCATAATCATGATCACAATCACGATACCAAACACTCTCATTAAGCTAACGTCCTAATAATTTTTATATTTTTATTCTAGACGCTATTTATTCAATTATATTGAATTAAAATACCGATCGTCTTTTTTATTTAATAGTCATACCAATAGTATAAAAACATTAACACTATACATATGTACACCGTTAATGTATAATTAAAAGACAATATAAAAAGGAGGTAGACATGTTAACCGACAAGCAACAAAATATTCTCTCATATATTCAATCTCACTATAAAGAAAAGGGAATACATCCGTCTGTTAGAGAAATGGGAAAAAACTTTCAATTAACAGCAACGGCTATTCAACAACATATCAACGCACTAAAAAAGAAAGGTATGTTATTCGATAAACAAGTAGATACGGCAGCATATTCTTTATCACCTGAATCAATAACTTCTTTGCTAAGAACTAAAGAACAATCTTATATTCAACCTACTGATGACTCTTCTAGTGAATATACAAATTTATTAGATTTCCCAGACAATACAATTGATATCTTAGGAAGTATTGCAGCTGGGCATCCGTTTAGTTCGGAAACAGATGAAAAACAAACATTAGATTTATCTCCAGAGTTTTTTGATGCGTCAAAACATGTATTTGGACTCTATGTTTCTGGAGATAGCATGATAGGCGATTATATATGTGATGGAGATGTTGCCATTATAAAAAAGCAATCTGACTACAAATCCCATGATATTGTCGCTGTCCGTGTCGATAATGATGAGTTCACGTTAAAACGAGTAAAAAAGAATGATGACTGGGTATCGTTGCTTCCGTCTAATCCTAATTTTCCTATTAAACGTCTAAAAGCACATCGAATTGAAATAGTTGGTCGGTATTTAGGTTTAGTAAGAAAGGGATAAAAAAATGGTTAAATATAGTTCGTCAGTTTCAAAAATAACATCTTTTTTAGATGGAGGTATTCCAGAAAAACGTATTAGTGAGTGGGGTATCCCAGCCGGTCAACGAGGAAGAGAATTAGTTTTAACTTTTTTAAAGCAAGCATCTCAGTCTCAAAAACGTGTTTTATGGGTAAATGGACACGCAGATTTAACCATCTTTCCTCCAGCTTGGTACGCACGTGGAATAGACCCCCAATCTATTTTTTTTACAACGTCAGATGACCCCATGAAAGCATTAAAACCAGCATTATTACGCAATTATTTTGACATGATTGTTTTTGATGCGGGAGACAAACAAATATCTAAGATAGACATGGCTTTTATTAGAAACCAATTACAAACAACAAAACAAACAATATTAGTTTTAAGGCCACATTTATTGTCGTCAAAACAAGGGAACCCATTTGCCCATCTACGTATAAATATTAACTCTGCAACCCAAGATAATAGGCTAAAACTTACCGTTTTAAGAGGACTATCTTATAGAGAACTAGAAATTCAACATACAGAACTTGAGGAATTATCTGCGTAATATGGGGTATATTTGTCTGGAAATTAATGAAGAAATAAAGGACGTATCATCTCTCGAATGCCTGACTCCTTTAATCATGAAATGGTCTGATTCTATATTTATTCTTGACTTAAAACCTGCAATGACATTTTGGCTCCAACAGCATATGGATTCCGAAAAAAGGTTTCAATCATGGCAGGCTTTATTGGTAAGAAATTTTGGCATAACAATGCCTAATCAACCGGATCAAAATGATGCCCCTAAAGATCCGTTATCTTTAATCCATACAACATTAGTATCTCCACGAGCTGTGTATGCTAAAAACCCTTTTCAGGGATTGATTTTATTGGAAATTTTAAAAACAAAACAGTCTGTTGGACTTGTTCATAGTCAATCTAAATTTGCTAAGCATTTTTATACTACAATGTCTTGGAATACCTGGTGGACAATCGTTGACCAAATTATTTCATATTGGGATACACTTAAACCAACAGGTTTTCGGTTAAGTAGTATGAAAAAGTATTGTTCAAGACTAAAGCTCGCCGCTCCAAAATTAGGACTTTTAAGTCCAATTGATGCATCTAATCTTACAAAACCAGGGATTCAACGACGATATGGAAAACAACTTGCTTTACTCCTAAGTGCTACATTTTCAGAGTCGATACAAGACTTTCCATGGCAAGCATGGAAAGCAGAACCAAAAGAAATTATTATACGGTACTTAGCTTACCCCCTTAATAATTGGGAATATATCGTTTCTTATATACAGAAAGATTTAGATAAATTCATCACATCCAAATCTCGTCAATTAGATGAACGTGTATTGGTTTTTTCATGGGATATTTATTTAGAAAATAAAACAATCGTTCCTGTCTTTGTGAGATTTAAACATCCTCATGCATTACATTCTCAAAAAGGAGACCATTTAACGGCGCTTCTTCATTTCAAATTAGCCTTTGAGGCCATTCAATCTGAAACGAATACTCTGAATGTTATCGAATGGAGATTATGCATAGAAGAAAAAATTAACGTGCCTATTATTCAAACAGATTTATGGGGTGATTATCAAAATAGTGATGGCGATGCTACATTTAAACATATAGAAAATAATTCTTCCGCTAAGTTAATGACATATTCCATGCAAAATGACTGGTGTCCAACATCCTCTTTTAAAGAGGCTAACAACGACAAGACGTCATTATCAGTAACAACTCATAAATTTAATAAAAGCCTAAAAAGCATTTCTAAAAACAGACCATTATTTTTATATAAGCGCCCTATTCAGGTTAACACACTCCCCATTCGTTGTGTGTCATTAGAACGGACCATGACAAAGTGGTGGGAAGAATCTCAATTGTCTACATTTTTAGATACAACTAGCTATACAGATCATAATTATTACAGATGGAAACGAAACGGACGATGGGAATGGGGCGTAAAGTTCCCAAGTCAGTCAAAAGCCATATCATACGGAGTATTTTCATGAGAAAACTATTTGCTTATTCGCATACTTATAAAAACTGTCGTAAGCCATTAATTAACGACACCTATTTTAATCCTTTGGCTATTACCTTCTCGTATAACAAAGCAATGGCATTACATACAAAAGGTGATATTAAGCCCTTTGATATGTCTCGATTAAATACTCGATATTATTTGAAAATTAAACAAAATCGAAAAAAAACGCCTTTAATCGTTCATGTTATTAAATTACATCAATCATATTTATTATTTGTAGTGGTTCTACTATTTTGGTCTTTCTTTAAACCCATATAGCTAGCCCAAATAAAAATGACCGCTTCCATGTTTGTATTTGTGTATAGGCATACACGGCATGTAAACCTGAAAACGGGCATTTTCATTTGTACTGGCTATATGTCATTGGGGAGGTTTTTCTTCGTTATTTGGGAGGTTTTCTTCGTTATGGCATGTAAATTTGAAAACGGGCATTTTTATTTGTATAAATAGAATGGGTAAGGATTACTATAAATGTTGAAAATCTGCTGGCATGAATGGTTATGTCATACAAACTTTTCGTTTTTAATTGGAGCATCACATCCCATTGAATTAATACAGAAAGCTAGTGAGTATAACTACTCGTCGCTAGGTATTTCTGATTTCAATGGTATTTACGGTATTGCTCGTGCTTATAGAGAGCATCTAAAGCTTAAAAAAGAGGGACATGCTCTCAACTTAAATCTCCATTATGGGGCCGAACTTCACCTTCGGCCCGATCATGACTTGCCTATTTATTTTCAAGATACAGTCGTATTTTACGCGCTGACAAAAAAAGGTTATTTTAACCTCTGCACCCTAATAACGACTGCTCATAAACACGGAAAATTAAATGCATATCTAACACTTGATGATATATTACAGCATTCATGTGATGACTTGGCTATTTTACAACCTATGCGCGGCCTCATTCGACATGGAACAGTTGCTTCAAAACAGGAACTAGTCACTCGATCCAAATTATTAAAAGAACATGTGAAAAATCGATTTTATTTTATTATTAGTCGTCACTTGAATCCAGCAGAAGATTCATGGATCACCCCTACTCTAGACTGTATCAAACAAACCGACTCAAAATTTTTATTTTCTCAAGATATATTTTTTGATTGTCCTTCTAAAAAACCGTTGAGTGATCTTTTACATTCTATCCGGACAAACATTCCAATAAATGCGATTACTGAGCATTGTTTTGTAAACAGCCTAAGATCTCCACAATCTATCGATGCGTTGCACCATTGCTATGCATCTCTGCCTAATTATGACTTAGGCTTGCGAACGTCTATCGATCTTGCTAGCCAATTTTCATTTAAACTTAACCAACTTACCTATAACTATCCGAAAGAAATGATTCCAAAGAATATGACACCTCAAAACTACTTAGAATCCTTAACATGGGCCTATGCAAAAGATATCTATGGAGACGCTATCCCAAAAAAAATTGTAGGAACACTTGAGCATGAACTTTCACTAGTGACTACCTTAGATTTTGCAGACTATTTTTTGACGGTTTATGATATTGTTCAATGGGCACGTAAACAGAATATTTTATGTCAGGGTCGAGGGTCTGCTGCTAATAGTGCGATTTTTTTTGTCTTAGGCATCACCTCTGTGAACCCGCTACATTTTGACTTATTGTTCGAACGATTCATCAGTGTTGAACGTGGAGACCCACCTGATATTGATGTCGACTTTGAACATGAACGACGAGAAGACGTTATCCAATATATTTACCGGCGATTTGGACGAGACAAAGCGGCTATGGTTTGTAATGTCATTACCTTTAAATCAAAAGGAGCTCTACGCGCTGCTGGAAAGTCATTAGGATTTCCAGAGTCTATTTTATCTCAGGCATCAAAACGCTTGCAAACGTTTCAATCTAGACGTCAGCCATTATCAGAAACAATTAACCATGTTTACGACGATGTTCAAAACAAACCAGACCATTTGGCACATACAAGTTCAACAAAGTCAGCAAAAGATTCAAAAACAGATAATAATAAACAGTCACCGTTTTCATCTACCTTCTTGTGGAAATTATGGGCCAAAATGGCTAATCAACTTCTTGGATTTCCTCGTCATCTTGGTATACATTCCGGAGGATTTGTCATCTCCGATAAATCAATGAATTACATCTGTCCTCAGGAACCTGCCAGCATGGAAGGTCGTACCGTTATTGAGTGGTGTAAGGACGATATTGAAGCCTTAGGTTTTTTTAAAATAGATATTCTAGCTCTAGGTGGATTAACTATGATCCAAAAATGTTTGACCTATTTAAAAGATACCTATGCTATATCATTAAGCATGTCAGATATTCCTTCTGACGATCTAAAAACATACGAAATGATTCAAAAGGCAGACACAGTTGGTACATTTCAAATTGAATCTAGAGCTCAAATGTCCTTTCTTCCACAACATAAGCCAAAAAATTTTTATGATTTAGTCGTCCAAGTGGCTATTATACGACCAGGCCCTATCCAAGGAGGTATGATTCACCCCTATCTAAAGCGACGATTAGGGTTAGAACCCGTGTCTTTTCCAGATCCAAGACTTGAACCCATCTTAAAACGAACCTATGGCGTTCCTATTTTTCAGGAACAAGTCATGAGAATTGCCATCGCTGTTGGCGACTTTACTGCAGGAGAAGCCAATGAATTACGAAAAAGTATTGGGGCCTTTACATTAAGGTCAGACCCTGGCTTTTGGGTGAAAAAGTTAGAAATAGGCATGGCACAAAACAAGGTACCTCCCGAATTCATTCAACGTATTTTAGGTCATATAAAAGGTTTCTCGAGTTATGGATTTCCAGAAAGCCATGCTGCTTCATTTGCCCATTTAGCATATATTACGTCCTATCTCAAATGTCATTATCCAGCCGCTTTTTTCACGGCAATTTTAAATTCACAACCAATGGGCTTTTATGTACCTGACACGCTTATAAAAACAGCACAACAGTTAGGTATAGAGGTGTTTCCTATTTGCTCCGTTTATTCTGAATGGGACCATAAACTGGAAAAACAACCGAATAAAAAAGGAAATCTCACCTATGGGATTCGTCTTGGGTTTCGATTAATAAAAGGGTTGAGTAAAAAAGGGATATCACCTTGGATACGTTATAAAACAAACATCTATCAGCAATGGTTCAAAAAACAACAATCATCTGAGACGCATGAACTCTCTCTTGAAACATTAATTGGAGAATCGTTTCTTTCACGAGTCAATTTTACGTCACTTGCCGCGGCAAACATTTTTCACCTTTTTGGTCTTGCTAGAAAAGATGCCGTTTGGCTTGCAGAAGCCAGTCCTTTTAAACACCAGTTAATGTCTGATTTCACCATAGAGGAAATAAAATCAAAGGGAATTTTTGAAAAAGAGTCTGAAATCGAAAATATGCAGTTGGATTACATGTCGACATCTACATCTCTAGGAAAGCATCCTGCAAAACTAATGAAACTCTACTCATGGTTATATGTTTATCCAAAAGAACAACTCGCCTTGTCAGAAACAATCACTCATTTTACAAACGATCGAGCTAGTATAACTATTTTTGGAATGGTTGTTAGTCGGCAAGCACCGCCTACTGCAAAAGGGATGGTGTTTATTTCTATTTGGGACGAAACCGGAGCTATAAATCTTGTCTGTAGGCCAGATATCTATTCTAAGTACCAGGAAATAATTGATTCTCATGCTTTCTTATGCATATCAGGCATCTGCCAAAAGAAGGATAATTCTGCATCAATTTTAATAACAAAAGTTCATTCTCCTAGTAACGGACGTCTTTTGTCTTACAAAAAGAAAATCCCATCATTAACGTATGAGGAAGTAACGAAGGTTAGACGTTATATCTAAATACAAATAAGTTTAAACTATTTTAAGAGTTACCTTCTTTGTATTGTTCTCGTAATGAACCTGTTTGACGTTATATCCAAGCGAATACGCTTTGCATTTGCTTTTTATTAAATATTTGTCACTTCGTGAAGAATATTTCCAGCTGCCTTTACTGCCACATCAATTCACATACCATCTGTCTTGTGACCCGATTTATCTTCATCGTTTCCAACCGTCGTTATTTGTGCGTTTCTTCCATTAAGAATTATAATTTCTGACAGAGTATATCCTGAAATCCATGCAAATAAATCATCTATCGCTTTACAAAATTCATCATATTCTTTACGCATATAGGCTTCCACATCTTCATCTGTTTTAGGACCACCTTTTACTATTTTTTTTAACAGTTCATTGGTTTCGCGGGTTAATTTAAAGTCATAGTTAAAGGGTTCAATAGTCTTGGGATCGTGCCCCTTACTCACAGCAGCAGAAATACGACCTTGATAATGAACTAAAAATTCCTTTTTAATATCCAACAATTCACTTATTGAACCATCCAGGTCGTTAATAATTCTAGAAATACCAGCATCTCTAGACACTAGCTTATTTCTAGAAAAAAGATCGCCCCTTCGATGTTTATTATATTCCTCATTCTCTTCTCTACTGGACGATATAAGATCATTAAACTGTCCCAAAATTTTAAAACTGCTTTTCAAAATCCTAAAATACGTGAACAAAGGCATTGGCAACGCCTCAAATTTAATCGTTTCATCAAAAAGAGATGGCAGCTCGATACCGTTATATGTCACGCTAATACCATTAGCCAGAAGAGCCATTACATAGACGCACTCTACGCCCCGCGCGCGATGTCTTCTTCTCTTTTCTGTCTCATATACTTTTAATCCAAAGACGGTTTTTGGTTGAGGTGATAAGTTTCTTCTCACTTGACTCCGATTACCTCCTCTTTCGGGAAATTCCAATTTAACACTAGTATTACCGTTTGCGACTGACCCTAATTCAGCGAGACTATCTCCACTTGCTATAGTTCTTAGCCCACCATTCGGAGGGAGAACCACCCACGAACCCCCTATCGCAGAATCATCAAGAGACTCATTTATTAGGTCTCCATGCAATTCGTTATATTGACCCTCAAAATACACCGACAACGAATCCTGAATACGCTTCTCCATCTTTACATAATCACTCTTAGCTACATTCCTCGAATCGATTACCCTAACTTTTATCATCAGATCATTTATCATATTAAGACTGCCAACTGCCATTATCTTGGCAATTTCATAACTTGCCTCTCCATCAATAAAGGCTTTATTCAGAAGATCAAAGTGTTTTTCACCCTTCCCGCAAAGTGCATTTTGAAATATAGTAACAACCTTACTCGTTAATGTCTTATCATGACTAAAAGGAAAGTCTACATCTTCAAAAAGACTATCACTAGCAAATAAAATTGCATTTAGAATTCTTGCACATTCTCGGTGGTCATCTGATATTTTGCTGTTTATAAGGGTTAGACTTGCTAGTAATAATGGCATATTTTTTTGTTGCTTTAACATATGACCATCAATGGTTTTCAACAAGATCTCATCCCTACTTTCTTTCGTGTCAGGAGCAGATACTTCTGGAATATCTACCTTTTTAGTTTGTGAGCTCTGTAAAGTTTCCTGCTTATAAGTCGCGTCCAACCTATCCAGTATCTCCTTTCTCAATTTATCAAACCCAAACATAGTTTCAAACCAACCCCGTTCTATTTCAAGGGCCCCCTCGTCGACTTTTTGAGAAACATCCCCACTATTAGGAAAAGAAAATGGAAATTTTACGTCAAATTGTTTTAAAACCCTAGTCTCTTTGGGACCGTCGGCGGCGAGAAAAACTCGAATAGTGCCTTTTCCCTTTTGTAGCCCCATAACGAACTCAATGGCGGCATCAAGAGGTTCCCCATTAACATAACTCGGTATAAAAACTGGGGACTCATACCTTAGCTCTTTTGCCTCCAACCAGGCACTAAACTTTACTAGTTCCGTCTTTTCATCAAGGTCATCACAATTAAAAAATTGGCCTTCTCTCGAAGAAACAACTTTATGTTTATATATATTTTTCATAATTTCGAACCACCTCAACGTCGATTTAAAACCACATAATCTTACACAGACTAGTGAGTCACTCTCCACCAACTTTATACAAAAGCAAAAAAATATATAGCCTACTCGCTATAAAACGCTATAAAAATATAAGCTCTAAATCATATTCAAACAAGTAATCAATTACGCATTTTCATAATCATTTAGTATATTTTTTTGTAGGTTTCGCTCAATTACTAGGACTTTTGGAAGATAAAAACGACTAATCATTGCCTATCCTAATTTTAAAGCCAATGATAAGTTCAGATTCCTCAGACGTTTTAAAGGAACAACAAGGCAAGGACATTAAAACATGGAGACCAGTAGTTAATTCTAGTAGTACCTAGAGAGTTTAGTATATCCCAATAAGTAATTAGGGTATGCTAAAATTCATATTTAAATAATTGTAAAAAGGGAATGTTATATTTTGACATACTTTTTTAGAGGAAAGGAATTAAGGACTATGGATGCTACTACTACTATTCCTACTATTAAACTCACTCCCGGTAAACATCTTGCCCCTCTACAAAAAGGTGTTCAAATTCCAACTTTACGGACTCAGATTACACAGGATGGTACTGTCAACGTTATCGCCACACAATTAGCCGACGAACAAACATAACAACAACCTTACTCACTAAAAGAATTCATATGTTCTCTTTCGACTGATGTCTTACATTCTGCCTCATGATCTTTCAAAAAATGTATCCAGCCCAATCCCAGCACCTACCGTTCAGCAATTAATTCAATATTACGACGTGGTAGAGTTTTTAGAAGAACTACTTGATCTATTTTAACGTTGCCTATTTCGACCGTTAACAATTACTACTTCAGAAAGAAGATACCCAGTCACCCACCTTTGCAAGACCGTATCTGCCTTCAAAACCATTTCCTTTTCAGCCGCTATTTCTTCCACATTTAGCCTTTGCATAGGTGGTGTCTTCTTTGCGATTTCTATTTTTTTGGTAAAATCATCCAAAAATACGGTTCTTTGTTCCTCAATGGATTTAAAAAGGTTAGCTAACATCTTAATTACACATTTGATGCTAAGTATGGCATTCTTTGTCCTATTCTCATCAAATATATGAGGTTTTTCGAGTATAAATACAAAATTACTATTATCCCCATCTTTCTCCCATTCTTCTTTGCTCCTAGATATAATGTCATTTAATATTTTCAAACACATATAGTATGATTTTTTTAGTTTAAACCATGCTTTAATTTTACCCGATAGCTTTTGTTCATTCGTTCCTTTACTATGCATTTCGGATATGTTGACGGTTTCCCCTTCAATATCGTATTCAATGTCTATCTCATCGCTACACTCATCTTCAAAAAGGTAAGGAACGTCTATCCCATCGAAGCTCATTTCAATTCCATTCATACATTCTGCTACCGTAATTACGACCTCTACCCCTCTAGCTTTTCCTACTTTTTTATTAATTAATTTTTCCTCGGCTCTGTCCGAACCACCCACTCCAGTATCCGACATTGATCTAGGTCTACGAGGATGGGGATCAAACACTAGTTGTTGACACAGGAATCTGTCCGAATCTGGTTCATCTTCAGTACCTTCAAGATCCCTAGGATTACCCTCGTTAGAATATAGCGCTAAACCTGGGTAATTAACACGATTCCCCATTGTTGGGGACCTACGTCCGTCCACAGTGAAATAACAAAGGTCGTCGACAGGAGGTGTAATTGTCCGGTCTTTTCTATGTATTTCTCTAAATTGACCGTTAAAGTACGATTTCAAAGCGTATTTAATCTTTTCTAAAAATTTTTCACTTCTATTATATAGACTTTTTACGTCTTGCATCACATCACCTATAGAGTTAAAAACTCCGACTATCTGCCACTCAAGTGACGTACCTAAAATCTCAATAGGAAGGTCAAGATCTAAATCAGTTGCACCATCCAGGGCACGTATAAAATGAGATATTATGTCCCTAGAGATTTTCTGATTTTTACTAAAAACATCAAATCCATTTTCAAACAACGTATCAGTTTCAAACAAAATATCATTTACTTTTAACGCTATCGTTCTCATCTCTTCGGACGTAACTAATGGAAGGGTTAGATAAGTCAAAAGAGTAGGCATGTTCTCCTGCTGTGCAAGAATTAGGCCATCTAACGTTGGAAGGTGCCTCAAAATAAATATTTGTGTTTCATCGATTTTCCTATCCAGGGATTCTATCGTCCGGTCACTATTAGCCTTACCCTTCTCCTCTTGAAATTGTAGTTTGGCCATCACGGCGTCCTTATAAGAATCTATCGCATTTTTTCTTTTTCCCTTATACTGGTACATGGTTTCAGTCCACGTTCTCTCACCCAAAAGATTTAGGGACTCATCTACCAAAAAGGGTCCTTCCGGCATTTGAACATCAAATGGACAATCGATATGTAACCCTTCAATTTCCCTGCCAAAAACATTCAAGTTCAAAGGGTATTTCTTATCATTTATAATATTATGTATTGCGGTGAAAAGGAGCGTTTCAATATAGACAGGGGAAAATTTAGGAGGTTCATTAGGAATAGCATTCTCAGCAAGCCATTTCTTACAGTCAAGATCCGCTATTTTTTCGAGATCCCCACCCTTTGGGCCTGATATTTTGATATATGCATCTGCATAAGAGTGTGAGGTTGCTACAATTTTATAAAAATGTTTTTTTTTAGTCATAAGGATTCCTAGTGAAAAAAACTTGAGTACAGGTTCATTACACTAAATATTTTGACATTAATCAAATACATTTTACCTGATTTTAATTTCGTCTTCCTATCATTAAACGGATTGACCAATTGAACGGTATGAAGTAGAGTTCGGGGACACTTATTATTAAGCATAAAAAATGCACGGAGAATGTTATGAAATTAAGAAATATTGCAATTATTGCGCACGTTGACCATGGAAAGACGACTTTGGTCGATCAGTTATTTAAACAAAGTGGTATGTTCAGAAATAACCAAGTTGTTGACGAGCGTCTTATGGATTCCATGGACCTTGAAAAGGAACGAGGAATCACTATTCGATCGAAGATAGGATCCTGTGTATATAAGGATACTAAAATCAACATTATCGATACACCAGGCCATGCCGATTTTGGTGGAGAAGTCGAACGAATTCTTCATATGGCTGATGCGGCTCTTTTTCTAGTAGATGCACAAGAAGGGCCAATGCCACAATCTTATTTCGTGTTGAAAAATGCTATCAAACACAACCTTCCAATTATTGTCGTCGTTAACAAAATTGATAAACCTGCTTCTCGTACAAGTTGGGTCATCGATCAAGTTTTCGACCTAATGGCAGAATTAGACGCACCAGACGAAATATTAGACTTCCCGGTAATCTATGCTTCAGCAAGAAATGGAATTGCTACAGAAGACGAAAATGATTTAAAAGAAACGATGGTTCCACTTTTTGATAAAATTTTGGATTATGTTCCAGAACCTAAAGGGGAGAAGGACCTTCCCTTTCAGTTTCAAGTATCAAATTTAGACTATTCAAGTTTTCTTGGCCGCTTAGCCATCGGAAAAATAACACAAGGAACGTTGGCTACTAATCAAGAAGTTGCTCTTTCTTGTGGTGAAAACGAAACACCTCAAGTTTTTAGAGTCACAAAAATCTATCAATTTATATCAAATGAATATGATGTTATCGAAAATGCAGCTGTTGGTGACATTATCGCAATTGCAGGCGTCGAGGGATTTAAAGTTGGAATGACTGTGACGGATCCCGCTCATCCACAATACTTGCCCGAAATAGCCATCGATCCACCGACAATTTCAATGACATTTCTTGTTAACAGCTCTCCTTTTGCCGGACAAGAGGGCGAATTTGTAACGTCAAATAATATTTTGGACCGTCTAAAAAAAGCAGCATTAAGTGATGTCGCTCTTTTAGTAGATAACCTCGGAGGAGACGCCGGATTCAAAGTATCAGGTAGAGGAGAACTTCATCTTTCAATTCTCGTTGAACAAATGAGACGTGAAGGTTTCGAATTTCAATTATCACGTCCTACGGTAATCACAAAAAAAGTTGATGGAAAAGTACTGGAACCTTTTGAGGAACTGACCATTGATATAGACGAATCTGTAATGGGAGTTGTGATGGAACAACTTGCTTCTCGCAAAGGGCAAATGATTTCAATGGATCCTATTGGCGAAAATACTGGAAAACTTCGATTAATTTATCAAATCCCAACGCGAGGATTACTTGGTTACCAAGGTGAATTTTTAATGGCTACAAAAGGAAGAGGTATCATGGGATATATTTTCCTTGAATACAGACCTTTTTCAGGAGACATAAAAACGAGGAAACATGGTGTTCTAATTGCAAAAGAAAACTGTAAGGCACTGGCTTTCGCTTTAGATAAACTTCAAGACAGGGGTCAATTGTTTATCGAAGCGGCAGAACAGGTATACGGTGGACAAATAATTGGAAAGAACGCAAAAGAAGACGATTTAACTGTGAATCCAGGTAAAGGGAAAAAACTTACAAATATGAGAGCGTCAGGTTCTGATGATACGGTATGTTTAGTACCTTCCTTAAAATTATCACTAGAACAAATTATCGCTTTTATAGATGATTCTGAGCTTGTTGAAGTTACACCAAAATCGATTCGTTTGAGAAAGAAAATTCTTGTCGAATCTATGAGAAAAAAATAGTCCCCTAGTTGATTTAATATAACTTACGGTAATCGAAAATTAAATATATTTAATTTTCGATTACATTTGTAGTTAACCTGCCTATTTATAAAAAAGAGTTATTATGAGAGTAAATTTTTTAAAGTTAAAAAAATCTATATTATTCTGCCTTCTATTTACATTTTCGATTCATGTGTCACTGTTTGCCTTTGAATTTGAATATGAAAAAACTTGGGATGGACTTCTAAAAACTTACGTTTCCTCAGGTATCAAAAAAGATATTCAGACGACTCTAATTGATTATGATTTTTTAAGAGACGATATCGATTTTAGAACGCTCATTTTAGACCTTGAATCTTTTGATATAAGTGTATTAGAAACAGACGTTCAAAAACTTTCTTTTTGGGTTAATGTGTATAATATTGCTGCCGTTAACTTAATCATTAAAAATGAAGAAACCACTAGTATCAAAGATATTGGATGGGTATTTCAATCGGTTTGGGATAAACCCGTAATTAATATAAATGATGTGCCATACTCATTAAATGAAATTGAGAATGATATGCTCAGAACAATGGGTGAACCAGCTATTCATTTCGCCATTGTGTGTGCGTCCTTATCTTGTCCAAATTTAAGACCAGAAGCATATACTAGCGCGATAGTGTTGTCTCAACTCGAGGACCAATCAAAACAATTTCTAAAAAACCCAACTAAAGGCTTAATTTATAATATTTCTCGTGACCAAGTTGAAATAAGTAAAATTTTTCATTGGTTCGAAAAAGACTTTGGGGGAAAAGACGGTGTTAAAGACTTTCTTTCAGAATTCATTACACTTCCTACGGACACATATAGTGTGACCTACCTTCCCTATAATTGGGAGTTAAATAGCAAATAGCAAATCGAAAGTAATGAACACTAACTCAAGGAGTGTTTTTATTTAAATGTCTATTTACCTCCAATCCATCCAATGAAACAACTCCACTCTTATTACCTAACTGCAAAACACACCTGCCGGGCCGAGGAGCTTTTAAAGAAACATCTCCCGAAACGCTATGATTGGCTTGCGATTCTAAATTGTGGAGGAATTTGGCTAGATAACGCTCGAGTACTTGATCCCACCCTTTCTATACTAAAAGGAAAAACGTTAAGAGTTTATGTAAGTGAAAACCAAACAAAAATATGCAAAATTTCGGTGTCTGACATTGTGTTCGAATGTTCTGATTTTTTAGTTGTTAACAAGGAAAAAGGAATACCTTCTATATCAGACTTGCCAAGTTTAACCTGTAACCTTAGCTATGCCGTC
Source organism: bacterium (assembly GCA_018699495.1). Taxonomy (GTDB): domain Bacteria; phylum Margulisbacteria; class Marinamargulisbacteria; order JABIPA01; family JABIPA01; genus JABIPA01. The sequence goes on along the minus strand of JABIQV010000073.1, from coordinate 10,728 downwards.
AAAAATTACTTATCTAGTAAAAATATTATATACTCCCCCACTCCTACAACACGCCTCGATTACACTGTATCAGGACTCGTTTTATATCCAAAGAATAAAAAGACTGAAATTAGTTTATTTAAATTAATGGCCGATAGAAAAATATTTAAATGTTATGAAGCAAAAATGAGACCCCATACAAATGCTCCAAAGATAACACACTGTCGTATCATCGATAAATTAGCATTCATAAAAAAAACAGGCTGTGATGCAGATGGAAAGATTTCGAAATCTTATTTTCGATTAACGACAGTTGCTAATGACTACATTACATACAACGTCTTTACCTTTACTGGACGCCGTCACCAAATTAGAGCCCATGCATCCTTGTATTTGACCCCTCTTCTTGGAGATACTCAATATGGCGCTAAAAAAGAAACCGCAGATGGTATTGGACTAAGAGCCACGGGTCTAAATTTTAAATTCAAGAAAAAGAAATATCGTATTCGTCTTTAATAACTAGATATCGTTGGACTAATCTCTTCCTTCACCCAACTAAAAAATTTAATCGTTGCTTTCAACTGCAATAATCGAGACATACTACTTAACACAAACGGCGCTTTAAATGGATGATTAATGAAATCGACCCACTCTTGTTTAAGTAAGTTTTTATCTACATTGGTAACTGCTTTGTTTGTAATTAGAGTGAAAGGAATCGACTGTTCTTTCCTTATCTTACGTATCACGTCGTAACCCAATATATCGGATAACCTGATGTCCATAAGCACCATTTTGGGTTTAACGGTCGTTAACCGGTCAAGCGCCTCTTTTCCTGATGTCGCAATCTCAAGGTTGACGATATCTTTTAACATAATAAATAGCCTATTTCTCATAGTATTATCTTCAACTATCATCAAAACTGACGGTAATTCCTTTGTTTCTAATCTATAGTCACGGTATTTTTTTGAAATTGGCATTGAGATTCGTTCTGGCAACATTGAGACCAAATCAAATTCACCTATATATGAACCTTCCGATCTTCTTTTAGAAATCACATTATATATCGAATTTACAAGTTCAATAGCTTCATATGGCATGCCAAGAATATTAGTTACCTGATAAAGAATATTTTTTCGTAACGACACATGAACACTCGCAGTTACAAGGCTACACCAAATGTCATTGTCATATAGGGGTTCATAAAAATGAGAAAAACTTCCAAATGAAACTAAAAGCTTCACTAATTCGTCATGATATAGTTTAGAATAAGTAAAAACTTCGATACTATACTTTTTTAACTTAACCCATTCTAATACCTCAAGACCTCGATCACCCATCACATCTAAATTCACAGCGATTATACCAATTTTTTCTTTATATTTTTCTACCTTATTTTGAAAGTCATCAATGTCTTTTGTTGACTCAAATGGAAGACCAATTTCTTGAGCAATTGACCTCAAGCGGGAATTAAAATTTCCTTCTGGATTGTCCAATACTAAGAGTTCCATGTCTATTTTTTTAAAAGGGAGCATGTCTTTAGTATACAATTGATGGGTGCGTACAAAAAGTAAATATTTACTCCGACAAAGTTATTACCTGGTTTTTAGCTAACAAAAGAAAAAATGTCTCAGGAGTTCTAAAACAACAATACAGCCTCAACCAAAATTTAAGTGATTAAAATTTTTGACTAATAATGTATCCATAATAAAAAAGATTAGGTGAGAACACTTGTTAAACCTGTTATTTGGAGCGGGAGACCGGTCTCGAACCGGCGACAACAAGCTTGGAAGGCTAGTGCTCTACCAACTGAGCTACTCCCGCTCAACAGAACGAATATCTTATCACTTTTGATTAAAAAGTAAAAACGTTTTTATAACAAATTACTTATGATAGACTATTGTCTTTACTAAAATGATAGAATCAGAAAATTCAATTGAAGCATATTCGTCACCTGACAGACTTGATGAACTCGTCAAGCCAATTTCTGGTACAAAATGGGTTATGCTTTGTGCTCTTTTATTCTTGATTTTATGCATCATTTGTTTTGGCTTTTTTGGACGCGTTCTGTCTACCGTATCTGGAAATGGAATAATCATGAAACCAGGTGGAATATTTGACATTGTTTCATATCATAATCTTCCTATTCGGTCGATTGACGTCCAATCAGGAGACTCTATAAAACAAGGAGACGTTATTGCCACACTTTGGGATAAAACACTTGAATTCCAAATCCAAACGTTAACGACTGATATCCTGTCCCTAAAATCAATACCGCAATTATCTTCTATACAAAAGAAAACGCTTACCCAACGTTTGTCGACGCTATCCTTGTTGGAAGAAAGAAACAAAAATATATCACAAATTAAAAGTCCGTACAGCGGGAATATTATAGAAATACTTAAAGATGAAGGTGAATTTATCAAAAAAGGCGATTCTATTGTTCGGATGGATCTATCATCCAAAGGGCCTCTTGAGGCCACGATATATATATCCCCTACTTCAGGTAGTAACTTAAAAAAAGGAATGACTGTCTATATTTCACCATCAACATACATAAACGAAATAGATGGAGCTATCCTGGGAACAGTGTCTGATGTATCCATGTACCCCTCCAGTAAAGAAGGAATAATGCGGGTTGTTAAAAATACTGCTTTCGTTGATAAAATAATGGAAAAATTTGTTCCGATTGAAATTCGTGTTCAATTTGATAAAGACCCTGAAAGTAAAAGCGGATATAAATGGACAAGTCCAAAAAATAATCGTCTTATTATATATCCTGGCACCATCTGCGAAGCTGTCATCATAAAAGATAGTTATCGTCCTATTTCTAAATTAGTGCCTTACTTTAGGCAAAATCCTTCGTCCAAGTGAAGTTTGATTTAAAATTAAATCATAAAACTCCAATTGTATTGCAAATGGAAGCTGCAGAATGTGGAGCAGCTGCCTTAGCTATTATTTTTGGTTACTATGGAAAATTTATACCTTTGGAAGAACTAAGGACACATTGCGGAGTCTCTAGAGACGGTAGTCGTGCAAGTAGTATCGTTAAAACGGCACAATACTACGGACTTCAAGCCTCTGGTTTTAAATTATCTGTCGACGAGTTGTTAACCCAAGATTTTCCGCTAATTGTGTTTTGGAATTCCAATCATTTTTTAGTCCTTGAAAAATTGACACCAACCTATGCCTTTTTAAATGATCCCGCAAGTGGTCGACGAAAAGTTTTGTATTCAGAATTTTTAGCGTTATATTCAAATATCGCCTTAACCTTTTCCAAAACACGGTCGTTTTCAAAATCAGGAAAAAGAAGGTCTCTTTTTTCTATTTTAGTGTCTATCCTAAAAACAAACACGAGTTTTATCGCTTATATATTCATCACGTCCATATTACTTGCCATAACAGCCATACTTATTCCAAATTTTTTGTCCATATTCATCGATATTATTTTAATAGAAAAAGAAACATCCTGGATATCCTATTTAGTAGCCGCTATCGTCATAACATCCTGTGTACAAGCGCTTTTAATGTATTACCAGCAACAAACAATTATCAAGTTACGCACAATTCTTTCGATAACTCATTCAAGCCGACTATTTTGGAAAATAGTTCACCTACCCTCCACGTTTTTTGACCAACGATCTAAAGGAGATCTCGCGGTTCGATTACAATCATTTGGTGACATTTCGAAATATATTGCTGAAGATTTTACTCGTTTTATTTCTGATTTGTTAACTGTCACTTTGTTATTTGTCACGATGCTATTTTATGACATATCACTTGCACTGGTTTCTTTATTTGTAGGAGGTATAAATTTCTTATTTTTTTATATTGTTTCTAAAAAACTGGAGACTGCTTCACAATTAATGGTAAAAGAAGATACAAACTTGTATGGAGTCTCGACATCAATTATTCAATCGATTGATACGATTAAAGCTTCTGGAGGAGAAACAGATTCCTTTTCGAGATGGTCTGGTTTTTTTATTAAATCTCATAATACTCGCAATCGATTAGAGCCATCTAACCACCTTTTTTTACTTATTCCTGATTTTTTAATCTATATCAGTCAAAGCATTATATTAATATTTGGAGGGATAAACGTAATGAATGGAGACCTATCTCCAGGATTACTCGTCGCTTTTTTGTATATTTCCTACAATTTTCAAATTCCGATAAAAAGATTTGTTGGCTTAGGAACTATAAATAAAAAGTTAGAATCTAGTCTTCAGAGAATACAAGATATTTATCAAAATTTTTGCGATGATCCGTCTCCGGTTCACCCTAAACAACAGAATGTTCAACGAATTGAAGGAAAACTAGACTTAATTAACATAAAATTCGGATTCCATTCATCAGAAGAGCCAATATTGGATAATTTTAGCTTTGGTGTTGAACCTGGCCAACAACTTGCAATTATTGGTCAATCAGGAAGTGGAAAAACAACCGTTTCTAATATAATTTCAGGAATTTTAAAACCTTGGAGTGGAGATATCCTTCTCGACAATAAACCAATATCAACTTATTCAACTGCCTTATTGGCGTCGTCCATGGCCTTTGTAGGCGAACATTCGTTTCTTTTTGAAGGTACTATAAGAGATAATATTTCTTTTTGGGATCCTACTATTCGTGACTCTAAAATTATTGAAGCGGCAAAAGATGCATGTATACATTCTGTTATTACGGCTCGCTCTGGAGGGTACGATTCAGTTGTATCAGAAAATGGCAGTAACTTTAGTGGTGGCGAACGACAACGTCTCGAGATTGCAAGGGCGCTCGCGCTTGAGCCAACTATTCTAATATTTGATGAGGCCACAACGGGTCTCGATTCCAATATAGAAGACACCATATTATCGAATATCCGACGAAGAGGATGTACCCTAATAATAGTTGCCCATAAGCTAAGTACAATTAGAGATAGCCACTCCATTCTTTTTTTAGAAAATGGAAAAATTGTTGAATCTGGTCACCACGCGCAACTCGTTCAATTAAATGGTAAATACTTGGAGTTAATTAATGATAAATAGGGAGCTTATAGCAGATTTTGAAACCTATGGAGAACCTGTTCACATTAAGTTTCAAAATGAAGTTGTTATTGACGACGATCGCCATGTCTATTTTGTAAAAGAAGGAAAGATCGATTTATTTTCGACATCAAAAGACGATGGCCTTGTTAAAAGGCATTATTATTTTACTCTCGAACAACACATGATAGTTATTGGATTTCCCGAAGAAGATCTCATTCGCCAATTCATTTTACGCCCCAATCAACCCTCTTCACTGATAAAATTAACGTTTGAGCAGTTTGAATTAGTGTCCAAAAAGCATAAAAAGGAGGCCAGTAACCTGATATCAACCTGGGTTGAGAAATTAAGCTCTGGGCTATCCAAGCCTATTTTTCCAAAACCAAAAAAAGGAATTATATTAGATAAAGAAGCGACTTTTTCCATTCAGAATGGCGATGTTTTAGGAACCCACCACTCGGTAATTTGGGTTAAACTTAACAAAGGACAACTGGTGTATTTAGGTTTAGACGATATTCACGAATCTAGCCGTATATATATTCCTCTGTCTAAAAATAGTTGGTTACAATCGGTTGTCTCTTCTGAAATATATACGTTAAGTACGTCGAATTTAATTGAAACAAATAATTTATGGCCGAGCCTATTCAGCTTTTACCAGCTCCTTTTTAACTGCGATATGATGAACCAAAGTTTACATAATATCGACGAACTAAATGAATTGAAGTATCGGCAAAAAAATCGTCATAATTTTCTTAGAAAAGGAATTCATACGCTTCTAAACAAAATTAATGAAAATCACAAAGAATCAACCGTTCATTTGTTTTCGTCTGACCTATTGCAAAAAGCATTAACAACAGTAGGACAATCTCAGGGGTTTAAAATATCGAACCAAAGAGGACATCTTGAAAACTCACAAACCGATTTTTTGACGACCATAAATCTATCACATGTTAAAACCCGATTGGTGTTACTCAGAAAAAATTGGTGGAAAAATACAACGTTCCCATTGCTAGGATTTCTAAAAAAAAATAATCGCCCGGTTGCTTTTATTAAACGTATAGGATCAAAACAGTTTGTTTTAAAGGATTTTGTAAGGAACGTATATCTAGATATCGATGAAGATGTCAGCAACGTCCTTATGCCTTATGCTTATATGTTTTTTCCTCCTACATCAGACATCAAATTTGATTGGAAATTTTTGATAAAGTCTGGCTTATCTTCTCAAAAATTGGCATTGGCTAAATTAGTGTCGCTAATCCTTTTTTCTGGGCTTACACTATCTATTCCTCCTATTCTTCTCGCGTTTACGTTTGATTTTATTATACCGAATCATCACCCTTTTTTTCTTTATCAACTAGGGGCTATTTTTATAATCGTAGGGGTATTAAATTTGTTATTTTCTTATTCTCGGAATTTAATCTGTATGAAAATTATATCAAAAATAGAATACGACTCGCAGTCAAAAGTATGGGACAGAATTCTGAGTTTACCTCTGTATATCATTCGTAAACGGTCAGCTGGCGAATTATCGGTTATTGGATTAAATTTTCAACTCCTTCGAAAACAACTTTCCGGACCAAGCTTACATATTTTATTGAGCATTTTTAGTACGAGCCTTTGCTTTCTTCCTCTTTACATTTTAGACCCAAAATTAGCGAGTATTATTCTACTTTGTTTCATTTTTTTCGGTACACTTACGGTTGGTATAATCGTTTTCAATTTTTCTTCTATTGACCAATATTTTATAAATAAAAATACATTTTCCGGTTTATTAATTCAGATTATGTCTGGTATAAAAAAGATTAAAACATCCTTCAGTGAAAATAGGTTTTACTGTAAATGGGCATCTGCATACGGTCATTATCTAAAAAAAGAGGATGCCGCTACCGATTTAACATCTCTTATCAAAATCCAAGGAATATTTTTTTCAACGGTCTCCGTTATTTTGTTATTTTTTATGGTTTCATATTTCGATCATCAAGTACCTGCCGGTGTATTTATTGGTTTCTATTTTGCTTTATTTCAGTTTACGAACAGCATAACTGAAATGGGGCCCCATTTAGTTGATATTTACGGACTTATCCCTGCCATTAATCAAACATTAGATTTAGTAAAGAACCGTCCAGAAGACACTGTTGGATTATCCAACCCTTGTGAACTTCATGGAAACATTGAGTTTAGTACAATCAAATTTAAGTACACCCCTTCTGAACCATCCTACATTCTGGATAATGTGTCGTTCCATATAGAAAGTGGTGAATTTGTTGGGATTGTTGGCGAATCAGGGTCTGGAAAATCAACACTACTTAAGCTAATCCTTGGGTTTCTTAAACCCGAAAGTGGAAGTATTTATTTAGATAGAATGCATATAGAAAAAGTTAATAAACAGCTATTAAGGCGTCAAATTGGAACGGTACTTCAAGAAGCAAGCCTTTTACCTGGAAATATCTTGTCAAACATTATAGGCGCATCATCCCAAACATTGGAGGATGCATGGAATGCAGCTAAAATTGCTAACATTGATCATGAAATAAATAATCTTCCTATGGGTATGCATACGGTCATTACAGAAGGTGGTTCCACATTTTCATCGGGTCAGAAACAGCGTCTATTTATTGCAAAGGCTATTATTTCTAAACCTAGATTATTATTATTTGACGAGGCAACTAGCTCTCTCGATAACTATTCTCAGTCCCAAATTACAAAATCAATTGAAACGTTAAATGCGACACGAGTGGTTGTTGCTCATCGACTAACAACGATAAAACATGCCGATAGAATAATTGTATTGGATAAGGGAAAAGTTGTTCAGGAAGGGACTTATGATACGCTTATGGCTGATGAATCAGGCAAGTTTTTTGATTTGGCTAAGCGTCAACTGTTAGGATAATCGTTTAGATTGATAATTGGACTTAATTAATTTCAGGACAACCCTATGCCCGCCTATTTCATCCCTCGACTATTGTTAAATTCAGGAAATGACCGTTAATAGGCATCCGTCTTAAAATGAAGTGGACAGATTGATATATTTTTCAACTTGTTTTTGAACAAGTCCTGATTGAAAGCACTGAATAGCCATATTATAACCTTCTTCAATTGAAGATGCATTTCCAGTACAGTATATAGCGGCTCCAGCATTAATTGATATGAGATGAACAATTTTATCATCACCTGTACCATTTAAAAGGGATTTAAAAGCCGTTGCATTAGTCTTTCCGTCCCCTATCTCAACAGTGGATTTCAAATGCAAACCAAGTACAGAAGGCGTCCAAGTTTTTTTCTCAATAGACGTCTGAGAAACGTCATAATACTCAGAAGGACGATCTATCGAGAATTCATCGACACCATCTCCTCCACAAACAACTAGGCTTCTAGTCGTTCCTAGCTTCTGAAGTCCCCTCGTCAATAACTGGGCATTTTCCTTAGTGGTTGTGCCAACAACCTGATACTTCGTCTGAGCTGGATTACAAAGAGGTCCCAATAAATTAAAAATAGTTCTCTCCCCTATCTCTTTACGTGCAGGCCCAACAAATCGAACGGCAGGATGATGGGAACGCGCATACAGAAAGCATAAGTTTGTTTCATCAAATATGCGTTTCACATTTTGTGGCGACAGGTCAAAATTCACACCTAACCCTTTTAGAAAATCGAAACTACCATTCGGTTTTGACGATCCATGATTCCCATGCTTAGCAACGGGTATACCGCAGGCGCTAACAACAAAAGCCGACGCTGTAGAGATATTAAACCGCTCCACCCCAGATCCCCCAGTGCCACACGTGTCCACTGCATTTTCTCCAAGATCGATAGAAGCCATGCCTTTGCGCATTGCACGAGCAAAGCCAATCACTTCATCACTAGTAATACCCGTTTGATTAATTAATTTAAGAAGACTTAAGACATCGTCATTGGACGTTTTTCCACAAAATATTTCAGATAAAACCAAAAAAGAGTCTTTTTCAGAAAGAGAATCCCCTCTCGAAAGAGACTCTAACGCCCTATCAACCAATGTAACTGAATTACTCAACATATAACGCCATCCCTTCAAAATTCAAAAAAACATAAAAGCCAAACCCCCAAAGCGTCAGCGAGGGGCTAAAGCCAAAAACCCCAAAGCGTCAGCGAGGGGCTAAAGCCAAAAACCCCAAAGCGTCAGCGAGGGGCTAAAGCAAAATAATCCTTCTAGCCGTAGGCAGTTCAAAAATCGTTCAGTTTGGGCGTCCAGTAGAGCGAAGCATATTAAAAATATGTAAGCGAAACAGGACGTTCAAAATGCACGATTTTAGAATTGCCTAAAAGTCGAAATCTGTTTTTTGGCCCAGATTCTTGAGTTTTGACTGAGCAACACTTTTGCCTTTAACAATAACGTCATCCAATATTTTAATTGCATTAACTAAACTTATCATATGAACCTCAACCAAAAGGTCTAACTCTTCTTTAGAAATGAGTCCATCTTTAAGATCATCGTCCAAGTACCCTTCTGCAAACTGACTACTAAGCTTGGAGTACATAAGTATGGACTCAACTTTAGGATCACTAATTCTCTTCACACGCTCAAATGTAACCGTCTTTTGATATTCATTAGACAGGTGAAAAACTTCTTTCATATTTTCAGGAGACTTTATCGCTGCCTCTGCATACAAATCTACAGAATCAACATATCTCTCACCATCTCCCTCATCTACATACTCTATCTCAAAGTATATGGGATAATTCTCTAGTGAAAGAACATTTTTACCCAACTGTTTAAAGCCATGAACTTCGTCATTTACGACAATCAGTTCTGGCTTCAACAGCGGATGTTTTGCAACAAATCGTTCTAAGCTTATGTTAGAAACGTCATTTTTATACTTCTCTTGATAAAGAATAAAAAAGTGTTTCTTAAATTGCTTAATCAGAATGTCACGAATCATTATTTTTTTGAGTAGCCTGACAATAGTTCATTTGATCGTTCGATAAATGATTGTAGTTCTTCTCCAGACAATTGTTTTTGTGACAAAGATGCCAAATCATATACATGCTGACAAAGCGGCTTCACTTTACCTTCTGGATCAAGCGCCTGATTCAACGTTAAAATATTTTTAACTAACGAATGGTTGCTATTAACGACCAATGTATAGTCATCAAATGAAGGCATTTTTTGTCCTTGCATCATTGCGCTCATCGAACGTAATCGTTTGACATGTTCGGCTTCAATTAACATACCTGATATCTTTTCTGATTTAAGATGTTTTACTTCTATTTTTAATTTATCGTTATTTAACGCGTCCTTAAAAATATCGTTGAGCTTATCTGACTCTGTTTTATTATCCACAGGATCTACTGTTTTTGACTCTGAGTCTTCGTCCACTAAATGGTCTGATACTTCTGTATCAATCGCAACAAATTTAAGATCTTTATTTTTAGATTCTAAAAATTGAAAAAAGTGTACGTCTATTACATTCTTCAAGAATATAACTTCTAATCCTTGGTCTTTACACATAGCGACATAAGACGCTTGTTTTTCTTTGTCTTCACAGTATAGAACTTTGTTTTCTAGTTTTTCTTTATTTCTCTCTGTGTATTCTTTCAACGACGTTGAGTTTCCTGAAGAAGATGGGAATAGAACAATGTTTTCCACTTTTTTATAAAAACTATCGTCATTCATCATTCCATATTTTATAAATGGATTAATATCTTCCCAATGTTTCTCAAATTGTTCTTTTTCATTTTTGTGAAGTTCGATAAGTTT
>JABIQV010000072.1 GCA_018699495.1 bacterium | reverse complement strand
TTGTTGACATGCTTTTTTCCAAAAACTAGTTTTAATAAACGGAACCGCTTGCACGATTAAGCTAATCCCAAGGGTAACAAAAAGGCCAAAAGCCGTAAAAAACAAAGGGTAAATAACAAGATCTATCGATTGCGTGGGCGGTTTAATTAATCCAATAAAACTACCTAATATGCTAAGCCCAACAATTAACACCATACTGGTAGAATGAAAACTAGTAATGGTTAAATAATTATGTTTAAGTTGGTCGCCCATTAAATCGGGGACAGAACCTGGGTTTCTTAGGTCATCTTCTGGGAAATCATATTTAGAAAACCCAATTAAGTCAGACGCTGTATCAAATGACGTGGCAAAAATAGAAAAATTAAAGCGAGCTAATACAGCATGCAAAGCACTGCCTAGAACATAGCCCGATAAAGACGTGGCTAAAATTAAGTTTTTTATTTTATCTGAGGTTGCATCATTTGTTAAATCTGATTGCCAATTAATATTAAAATTAGCGGCTAATTTAGACCCTATATCAAACAGATTGTTGCTAATTAGATACTCTAAACCTATTAACCAAAATAAAACGTCGCATAAGAGAATAGATATTAAAATAGTTAGTATTAACCTAGATTTCTGATTAGCACTAGTCATAATAGTGTTTAACGACAGGTGAGCTTCTCCTAAAATACCTTTAATAGAGCTTAAAGAGACCTGTATTCCAATCCAGCCCATTATGACACTAGTCATTAAAGCCGGAATAATAAGCAACGCTCTAAAAGCCGGAACGTGAATAGCTATATTGATTGAAAATATAATAGTAATAAAAACAATAGCCGTTACCCATAGATAATTATAAAATCGTTTTAAAACAATTTTTGTACCTTTACTAATAAAGTTCATCAGTAGGCTTACATCGTCTACGGTATTAATCTGTTTTTTTTTCAATAATGGAATAAAGGCTAATATTAAACTAAGTACTATAAAGATAAATGAAAATAATTCGAGGTTTCTTATCATGTTTATGTTTTCCTTTTGGACTTTAATAGGTTTATTTTAGCAATAATTTACAGTAACGCAATCATTATGGATTAAGCAACAATCTTTCTGTAAATTCAGTTTCCAAAAGTAGATTAATCGATTAAGTCATCAGTAGAAAAGAACCTCCTTTTAGACAACCAATCCTCATGAAATTCAAGAGCAACAGCGGAAAGAAGCCTGAGGCAAGATTCTTCATTAGGAAATATTCTAATGAGCTTAGAACGTCGCTTAAGTTCTTGATTAAAGCGTTCGATAAGATTGGAGGTTCTAAATTTTTTATGAAGAGACTTTGGCAAACTAAAAACAGCAAAGCCTTGAGGAATATTTTGCTCGGCCCATGAGACGAGCTTAGGTTCAGATTTCTCCCATTTTTGGATAAAACGGTTAAGTTGAGCATGTGCCGAGTGTAAATCAGGCGACTGAGAAATGTCTCTGATATCTTGAGCTATCTCAGGTCTACGATGTTTTTTAGAAATATAGGCTTGCGCATTCTGAGCCAAATGAAACTGACAACGCTGCCAAGAGGTACCAGGGAACACTGATTTCAAGGCCTTTCTAAGGCCTTGATGGTCATCCGATACAATGTAGTTAACACCGGTTAAACCACGTTTACAAAGGATTATAAAAAAGTCACGCCAATGCACCTCTGCTTCTGACAAAGAGACGGTCATCCCTAATACTTCTTTTTGGCCCTCTTGAGTGACACCAATCGCCCAAATAATAGCGAGATCTTTAGCATGTCCGCCATAGCGGACTGTTTCGTATCGTGCATCGGCTATGATGTAACGAAAGGAGCCTAATGGCCTATTTCTCCAGGCAGTTAAGTGCTCATCCAGCTTCGCTGTACACCGTGATACTTGTGTGGAGCTTACGGATAATCCACACATGGTTTCTAGAACCTTTGTTAACTTTCGTGTAGAAACGCCCTCAATATACATGCTAGCTAGAGTTGCATACAACGCTCTTTCTGAGCGTAATCCTTTTTCAAGACACCCTGGATAAAAGTCTATCTCTCTTGTCTGTGGAACGCGAACTTTTAACTCTCCATATCGTGTATTTAAGGTTTTGGCTTTAAATCCATTAGAGTATCCTTGCCGAGCCTCTGACCTTTCATATGGCTTAGCTTGTAAATGTGTTTCTCGTTCTGAGAGCATGGCTTGATTAAGTAAAACTGTCATCACTTGAGGTACCGATCCTTCAAACCCATTTTCGATTAGGGCTTTTGTTATCTTCCATATAGTCTTAATAAATACCCAATTTGGTACCTTTTTAAACGTTAGGTACTGTTAAAATATGTTTAACGCAGTGTTTGAACCTATATAAATTCGGACCGAACAATGCAATTAAGTTTGATATATTGTATTGTTTTGAAGCTAAATAAAGCTCTTCGAGTAATAGAAAGTAAGTCGGTTTAAAAAGGTGGTAGGAGAAAAAATGAAGGTGACCAACTGTGACAACATGATTCTTATCCATGGTACCGAGCCACACCTAATTCGTGAAAAGGTAGCCGAACTTGAAGTTGGAATTTCAGAGGATGCAAAAGAAATACTTAAAGAGGCATCTATTTCTTCATTGATAACCGCAGCACAAACCCTGTCTATGTTTTGTCCTAAAAAATTAATAAAAGTTTATCGAGCATCATTTTTTTCAGGAAGTTTGACACCTAAGCAGGCAAAAGAATTGGATGGTTTGATAGAAGCAATTCAATTGAGTGATCATACGATAGTTTTTATCGAAGATAAAAAGCCGTTGGATAAACGGAAAAAAGCAGTAAAACTAATTTTAAAAGCAGCGACGTGTCATGAATTTCAGTCTTTTAAAGACTGGGAGACAGAAAAAATTGTTGATTGGGTTCAGAAAAAATTTCAAAAATTAGAGAAGACAATAGATAGAAACTCTGCGAGGAAATTTGTAGAATTTAATGGCAAGGAATTATCAATTTTGGCTATGGAAATAGAAAAAGCTACTGTTTTTATGGGCAAAGATGACGACGTTTCATTTGAAAAAATCAATCAATTGATGGGTGGCCAGGCAGCAAATCTGTTTGCATTTAATGACGCCTTTAAACTGAAAAAAGTATCTGAGGTTGTGAATCACGCGACGAGTTTAATGGAAAGCGGGGAGGATCCAATAAAGTTATTTGGTATGGTTGGCTCGAATTTGAGATTGTATATGTCGATGGTTTCCTTAAAAAACAGAGGGTATTCAGTCGATAAGATAGCGAAGACATTATCTAAAAATCCGTATTTTATTCAGAAGTTGATGCAAGATGTGACCCGAAATTATTCGGAAGAAAAACTGAAGCAGTTGTATAAGATAGTTTGTGAGAAGGATTTGTTTATAAAGACGGGAAAACAGCCAGCGGACACTGCTTTGTTATTGTTTTTGCTAAATTTGGCTGATTAGAATGCCGTAGGGGTGCAAAGATTCGATGACCGTTTTTATCAAACATAATTGGGTGTGATAGAACGGGTTACGTGCGGGGGTACAGGGACCATAGGCCTTACAACAAAAGAAAAAATAACTAGCCAAAGAGAGAATAGGGATAAAAAATTCAAATTGATTCACTAGTGTCCGGTAAAAAAATCAACAAAAAGAAATCTGAGAAAAGCAGGATAAATCAGGAGGTTTTTTAGGAGACAAGCCCAAAATATCAATGAGATGGTCTCGAAAAAACAACGATTCGATAATTTTTCTGGATAAACAAAGAATAGATCCATCAAATTTGGATTGGGCTTTTAAATAAGCGAGTAAAAGGGTGTAAATCATGGCAACCCAAATTTGAGAAAGAACGGCGTTTTTGGATGTTCCTAAAAAAGAC
>JABIQV010000071.1 GCA_018699495.1 bacterium | reverse complement strand
TACGCTCATGGGTTTCCTCCAAAGTTTCTATTTTGGGACGGGCCCAATTTTTGATAAAGAATAGCACAATCTAAGGTAAGAGTTAGAGGGGTAATCTGTAGGTAACGAATGCTAAGGATTGTTTAACGTAGCATTATAAGGTTTAAAAATGGAACATAAAGGGAAGCTTTTAATGAAATTTGCTCCGTAACTGTAAAAAAGGATAGAAACCTAAAACGACGTTAATTAACAACCGTTCCTAAATACTGAAATCCAATTGTAAAAATAAAAAGGAAAAATCCATATGTCAGAAACAAGTGTAAAAAAGTCTATTCAACTGATTCATGAAAAATTTACCGATTTATTAACCGATGAGTCTCATTCCATTATTGTAAGTTCCTTGTTAAAATCAAACCAATCTAAATATTATATTTTTGAATTACAATCTACTATTATTCGACTCATCCAAAAAGACAACACAGGGTTAAAAAGAGAGTGGGAATATGCCTTTAATTCCACCGGTGATATCTTTCTAAATAATGTCAACGTTTCGACTGAATTGAGCAACGAATTTACCAAGTTATTATCCGACGTTTCACTAGATATCAATGAAAATAAAGTTGAGATTTTTAAGGCTGAGTCAGTAAATTCAATTCCAAAGAATAGATCTGGTGTTATCTCTGCATTGCCGGGCAGAAATGAAAAATTTCTTCATATAAAGCAGTTATCAAAAGAAGAACTCAAACAAATATCTGGTGGATGTGGTGGAATAGCGCCCATTGGAGTAGGTGTTCGTCCATCCTTAAGCCCATTCACGCCTGTAACTACAGAACATGCTACGAATACGACGCGTATGGAAACAGTGATGAAAGACTTAGCACCTAATTCTCGACTTATTCCTAATGCGAATAGAGATGTTTTGCCGATACTTTCTGGAAACATAGAAACGTTAGTCGACTTTTTAAGACATACACCAGCGACACTTAGCGCCGATCACGAGAATTGGAGCAGAGATATAGACGTAACATCGGTACCCATGCCTGTGGCTAATGCAATGACAGTCGAGGATTTAAATAGAAATCAACAAACACAAACGGCTAAGACAACCTCGTTCAAGGATTTAATTAAAAATTATCAAACACAAAAAACAGCCTTAAAAGGGATATTAGATGAATCAAAGCGTATAACGGAACCGAGCGATGAAAAGAGGGTACAAGGTACGTTTGAATCTGGGTTAAAAACGCTAATTAATGCGGCCGAAACCATTCAGTTAAAAATTGATATGTGGGTGGATTTAAAGGGTGGCGATAAAACCGATAAAAATTTCGAAAAGATAAGAAGTTTGCAGTCTCATTTATCATCAGATCTCAATAAATTGTCGGATGAATCGTCACAATTAAGAAATGTCATTACCGCAGATAATCAACCTATTTATGAACGGGTAAAAGACTTGTCGTTAAAATCGGCGGTCAAGGTAACTCAATTTAATGAAGGGGTAGGCGCTGAAAGAGACGTCATATCGACTCCAGATACAACACCCTCTCTGGATGGTCTTCCTAAACCAAAAGAGGCGGTTAAAATGGACGATTTTTCTCGCCTAGAAACAGAATTAAATCGATTTTTAGCGGGTACCGTAGGTACAAGAGAAACCCATGAATTTAGTTTTAACAGTGTTACATATAATAAAACAGACAAGACATTAACCATCGAATTCAATTCTGTTGGAGGAGATACACGACATAAGAGTGTCGTCATACCATTTAAAGACCATAACCATTTTACTTCCTTAAAAGAAGCCGAATCTATCCTAAAAGAAGGGTCACTTGGTCCAAAAACAGAGAGTGGCTCAAAATTAGGCTCTAATCGATTGTTTTCAAAACTGAAGTCTCAATCACAAGCAATGTCTGATTCACAAAATAAGATACCCTTATTAAGTAATTTTAATCGAAACTATAATGCGTTAATAAAGTCGTTGAAGCCAATTGTTACAGAACAAATAAATAAAGAATCTGGTGTGCAAGAAACACATGATTACGAGGTAATGGCAGCTCGAGGGAAACAGGTTCAGGTTGTAAGCGATAGAGGATCAATTCTTAAGTTTACTGTAAAACCAACAAGACGACGAGAGTTTTCAGAAACCGATCGTTTAAAGAATCGAACCTTTAGTCCAACCAAAAGAGAAGATGGGACCCATCATATAACTGCCAAAAACGATGATTTATTAATTAAAGGAACACGATCTGACGGTAAAAAATCAATTCGAAAATTATCGGATCCAAATCGGATTGCCATAGGTAACAAAAAAATGAATAGTTCGATGGTTCTTCGAACAGTAACTGAGATAAAGAACACAATCCCAAAAGAAATGTTTGATGAATGTCTTCCAAAAGAAACATCTATCTACCAAAATTTCAAAAATAAATTTTTTAAGAAAGCGACGCGTCATGCAGATTTTAGCCCCACAAAAACCTGGGTAAATATGATGAAAGACGATTTAAATCCAATGTCACCGGCAAATAAGGGGGTTGGAGGTAAGATACTTTGGGGACTAAAGGCCGTCGCGTTTCCAATTACAATGGTTGTAAATGGTGTTGTGACTGGTATGGTCCATTCAAAACAAAACTGGTTCGGATTAAGGTCAACGACGAAAAAATTCAAGGAAAATTACAACGCCATTTATACCCAATTAAAAGGTGAGGCGAGTCGAAAGATGCCAACTACAGTAAGAGAAGGTGTTCGAGAAACGGTTCAAACGACAAAGTCGACCGTTCGAACAATGGTTTTTTCCGTTAACGAACGTTATTTCACAAGTATCAAAACAAAATATAAACGTGAACTTGAACGGTTCGATAATTTAGTTCAAGGCGCCGTAAATACGTTAGGTGTAGATCTTCCAGATACCGCCAATGATATTCGAGAACTTGACGCGTTGTTATCTAAGAAAGATTACGCCAATTCTAAAGAAATGTATGACGCGATAAATACTAAATTAGGAGAGTCTCTCGGAAAAAGAGAGGATGCATTAAGCAAGGTCATTCAAGGTATGCAGAGTAAACTGCTACCGACTGCGCAACGATTTGATAAAGATGCGTTTAAAACAACACTTCAAGGAGCAAGACAATCGGTAAATGCACTGACACAACTTTATTTAACGTCCGCAAACCAAGTTCAATCGATTAAGTCTGAGCTAATTAAAGGCACTATCGATCTATTGAAAACGGATTTATTTGTTAAAAATTTAGATCTTAGTGGAGAGAAAGACACTACGTTAAATACAAACTTAGAGAGTTTATTTCAAAAACTATCAGACTATGAATCCACAAAAAGCGGCTCTTCCGATATAGAACAAAAAGAGAACTTGAAACAAATATTAGATTATTTCGAGACCTCGGTTAAAGATCAATTAAAGGGGCATGAGTCGGATTTTGTGGAACCATTTAACTTAACATTAACTGATATTATGGATACCTATCGAAGTGATAGCGAGTCTCTATCTGTAGAAACCGAAAACCCTTATCAGCATATTCAGGAAAATGTTCAGTTCCAATTGTCGTTATTCGATCAATACGAATCGTTTACCCAAGGAATGACAGAACTTCCAAAATTGGTAATGAGAGAATTTGCAGCGATAGGAATGACTCCAGTGCAAGTACCTTTGGATCCAGATGACATTAATCGGCGAATGGTAGATATTGGGAAACAAATGTTTATAGTGGCAAACAAGCCAACGTTAGATGCTGATAACTTCACTCAAGTGGTCGCTCAATTACGAGATCTTCAGGTACTCATTCAAACAAAGATATTAGAAGTAGATAGCTTGAAATTAGGGTCTGCAAAGCAACGAGCAACGGTTGAAAGAATTCGTCCAGAAATTGAGCGATTAATGGGGTTAAATCAGACCAAAATAGGAGACATGTTAACCAAGTTTATGTTGCTCCCAAAAATGATTGGAGATGGAAAGGATAGTGAGGAAATCGATGAATTAGTGAGACAAATTCAGGATTCAAGCTTTCATTTAAGAACAAATGATTCTGAAGCAACTCGTCCGTCAGATTCAGGTGTACGAACGGATAGTCCTGTTCGAGGACCAAGTTTAGAAACGACTT
>JABIQV010000070.1 GCA_018699495.1 bacterium | reverse complement strand
CCGGATTGGGGATTTCGGTTGTTGGGTTGCTTATATATAGATATATGCGTTGCTAAACTCGAACACTAAACTGAAATCTTTTGAAACTGCCCGGATTGGGGATTTCGGTTGTTGGGTTGCTTATATATAGATATATGCGTTGCTAAACTCGAACACTAAACTGAAATCTTTTGAAACTGCCCGGATTGGGGATTTCGGTTGTTGGGTTGCTTATATAGTCGATATGCGTCGTTTTACTCGTTTGAATCATGCATTTTTTTATATAAAATTAAATGTTTTTTCATTTTCTTTTTTTGTTCAGGTTTTAATATTTTTTGTAGGTTTTTAATACTATTTACTCTTGATTTAAGTGCGGATTTTTTTAAAGCAGTTATTTCTGTCATAATTGAATCTATTTTTTTGTCGTCAGTCTTCGACTTGGTTAGCTCGATTCTTAAGTCTTCTTTATAGGATTTAATGGACCTTCTTATTTCCTTTATTTTTTTTCTTTCGTAAGTACGGCGTGTTTTTATAAATTTTAGTTGTTTTTTGTCTAAATCAAGGTTTTTAATCCAATTTGGTTGTTGATGTCTTTGTTTATGTCTGGACGATCTTTCACTTGCATAAGTACTTTGCATCGTAACTACAAGTAGAATAAGTAGGACATAATTTTTTATCTTAAACATTTTTATAATTCCTTTCTTTTTCGGGCACGTTTAAGTTGCGTATTTTATTCATATTTGAACTCCCAACGTATCATCAAATTCGGGCATTGAATAGTTAACCATAGTTTCATATATATAGGTGTTTAGCTCATTCATCTGGATTTGATGGGTTGAATACATTTTAAATGCTCCGCCTGAAAAAATTAGAAGGATAAATGTCATACCTATAGCAAGTTTTTGAAAAGATGGAATTTGAAAAAATGGAATAGTGACCTTCTCTTTTCGACTATCAAGGGTCGTGTTGATTTTATATAAGATAGAATGAGGCACCGATTCATTTTCAATAGATGAGAATAAGGGATCAACTTTCATTTTTACACGTCCTTTCGAAAATTGCTTTGAACATTTTTTTACTTCTATTTAATCGTGATCTTACGGTTCCTATTGAAATATTTAGAATTTCAGAAATTTCTTCGTACGTTTTTTCTTCTATTTCTCTTAATATTAAACAAATTCTGAAGTCGGGTTTCATTTTTAGTAATGTTAATTCGACTTCTGTTTTATTAATTTCTATATTGGTAAATGAATCAGATTCATATTTTTTAAAAACAATTTGGTTTAATTTGGACCTTAACGATTGGCCTCTTTTTAACCAGTTTAATGTATGATTCATTGCAATTCTATATGACCATGTTTCAAACTTTACTGAATGGTTAAACGTTGTTCTGTTGTCGTATAATTTAATGAATACATCGTGAGTTAATTCTTCCGCTATTTCTTTTGTTTTAACCATCCGAAAAATTACATTAAAAATAAAAGAACTTAATTCTTTGTATAAAGTGTTAAAGGCGTCTCGGTCACCTTTTTGAAAATTTTCAATTAAATTTTGTGTAATTGCCATATTTTGAATGTTTATTATATATACAGATAATATCGATTAAAAGTTCCTTACGAATTGAAATAAGTTTTAAAGGTATGTTTTTTGTTATATTATGTACTTAAATTATTATTTTTTACCATGAATGAGGAGATGCTTTTTGGGAAGTGAAAATAAATTAGATTCTCAGTCTATTCCATTTTTAGACGATGTTTTTTTTAAACCTCAAATAAAAGATGCTAATTATTTAGGCGTAAAAAAAAATCTACATGAAGAAATTTTTCATGTAAAACGCGCATTGGAACATGTAGCTAAATATGGAGTTACAACCCAAGATTCAAAAAAGATAGTTGCCAAAATTCAAAACCTTGTTCTATTTAGCGAGCGGCAATCTCAGGATGTTCGGGAGCAAATTTTAGTTTCATTACTTGGGTTTTTTACTTCAGCCGTAAAAGCTCCAAATAAAGATCCTGAAATAATTTCAGAGATATTAAATTATTTGGTGGGTTGGGGAATTCAAAACTTTTTCAAAGATGATGAACCGTTTTTTGTATTTTCTATTTTAGAAACAATTTCCAGTAATTTTACTGTCTTATCAACGACTCAATTAAATTTGTTAATTGGGTATGAGGGGTTATTTGTTCAACTTTCAAGTAATGAAGATGATCGAAAAATTAGAAAACAAGCTAGTATTCTTTTAAAGAAGCTTGGTTTGTTCGAACGTAAAGAGAAATATGACCGATCGCAATTGAAGTCTTCGAACTTTGAGAAAGTTACTGAATTACAGGAGTCTGGGCACGGAATAAAGATAACACACCCATTAAATCAAAAGGATTTGATAAGGAAAGGGTCCGATGAGTCTCATCAATTAAGGGTTGTATCTGGAGAGCCTAAAATTAGACAAGCATCTCAATCTATTTTTGAATATTTACATTATTTTAAACAACTATATGGCTCACTATGTGCTGAAAATGAAGCAATTTTGAATGAGTTGTCTATGATTTTAATTCAAGAAGTTTCTATTCATAATCTTTTTGATAAATTAGAATCGCCATCTATTTGTTTAATCGCTGATAAATACGGGTTGATATCCGAGCAGACATCTGTTTTATCGTTTGTTCATATTTTGGAAGTGGATCCAACCCATCGAGTAAAGTCTTTTATTGATGGGTTTCAGGGATTGTTGGACAGGGGCGTCAATACTATATTTGTTTTGTTACCAGATTCGAGAGTTTGGGTATCTGCTCATTATGCAAAAGATGCTGCAGAAGGTATTGAAAGTCAGATAAAAGTTATTGATTCTAAAACGTTTGATTTTGGGATTGGTGTTATCTTTCAAGAGGCTGCAAAACTTGTGATTAAAAAACATTCAATGAAAGACGTTTATTCTCGTATTTATGAAATTATTGGAAAATTGAGGTATTGGGTTTATGTTGATTCTGATGAAGTTATTAGAAATAAAACATGGTATTCCAAAATGATTGAACGTTCAAAAGTTAAAAAAATTCCGAAAAATAACGGTGGCGTTCTTGGTCTTCATCGAGGATTAGGTCTTATTGAGACAGTAAGTAATGCTCAAGAAGGGATTTCCTTTATTTTTAATCGGCTTGCTGTGGTCGTACGAAAAACTCAAAAAATCCCAGATACGATATATGTTAAACATAAAGGTTATCCGGAGAGATCTTTGAAATTGGCACGTTTATTAAAAACGCGATATCCCTCGGCATCGATACAAATAGTGAACGAAAACGAATTGTTAGGTAGTAATTTTGATCAACATATCGGTATCTGTGTAGTATAGCTATATTAAAATAATTTCACGTTATTTATGGATGGCGTTGTTTTTTTTGAAAGCTAAGGTATAAATATATTTCTATCTATATTTTGTTTTAATTGTGAATTTCCTGTAGACTAAGAAGAAGACTCCGTTCAGTATAATTTTATTTTAACACTTGCGAAAAACTATATGCCTCGCGCATTACTATGATGGGCTGAATGAATAAATTAAAATCAAAAGAATACATCCTTTCTGATATAGATAAAGAGCTTAAGGCTATGAGAAAGAAAATTGAATCTATTTACCCTGAAACATTGGACGTTTTGGAGAGTAAGGGGTTTGTAAATACCACTGATAAATTTGAGAGAAAAAACTCGCTTCTTCAAAATAGTGGGAATGATTCTTTGCATCTTGGAACCAAAAATAAAGGGATATTCCTTGAAACGGTATTTTCTTATTTGAAATTACTTGAACGTAGATTTGAGGATTACAACGTTCTAATGGGGACGACTGTAGAACATAGTTCTTTAATCGAGAATGAATTGTTTAGTCAGCAAGAACTAGTTTCATCATTACTTCAACGCTATGAATTTATTGTTAATACATCTAAAGACTGGATGTGTCTAATAAATGAAGGGTATAATTTTGAGGCAGTAAATGATTCCTTTTTTACTGCTTTTTCTAAATCTTCTTTAAAAAATAAATTTGCGATGATTGGCAAAAGTATTGTGTCTTTTATGGGAAATGAGCAGTTTGAAACTCTTTTCAAGCCAGCGATAGATAGGGCCTTGGGCGGCGTTGATGTTTTTGAAACATTGAATATGGATGACAAGAGTGGCGTTAATAAATGTTACGACCTCACGTTTTATCCTTATAGGGGGTCTAATTCTGAAATTAGCCAAGTTGTGTTCATTGCACGAGATGTAACGGAAAGAACAGAGGCTCTTGATACTGTAAAAGAGCAGGCCCAGTTATTAGATAATGCTAGAGACGCTATATTTATTATAGATAAAAAAGGGCTTATAACATATTGGAATAAAAGGTGTGAAAATTTATATGGATGGTCATCTCAAGAGGTTTTAAACAAAAAGCGTGTTTTTCAGTTGTTAACAAAGGAGCATTATAAAGAAGCTCGTCAGATTATTAGAACAGTAAACTCTATTGGTGATTGGAATGGAGAAATGTGTCAAAAAATTAAAAATGGAGAATTAGTTACGGTTGAATCAAAATGGACGCAGTTAGATAGTACTCGGTTGGAAGACAGTTCGATATTAGTTATTAATACAAATATTTCGGAAAGAAAGAAGTTGGAACAGCAGTTTTTTCGTGTTCAGAGAATGGAAAGTATCGGTATGCTTGCTAGTGGAATAGCACATGATTTGAATAACATTTTGTCCCCATTTTTTTTAGCAATAAGTGCCTTGCAGCCTAAATTGGCAGATTCTTCGGGGCAACCTATTTTAAACTTAATGGAAGCGAGCGCGAATAGAGGGGCCCAGTTGGTTAAGCAAATATTGGCATTTGCAAAGGGGAATCCCAGCGAGCGAAAAATCATTAATATTTTGGATATTTTTTCCGATCTAGAATCCATGATAAAGGAAACATTTCCTAAAAATATTAAGTTTGGAAAGTGTGTATCAGAGAGTATCTATAGAATGAGCGGTGATATTACACAAATTCATCAGGTATTTTTAAATCTTTGTTTGAATGCTAGAGATGCCATGCCTTCAGGAGGGGCATTAGATATTATTATCGAAAACATGTACCTTAAGGAGTCTCAGGATTTGTTTGGCAACAGTTTAGAGAAGGGTGCTTATTTAAAAATTACTTGTAAGGATACAGGTATAGGAATGTCTCGCGAGACGTTAGAACATGTAATGGAGCCTTTTTTTACGACTAAAGGGGAAGGTAAGGGGACGGGGCTTGGTCTTTCAACTGTTCTTACCATCGTAAAAAAGCATGAAGGTATATTAGATATTCAGTCGGAATTAGGAAAAGGGACCTCTATTACCGTAGTTTTACCTGCAATGATTAAGAAAAAAGCCCTGGTCAAGTCTCGACAAACGTTGTTGCCTTTTGGTAATTGGGAAAGTATTTTGTTTGTGGATGATGACCCCTCTATTCGAAATATTGGAAAGGCTATGTTGGAAACTTACGGCTATAAAGTATCTAGTGCTTCTAATGGGAAAAATTTATTGAAGCGTCACCAAAAAGAAATTGCAAAAGCCGAAGTGATGGTTGTTGACTTGGAAATGCCCGAAATGGATGGTCCTGAAACTATTGAAAAGTGTCTTGAGTTAAATCCGAAAATTAAAGTAATAGCAATGAGCGGCCAGTCTTTGGATTCTGTGAAAATCATTAAAAGAAAAAGGAAATTAAAATATGATGAATTTCTATTTAAACCTTATACTTCAGAATTATTGCTAGAAAAAATCAAGTGTTTATTGATAAATAGATAAATTGCGAAAATGCAAACTTTACCGATTCTTGGTAAAATATATTTAAATTTCTTTTAAGTAAAAATCAGGAGGCCTCTATGGAGCCATCAATATTTGACCAATTTCAAAACGATTCTCGAGTAATTGACGCTAAAAATATATTGTTAACTGTATATTCAGAATATCAACAAAAATTGACAGAAAAAAGACCTTTGTCAGGATCTTTAAATACATCTAAAACAAAGGATAATGTGTCTGAGACTAGTTGCCTTTCTCAGGAAATAACTTCCTTGGAACTAAGAAAAGGTGGGGGAACGATTCTTCCTTATTTGGGTTCCGGAATGGGGAGTGGGTCTTTGGTTGAAATGAGTGATGGACGTGTTGTTTATGACTTTATAAGTGGTATTGGCGCTCATTTTTCTCATGGCGATTCTAAGATTGTGAAAGCTAATTTAGATGCCTCCTTTCAGGACGTGGTTAATCAAGGGAATCTTCAACAAAATAAGGGTGTTGTAGAGCTAATGGAGTTGTTATGTGAAACGTCTGGTTTTGATCATTGTTTTTTAACGACATCTGGTGCGATGGCTGCTGAAAATGCTCTGAAAATAATGTTTCAAAAGAAATTTCCGGCACATCGAATTTTGGCGTTTGAAGGATGTTTTATGGGTCGTACTTATTTAATGTCGCAGATAACAGATAAACCTGACTTTAGAGAGGGGATTCCTACGCAAGTTTCTGTAGATTATATTCCATTTTATGACGAAAATAATGCGGTTGAAAGCACACGTCGTTCTGTTGAGATTTTGAAGACGTATTTGACAAGATATCCTGGTCAATATGCCGTTATGTGTTTGGAATTGATTCAAGGCGAAGCTGGTTATTATTCGGGAAGCCGCGACTTTTTTGAAGCTATTATGTCTGAACTGAAAGCTCATAATGTTGGTATATTGGTTGATGAAATTCAGACATTTGGTCGAACAGGCTCTTTTTATGCGTTTCAGGAATTTGGGTTAGAAGAGTTTGTGGATGTTGTAACGGTTGGAAAATTAAGTCAGACATGTGCGACATTGTTTAATAAAGACTTTTCCCCAAAACCTGGGTTACTAAGTCAAACATTTACGTCTGCGACGAGTGTTATTGAATCTTCAAAAGTTATATTAAAGGAAATGAGAGATGGCGGGTACTTTGGCTCTCAAGGCAAAAATATGAGAATTCGGGAGTGTTTTGTTCGGCATTTAAAACGTCTTTCTACGATTTTTCCTGAAAAAGTGGAAGGGCCCTTTGGCGTTGGAATAATGATTGCTTTTACATCTTTTGGTGGGGATAAAGATAAAACAATTGCTTTTGTGAAGCATCTTTTTAATAAAGGTATATTGTGTTTTGTTGCGGGTCGAAAAGTAGCACGGATTCGATTTTTGGTACCTATTGGGTCTGTAACTGAGCAAGATATTGACAACGTGTTTCTTATTTTAGAGCAAGAACTTATCGGCTTTTAGGGACGATTGATACAGAATTAATTATGAAGGATTATAGTTTAAGGCCTATTACGCTCCATGATTTAGACAAACTAGAAAATTTAATAGCTTCGTCTATGACTGGTCTGACATCTCTTCCAAAAAATAGAGATCTTTTGGAGCGATTAATTAAAATGTCCGTTCGTTCGTTTTGTAAAGAAGTTACTAAACCTAAAGATGAATCTTATTTTTTTGTGCTAATTT
>JABIQV010000069.1 GCA_018699495.1 bacterium | reverse complement strand
GAGTTTCTTTCATTTGTTACGTTTGTTAACTCTTCTTTTGATTGTTCAATTAATTTTTTATGAAATAATTTTTGAAAAATGTTTGTGTTTTTTAATTGGGTTTCTAATTTAGTTTGGTCATCGGATTGTTTGTCTAAAATTAGTTCAAAGTTTTCGATTTCTTGTCTTTTTTTTTCAATTTCGGATAATTTGGTTTCTATCTCTTCATTTAGGTTCAGTAGGGACTCTTTGTAGGTATCTATTTTTTTTTTAACTTCGGTTTCATGGAGCGTTATGGTTTCACAGTAGGGTAGTAATTCTTCACAGATTTGGGATACTTCTTCTTTTATTTTGTTAAGTGCTCCCATTGTCGTTGGAAGTAAAAAATGATTCTCTCGTGAATCTAAGTCGTCAAATGACTTGATAATGCTTGCTTTTAACGTTTGAATGTCGTTTATTGAGTTGTTTCCGATTTTATCTATTGTTCGGATAGCTTTTGTAATGATTGGGCTCGATATCATGAAGAATCTCCTTTTTTGTTGATATCTAATTTTTCCCTCATCAGGACAAGGTTAAACATTGTTTTTTTTGAAATGAGAATTATGTCATTTTTATTTGAAATTTGTGGAGGGTGAAGAAAGTAATGGAGTAACGTTGCTATTAACGAATCTGGGTCCAAAATAAGATGGCCCAGACTCGTTCAATAGGTAAAGAATTTATTTTTTAGATATCGTAGTACATACTGAATTCATAAGGATGAGGCCTAAGTTCAAGGGCTTCAACTTCATGTTTCATTTTGTAACTTATCCATTCTTCGATAACATCTTCAGTAAAGACATCACCTTTTAAAAGGTAATCATGATCTTTTTCTAATGCATCAAGAGCTTCTCTTAATGAACCTGGTGTTTGAGGAACATTTGCTAGTTCTTCAGGAGGAAGATCATAGATATCTTTGTCTAAAGGTTCTCCTGGTAAGATTTTGTTATTGATTCCGTCAATAGCGGCCATAAGTAAAGCAGAAAATCCAAAATAAGGATTACAACTTGGGTCTGGGCATCTAAATTCGATGCGTTTCGCTTTTTCTGACGAATGATACATTGGAATACGAACAGCAGCACTTCTGTTTCTGCTTGAATATGCTAAATTTACTGGAGCTTCGTATCCAGGAACTAAACGTTTGTAACTGTTAGTTGTTGGGTTAGTAAATGCAAGTAGTGATGGCGCATGTTTCAATATTCCACCAATTGCATATAGTGCAATGTCTGACATTCCTGCATATTTATCGCCTGCAAATAAGTTTTTATCGCCCTTCCAAATAGAAAGATGGACGTGCATCCCACTACCATTGTCGTTCCACATTGGTTTTGGCATAAACGTTACAGTTTTCCCGTGTTTATTTGCAGTGTTTCTGACGATGTATTTATATTTAACAAGGTCATCGGCTGTGTTAAGTAATTTTCCAAATTTGAAATCAATTTCGGCTTGTCCACCACTAGCTACTTCGTGATGCTGACATTCAACGTCAATTCCAACATCTTGAAGAGTTAACATCATTTCGTTTCTTAAATCTTGGTGTTTGTCTGTAGGTGGTACAGGAAAGTAACCTTCTTTATGTCTAATTTTGTAGCCAAGGTTAGGGCCTTCACTTTTACCCGTGTTCCATTCACCTTCAACCGAATCAATATGATAATAACCTTCATGTTCATTTTGGTCGTAGCGAATATCTTCAAAAATAAAGAATTCAGCCTCTGGTCCAAAATATGCGGTATCGCCTAAACCTATTGTTTTCAAATAGTTTTCTGCTTTTTCTGCAACGTTTCTAGGATCTCGTGTATATCGTTCACCAGTAATTGGGTCACTGATAGTACATATAATGTTTAATGTTTTTACTTGAGAATAGGGGTCTAAAAAGGCAGTATCTGCAACAGGGGACGCTAACATATCTGATTCATGAATTTGTGCCCATCCACGCATGCTTGATCCGTCAATTCCGAATCCGTCTTTGAAATCATCTTCGCTTAAGTTTTGTGCTGGAATTGAAAAATGCTGCCAGATGCCAAGAAAATCAGTGAATCTTAAATCAACAACCTCTATTTTTTCTTTTTGAATTTGGATAATTATGTCCTTTGGCTGAACCGATTTACTCATTTTTTGTATCCTCCCAGGATTACTCTTATTTATTCTTATATAATTTTTTATAAATGAATTATAAAATTTACGCTATAATTAAACCAGAATTTCGTTCATTTTGGAACCCATAAAACGGTGAATTTTGGGATAATTTATTGGAGGTAGTGTTATGGAAAATGAAAAATTTATGGGTTTGGATACTTTTTTTGTTGGTGCAGGAGCGATTGGCTCTTTTTATTCTTCTCGACTGAAAAAACTAGGCGTATCGGTGGGAATTCAGTCATCGCACGCAGAAACTATGTCTAAAAACGGAATTTTCGTTAAAAGTTTGGGCGACGATTATTTGTTTGTTTCAGATTTTAGTTGCAAAGATATTCCCAAACAATCAGTGTCAGATATAGTATTTATTACAACAAAAGTATTAAAAGGAAGTTCAACTCCTCGAGATATCAAGCCTCTTATAGGAAAAAATACGGTAATTGTTTTGTTGCAAAATGGGATTGGAATTGAAAATGAATATTCAGAATTGTATCCGAATACAACCATAATTAGTGGATTGGCGTTTATATGTGTCTCAAGAATTTCTCCGACGCATATTGTTCATCAGAGTCATGGACGACTTGTTTTTGGTGTTTTTCAAGAATCTTCAGCGCGGTCTGGAGCAGATATCGTGAATCAACTTTCTAAATGGTTCAATGCTGCTGGGGTGACGTGCAAATCAACGCCCTCGATATTGAGGGAACGGTTTAAAAAATTGGTTTGGAATGCCGCTTTTAACCCTTTATCTGTTCTTAATGGAGATAAAAATACGGCTGAGTTATTAAATGAATCGGAAGGTACATTACGAGCTGCAATGGCAGAGGTATGCTTTTTGGCAAAGGTTTATAAGTGTCCCTTAAATAGTGAGTTAGTAGACTTTATGATAGACGATACTCGAAAAATGCCAGCTTATGAAACAAGTATGTTGTTGGATAAAAAGAATGGAAGATCATTGGAAGTTCAGGCTATTTTAGGGAATGCACTAGAAATGGCATCTTTAAAAAATATTGAGTTGCCAGTATTAAAAGGGTTTCATGAACGTTTGGTTTTAAAGGGGTATACAAATTAGGAAATTAGCTTAGATTTTTTATGACACGTTTCGTTCGTTAAAATTTAATATGGACGATTGGCTAAATAAAGGGTAAATTTTTTAAATCTAAACACTATTAAAAATATAGAGATAGATGATGATGTTATTTATTACGTTAAAATAGAAGCGTTTAGAAAGGATAAATTGAAATGGGAAAAATTTTACTTAATGATGAAGAATTAGAAGTTGAAGCAGATGAGCCTATATTAGAAGTTATTGAGGAAGCGGGCGTTCCTATCGGGTGTAGTAATGGTGTTTGTGGAACGTGTGAAGTTGAAGTTCTTGAAGGCATGGATAATTTAAATGAAGTGACTCCGGAAGAAGAAGATTTGGGCATGGAAGGGAATCGTCGTTTGGGTTGTCAGTTGACGGTTTGTGAAGGTGGATATGTCAAATTAACCTATTAATTTGTCTTGTTTGAATTGTTATTTTTTCGTAAAAGGACCTATTTATTGGGTCCTTTTTTTTTTGTTATCCTTGACCAGGGCAATCTTTTTACTCGACTAACAATGTTAATGTGTATTTGAAAAAGATTGAACGAGCTTAACGACTAGTTCGACATTTTCTATAGGGGTTTTTGGTAGAATTCCGTGTCCAAGATTGAAAATGTATCCCGGTCTGTCCTTCATTTCGTTTAAAATTTTAGTTACTTCGATTCTTAATTTATCTTTTGGGGCAAAGAGCAATAAAGGATCTAAATTTCCTTGTATTGCGACGTTTTTGGGGATGTTGTGTTTTATGTTTTTTAGACTATTGTTCCAGTCCAGACTAATTATTGAAGGGTTCGTTTTTAATATTTCAGTATATGTATAACTTGATCCTTTGCAAAAAACAGAAACTGGAATGCGTTTATTTGAAATTCCATTTATAATTTTTGATATATAGGAAATGCTAAGTTGATTAAGTTCGATATCATTTAAATGACAGGCCCATGTATCAAAAATTTGGACGGCTTTTACCCCCGCTTCTATTTGAAGATTGAGGTAAGTGATGACTACATCTGCAATTTTATCTAATAATTTGTGAAACGATTTAGGGTTTTGATAATAAAATGTTTTGCACTTTAATAGGTTAGGGGATGATTTGCCTTCTATCATATACGAGGCGAGTGTAAAAGGCGCGCCTGAGAACCCTATTAATGGAATTTGGTGAGGGGCCAATTTGGGTAAAATTTCTTTAATCGCTTTAAATACGTAGTCCAGTTTGTTTTTAACATCTATCGTTTTGATATCGTCGATTTGAGTCGTTGTCTCAATAGATTTGTCAAATAAGGGGCCTTTCTTCTCGACTAATTTATAGGGAAAACCAAGTGCTTCGCAGACAACCAAAATATCTGAAAATAGAATCGCGGCATCAAACCCAAACCTTTCTATCGGTTGCAATGTTATTTCTGCTGCAAGTTCTGGGGTTTTTATCATTGTTAAAAAATCGTGATTTTTTCTAATTTGTTGATAGGCATCCATGTATCGACCGGCTTGGCGCATCATCCAAATGGGAGGTCTTTGTGTGTTGATGCAATTGGCTGCGTCTAAAAATAAAGAAGATGATTGACTAGACATTGGTAATGAGTTCCTTTTTTTAACGTTTCATTTTTTTTTGATTTTATATCATGCGACAAATATGTTTTACCATATATTAAACTATTTTTTTATTTTTTTTTATTATAAAAATACGGTACTTAGTGGATAATTTCTAAAAAATGGGTTGCGATTTATTCTTTTCGCTTGCCTAGCTTAAGATTCGTCTATAAAATTCGTGTTTATGCTACATTATTATTTAGAATTGAATAGCTTTGATCAACTCAAATTGGTCGCCAAATATGAGGGGCGAAAACTCACCTCTTTTTCTAATAAACTTCCATTTGGATGGAGACGTCTAGTTAAACTTTCAGAAGCTTATGGCTCTATTGAAGATGATTTATTAGAGATACTCGAAGATTTGGATGACTGTGATTTGATCCTTTTAAATCGAAATACGGAAACCCCGTTAAAGTGGACGAACAAAAAAATTGCACGGTCAGAACTCAATTTTAGTATTTCTCAAAAGACGACTGTAGACGTTTCTAAGATAGTTGTTGTGGATGGCGAAAAACAAAATGATTTTGTTGTCTTGGGTAATTTATTTGTGGCTTGTTTGTCTACGGGTGAGTTATTAATGCTCGAATCACGAGGGACCTGGGACTTGTGTGATTTTTGCTCCCAGTTAGAAGATCACCATGATGATGATTTTAATGTTATTGAAGAGTCTAAATATTCTAAGCCTGTTCAGTTTTTCTTTAATTTTGATGTGGTTTCGGACCAATTTCATCAGAATCAGACGGCAAAAGTTCCTATCGACTTATTTAATCAAGTTCAATTTATGTCTACACGTTTAAGTAGCCCTGTTTTAAATGGCATTTCTAAAATGGATGGTCATTTGGAAGTTCATGTTTGCCCTGAACCAGAACATCACTCGTATATGGTGTTAATTTTATATAATGTTAACGGCAACTATTATAAGCCATCTTGTATTACCTTTAATAAGAAATTTAAAGAAAAGTTCACATCGTCCTTTTTTGGGTATGCAGAGGATAGAAATGGAACCCATCAAGTTTTATTTGATGGCACATCGTTTGGTTGTTTTGAGCATGATATGGAATTGGAATCTATGTTGTTTGAAAAATTGATAGAAGTGTTTACTGGACGAATGATTGTCCTTCCTAATGAATTGGGAATTCGGATTTCAAAAACGGATTTTCATGCACGGTTACCTTTGTTTTTAGAGAGTGTTTCTGACTACACCTTTCCATTTTTGATGAATGATAAACCTATTTATACCAAACGTATGGAATTATCTATTGAGATAGATGAGAGTCGTGATGAGCCATCTGTAAAGGTTTCAAATTTACCCGTTCATACAAACTTTTGGATGAATATCCAAGAACATATGGATAGTTTTGAATCTGATAATTTTGTTTACTTTTTGACGGACGAAAACAAAAAAGCATTTTTACAAATTTCAAAAATGGTCAAAGAATTTTCTGGAAAAGATAAGGATTCTCGACAGGAAAAAATGAACTTTAGAATGCTTGATTGGTTTAATTTACAGTCTTTAGGGGTTAGTGTTAAATCTGATTCAAAGATGTTTGATATTTATAATAAAGTGGTCAATTTTGATTCTGTAGACCTTCAGGATCTTCCTAAGAACAAGGGTATTAAAATTAGAGCTTATCAGCGCATTGGGTATTCTTGGTTGGCATTTTTACATAGTTTGAGTTTTGGTGCTGTATTAGCCGATGACATGGGTCTTGGAAAAACGATTCAAGTTTTGACATTTATATTGGCTATGAAGCAGGGGATTGTAAAGCCAAAACTAGAAAACCCTATCCACTTGATTGTTGTTCCTCCTAGTTTGTTATATAACTGGGAATCCGAAGTCAATCGGTTATTTCCTTCGTTAGAGGTTAAGACATTTTTCGGTCAAAATAGAAGCACCGACTTTGGCAATTGCGATATGGTAATAACAACTTATGATACGTTGAGGATTGATCATGGGTCTCTGTCACCATTTACCTTTGAGAGTGTGATTTTTGATGAAGCTCAGTTTACAAAAAATTTGATGTCGAAACGGGCACAAGCTGTTCGGAAATTGAATGCGCATTTTATCGTTTGTTTGACCGGAACCCCCCTTGAAAATTCTATTTTCGAGTATTATGCCGTTGTTGATTTAGCAATTCCTGGGATTTTTGGAACAATTGAAGACTTTCAGAAAGTTATTTCAGAGAAGAAAGAACAACAGGTATTGAATCGGGCAAGACCATTTGTGTTGAGGCGTACAAAAGATGAAATTTTAAAAGAGTTGCCTAAAAAATCTGAAACTGACCTTTGGTTAAATATGAGCGAGGCTCAAAAGAAACTATATTCAAAAATAATACAAGAATCTCGATCGGTAGTGGCTCAAGAGAGTTCAAATACAATGACAATTCTTACAAGTATTTTACGGTTACGCCAAATTTGTGCAGCTCCAGAATTATTAAAAATTGCAGCTGATAAATTGACTGAAAAGGGTCAAAAAACAGGCGAAAAATCAGAGAAGGCAGAACAAACATTGTCGGTATTGAATCAACTAATTAGGGAAGCTGGGGATATTGAATCGTCACCAAAAGTCGAATTTTTGGAAGCTAAAATTAGGGAACTTCATTTAGAAGGCCATTCTGTTTTAGTCTATTCGCAATTTAGGTCAATGTTGGACGTATTAGAACCGCGCTTAGAGAGTAAGGGCTTAAAGTATTATCGCTTAGACGGGTCTACACCTGTTATGAAGCGTAAAAAGGATGTCGATGACTTTCAGACCTCTAAAGAACCGGCTACTTATTTAATTAGTTTAAAAGCGGGTGGTGTGGGTCTTAATTTAACTAAAGCAAGTGTTGTGTTTTTTGTAGAGCCTTGGTGGAATCCAGCTGTTGAAAATCAAGCAGCGGATAGAACACATAGAATAGGGCAGCAGAAGCATGTTTTTGTCTATAGATTACTGATGGCGGATAGTATCGAAGAGAAGATGATGGAACTTAAGGATAAGAAGAAGGATTTATTTAAGAAGATTCTTATGTTTAGTTTGAATGAATCTGTGGATTATAGAATGAAAAAAGAAGATCTTGTTTTTCTTTTGAATGAGTAGTGTTTTTTATAAAACAACTACGTTTTTGAGTGTTTCGTTTATAAGCTTTCTTTTAAATAGGTAGACCTTTGGGCATGAGGGCCTGAAGACGTTCTGATTTCAAACGGAGTCCAAAAATTTGGGTCACTATCGGTCGAGACGGTTGCTTCATACCCATAAACATTAGTTAAAATGCTGGTTAAGTCTTCTTTTGGGTACCTTGTCTATTTTCATCTATTTTATAATTAGACATAACAGGGTCAGTTGCATACTGTCTTCAGGAAGGCTTCAACGTGTATCAATTCCTGAGGCATGCGCGTCGGTATTATCTG
>JABIQV010000068.1 GCA_018699495.1 bacterium | reverse complement strand
TTTAAGCGTATTTATTTCGGATGAAGAGTAGCTAAATCGTAGCCCACAAAAAATTATGTTAGAAATTGGTAACGTACAGGTCGTGATAGATAGGTACTGGATTAACTGACTAATAAGGAGAGCTCCCATAGAAAACCCAAAAAAAGAAAATGTCGCTGATGGATGGTCTTTAAGATAATTTCTTAGGAAGGTCGTTAAATCGTCTGAAAAAGAAAAAGGGTCAATAACGGTACAGTCAATAAATGGGGGTTCAATAGGTATCCGTTTAAATAGTTGGCAATCAGTCGCCCATCCAGGAACAAAAATTTTGACGGACGCGTTTTCTATGTGATGACTAGAACTAAGTGTATCAACAAGATGAAACGAATTTTTCATAAATAAATTAGGTACAATTTTTTATAGCCTGATACAGTATGGTTAAATCAGATTCTGAATGCCAGTAAGTTAAAGAAAGCCTTAGTCTACTGGATGATGCCTGAACAGTAGGTGGTCGAATTGGAAGTGTCCATAGTCCCTTTTCTTTTAACGCGGCAGAAAGTTCAACGGTTTTTTCTGAATCGCCTACAATATAAGGGCAAATATAAGATCCCCAATTACATGAAAATAGAGAAGCCGCATAGGCACAAAGGTGATATAGTTTTTGTCGTCGTTCTGACAATGATGGCATTAGCTCGACTGCGGCTAAGTTCCAAGCAACTACAGGTAACGGTAATGCCGTAGAATATATGAACGCTTTACACGAATTTATCAGAGACGCTTTAAAGGACTCAGAACACGCAATAAATGCCCCAGAACTGCCATATGCTTTCCCAAACGTCCCAACTTGATAAGAAATATCGGTGGCTAATTCTTTAGAAACCAAACCTTCTCCATTTTCACCATAGACTCCAAATGCATGTGCTTCATCTACATATAATTCACACTTATAGTTCTTTGAAAGACGAATAAGGTCTGAAAGAGGCGCTTTATCACCATCCATACTATATAGAGATTCGATCATAATCAGCGCTTTTTTGTATGATGGCCTGTTTTTTTTAAGTAAGTATTCTAAATGCTCTAATGATTGGTGCTTAAACCGTATAAGTTTAGCTTTTGAACGGACGCATCCTTCAACCATGCTCGCATGAATTTGTTTGTCCCCAAATACAACGTCGGAGGCACCAACAATATGAGAGATTATTCCACTATTGAGTTGGTATCCAGAGTTAAATACTAAGGCAGATTCGGTAAATTTAAAGGCAGCTATTTTAGTTTCAAGTTCTTCTACGAGAGACGAATTCCCACTAAGTAATCGAGAACCAGTTGACCCCATTCCACAGGTTTTTAAGATTTTGATGGATTCAGCGATTAAATCGGGGTGAGTACTGAGTCCAAGATAGTCATTAGAGGTGAAATTGATATAGGGTGTCTTGTTTGAGACTAACTTACCCCGATCATGTGAAGTGATCGGGGGTAAGTGTCTTGTTATATGCAACTGTTCGAGGTCAGACCTGATAGGTTACGGCTTGTTAAAATTCCGTAAAAACGCAGGGACATCAAGGTCAAATTTTTCTAGACCATCATCAAGTCCATCTGTGCTAGATGGTTGCGGTGACGTAGAGTCCGTGACGGATGCTGTCGTTGGCTCGTTTGCAAACTGTCTCGTTTGCGATTGACCGTTCCATGGCGAGTCTGGTTCTGTAGCAGACTCATTTTGAGATGCTTGAGCAGGAACAGCTTGAAAAACAGGTTCTCTAACTTCTTGTTTCACTGGCTCAACAGGTTTAGTCTCAGAATAAGCCTGATATGGAGATGCTTTCGGAGCATGATCTTCATACCGTTGCCCAGTCCGTGTCGTGGATGAAGGGGATGTCCCTATTCCAGAAGAATACGCTGTTCCTGTAGATACAGGTTGCCTTGTTTCTATCTGAGGCTCAGGCGATGTTGGTTCGTTTTTTGTGTCTTGAGATGTTTCACCCAAATCTAAACTAGATGACTTCAACGTAGAAAAATCACTTTTTTGAGGAGCTGGTTTAGAAATTAAGTTTTGAATAGTCGTTGATTCCTGAAGATGAGTAAATCCTGTTGCAATAACTGTAATCAATATTTCGTCTTTTAACGAATCATCAATGACAGACCCAAAAATTATATTTGCATTCGGGTCAACGGAACCATAAATGACATCTGCAGCATCATGAACTTCATGTAATGATAATGATTCTCCGCCAGTGATATTTAAAATAACACCAGTCGCGCCATCAATTGTTTCTTCTAATAATGGAGAGGAAATAGCTTGTTGCGCAGCATCAATTGCTCTGTTTTCACCTTGAGCACGTCCAATCCCCATCATTGCAGAACCAGAATCACTCATGATTGTTTTAACATCTGCAAAGTCAAGATTAATAAGCCCAGGAGTCGTGATTAAATCGGCAATCCCTTGAACACCTTGTCTTAAAATATCATCTGCTATTTTAAATGCTTCAACCATAGAAGTAAGACGTTCTACAACTGAAAGTAATTTGTCATTAGGAATAACGATTAACGCGTCAACTTGTTCTCTAAGTCGTTCAACACCTTCTTCGGCTTGCCTAGCACGTATAGGCCCTTCAAAACGAAAAGGCTTTGTAACAACACCTATCGTTAGTGCACCAGATTCTTTTGCTAATTTAGCTACAAAAGGAGCGGCTCCTGTTCCTGTGCCCCCACCCATACCGGCCGTAACAAAAACCATATCTGCGCCTTCAATGGCCATTTCAATTTCGTCCTTGGATTCTTTCGCAGCTTGTTCTCCCATAGTTGGGATAGCTCCTCCTCCAAGACCTTTTGTGAGTTTTGAGCCGATTTGTAATTTATAATCAGCTAGCGATACATTTAGTGCTTGAACATCTGTATTTATTGCCCAGAATTCTACACCCTTTAAAGAAGTACTTACCATTCGATTTATGGCGTTTCCTCCGCCTCCACCGAT
Organism: bacterium; assembly: GCA_018699495.1. Taxonomy (GTDB): domain Bacteria; phylum Margulisbacteria; class Marinamargulisbacteria; order JABIPA01; family JABIPA01; genus JABIPA01. The sequence continues at coordinate 14,935 of JABIQV010000068.1, read as the reverse complement.
TCCTAGAACCTTAATTGTGGCAAATTGCCTTAACAAATCTTCAGAAGCCAAAGTATTTCTCCTTTAAATAATAGTGATTCAAAATTGTCTAATTTAGTGACATGTTTAAGAAATATTATTGTTGAATTCGACCATGAAAAGATCGTAACAAAAAAATTATAGCATAGAAGATGGACGAAAAAAAACCCATCAAAAAAAGTCCAAAAACCATTTTAGAATTTTAGTTTTCATCGTAGTTTCTGAATGATGACTTTCTAGACAATGTGAGCTTAATCCTTTTAAAACGAGACCAACGCTAGTCACGTATTTGTCAGAAGGAAGAATCGACAGAATATTTGGAGGCATTTGATGAAATGTGGTGATGTCTAATTTTTTTGCAAGGTGTGATCGAAGGTTTTTTATCTGAACCCCACCTCCAATCAAGGCCGTTTTAGCGTCTAAAGGGGCGCATCCGTTAAACGCTTTTTTGATGAACGACGAAAGTTCAGCGTGGCGGGCATTAATAATGTCAGTTGCTAAAGGTAAGGGAGGTGTTTTATTTTCGGATAAGTAGTCGACAGCTTTGGATTCAGGAATTTTAAGGATTAATGAAAGATCTTTAATATATGTTTCTGTACCAATGGGAATGATAGACCCTTGAATAAGGACTCCTTTTTTGAAGTAAGAGACTGTTGAAAAATGTTTTCCAATATCGACAAGTCCTGCACCTTCATTTAATTCATTGGTATTAAAAATGGTTTTTACTGAAGCGATGGGTCCGTAAATAATTCCATTCACCGTTAAATTTAATGTTTTTAAAATCGACATTAATGTTTGTAATTCTGACTTAGATGAAAATACGAAATGGCAAAGAACTTCTAAGTTTTGACCTTTCTTTCCCACTGGATTATCGACCAACTCTCCATTTATTCTGTATTCTATGGGTAGAATATGAGCCGCCATGATGTTAGGTGTTTGAATGATATTTTTTGCACGTTTTAAACATGAATCGACATGTGATTGGTCGATTTCTTGGGTTTCATTTAAGTGAATGAATCCAGAGTTTGTAGAAAATTTCGCCATAAAAAGAGGGAGCGTGGAGATGATGGATTTGATTGCAAATTTATTATTTTTTTGAGCACGCATAAGCGCACTTTTGATAGCCGCAGTCAGCGCATCTTTATCTACAATTTTTCCTTTTTCTAAACCGGATGTGATACTAGACGACGTACTTAACACATTAACGTCATGATTTTCATCAACTTCGCAGAGCGTCAGTTTAATTTCTTTGTGTCCAATATCCAGTCCCGCAATACAGTTTAATGCCATTGAATGAGGTTGCTCCTAGTTGTAGTGTACAAAAAGTTTACCAGGAATTCTCAAATCTATTGCAGATATTTTATCTGTTGGCTTCCAAACATGGGCTTTGAAGGTTAAAAAATCGGCGAGTTTTTGCTTAATATTTGATTCATCTCCTAAGCGAATAGGAATTATATCATCATACAATAATATCCAGTCTTGAGACGTTGTTTGATATATTTGAAGATTTTGGTCGGAGAAAGCGGTGGTCAATGCAGATATCAAAGGATAAATTTTATCTGAAAATTCGGGCCAGTTTGACGCTGAAATTTGGGGCTTTTCTAATTTTTTAATAATAGGGATGGCGTCTAAAATAGCATCGTTTTGAAACGTTTCTGTTTTATTGAGCCATATCCCATCTTTTGAAAACAGGTAAATATCTTGATCGATTAAGCAGCCTACCCATGGTGGTTTTGACTCTAGGTGCAGACGAAGGGATAAGTTTTTTGATAAGGAAACGCGTACCATATCAACTTGAGGGAATGTGTCGGTTAAATTTGATTTAAACGAGGGCATAAACGGACGCCAGAAGGGATGGTCAACTATAGTCGCATCGACATAGGCTTGAAGGTGAGTCGTATTAATAAAATCGGGCTCGTTGACGGATACTGTTGTGATTTTTAAAAAAGGGTAAACAAACCATGCACAACATATGACGATGATTAGGGATGTCGTGATAACTATTCGTTTAACTTGCACGTTTTAATATAAGTTCTACTAAAGATGCAAAGGAAATTCCAGCTTCTTTTGCCTGAGCGGGAAGGTCAGATAAGTTTGTCATACCTGGAATAGTGTTAATTTCAAGAAGATAAAGCGAATCAGAGTCGTCGACGATCATATCTGTTCGAGACATTCCTTTACAACCCATCTTTTCGTGCATTTGTTTTGCGTAATATTGGGCTTTTTTTGTTAAGTCGTCAGGAAGGCGGGCTGGAAGAATAAATTTAGTCATTCCGGTCGTATATTTAGCTTCGTAATCATAAAATGAGTTTTGAGATTGAAGTTCTAAAACGGGAAGAGCGCTTGGTTCAGGCATGTCGATAACACCTACTGTCAGTTCTCGTCCTTCAATAAATGATTCTGCCATAATTATGGGGTAACGATTAAACAAGGTAGAAAGACTATCGGTTAAGTCGGTTGAATTTGAAATTTTAAAAACATCCACGCTAGATCCTCCATCAATGGGCTTTAAGATAATAGGAAAGGATAAGTGTGTGGATGAGTTGTTTTTGGTTAACAATTGGAATTGAGGTGTTGGTAAATCGTTTTCTATCATAAAACACTTTGAGTAATATTTGTTCATTGCTAATGCAGAGGCCTTTGCGCCTGATCCGGTATAAGGGATTCCTTTTTGCTCTAGATAACTTTGGCAGGTTCCGTCTTCGCCAAATTTTCCATGAAGTGCTATGAAAGCGATATCAAAGTGTTGAGAATAAAGAGGTGTTCGTGCAGGATCAATAAGTACCGATTTGTACCCTAACGTGTCGAGCGCTTGTTTGATATTAACTCCGGAGCGAAGACTGACTTCCCGTTCTTCCGAAAACCCTCCGTAAAGGATTCCGATAGTTTTTTCTTTTAGTGATTGATCTGAGTTTGTCATATAGTTAGTTTTTATAGTTATTAAGTTAGATTAGGTGACCCTAATTTAGAACAGGAATAAGGGGTTAAGCTTTTAACTTCTTTTTCAAGATGAATACCTGTCTTAGATAATACGATGTCCTGGATGGTTTGTAAAAATTCAACAATGTCTTTATATGTAGAGTGTCCAGTATTAACCATGAAATTTGCATGCTGATTCGATAGGTGCAAATTGCCTATGGAATGGCCTTTTAATCCACTTTCTTCGATAAGTCGTCCTGCAAAGTCTCCAATAGGATTTTTGAAAATGCTTCCAAATGTATTGTGTCGAAGGGGTTGATGAGCGAGCCGTTTTTTAAGGGATGTATCAATACGTGCCTTTATTTTTTCTTTTGTAGAAGGCGTGCACAAAAATTCGGCTTCAATTAACGTTAAGTTATTTTTTTGAATGATGCTTGTTCTATAGCCAAATTCAATTTCCTCATTAGTTAACCACATATCATTACCTGAAGAATCGATGAATCTCGCTCGAATTAAAAAAGTCGATATTGAATGGCCCCAGCATCCAAAGTTCATGGTAACCATACCTCCGACAGATGCAGGGACTCCTGCGGAAAATTCAAGACTCGAACATTCATATTTTTGGAGAAATCCCATGAGGTGATGGGTAGGAAGTCCTGCAGGAACAGTTAATGTTGATTGTTTGTATGATACAGGGGTCAGTGTCTGTGACAGTTGTAAAATTGGGCTTAAAAAACAGTCCGGATGAATGATTGAATTTGACCCTTTTCCAATGAGTGTATAGGGCTGGTTAGTTTTATAAAACGCAATGAGTTCCTGAACAGATTCAATAATTAATACGGATTTTGCAAGTCCATGTTGCTTAATAGATGTTAATCGGTCTACTGGGAAAGTTGATTTTATAATCAAGAATTCAAGCTAGTTAAGGCTTAACTGGTGATATAAATCATTTGCAACCGTATGAATATCTCCTGCACCCATTGTTATAACAATGTCCTTTGGTTTAAGAAGAGGCATAATTTCATCAACAATTAAATTTTTATCGCCAATATAGGATACCACTTGGTCTGTTTCATTAGAAATTTTTTGGACGAGTGTTTGGCTATTTATTCCTTTAATTTCTTTTTCATGAGCCGAAAATATATCGGTAATAATGACATGATCGGCTGGGTCAAAGGCTGTTGAGAAAGCCGCGAACATGTCGCGGGTTCGTGTATATCGATGGGGTTGAAAAATACAAACAATGCGTCGGTCGAAGCTGTTTTTAATGGCTTCTAAAGTTGTTTTGATTTCGGTAGGGTGGTGTCCATAATCATCAAATACTGAAATTGATTTTTTTTCGCCAATCAACTGAAAACGTCGTTTTGTTCCATAAAAATTAAGAAGCCCCTTTTGAATCCCATCAAAAGGAAGTCCATGCGACATAGCATAAGCTATTGTTGATAACGCATTGTAAACGTTATGAATACCAAATACACGCAGGTCGATAGCACCTATAGGGGTGCCTTTATAATCAACCGAAAACGAAATTCCATTTTTATGAGGAGATATATTTTTTGCCTGGAAATCGGCAAGGGTCGTCAACCCATATGTAATAATTTTTCCGGAGTGAGGAGTTGTATTGAGCGTCGATATAAGTTTAGTTGAAAGTGCGTCGTCTGCGTTTATAAATAAGTGGCCATTTGACTGAATAACCTCTGAAGAAAATTTTACAAAGTGCTGAAAAAGGTTGGCACTAGTTTTAAAAAACTCCATATGCTCATTTTCAATATTGCTAATGATGGCGACATTGGGGTGTAAATATAAAAAACTACCATCACTCTCATCAGACTCGGCAACAAAATAGGGAGAGGTTCCAAGCGTGGAACTTTTGCCAAAATTCAGAACTTCAGAACCAATTATATAAGTAGGGTCTTTTTGGCAAGCATCTAAAATACAGGCAAGCATAGATGACGTTGTCGTTTTTCCGTGAGTACCAGCAATGGAGATTTTTTCTGTATAAAGTTGCATAATACTATTTAACATAATTGCGCGTTCAACCGTTGGAATGTTCAAGCGCTTTGCTTCTATACGTTCACAATTTAATGGTGAAATAGCGGTTGAAAATACGACCAATTGAATATCAGAATTTATAGTAGATTCATGGTGACCAATTGTGATTTGAGCTCCATTTTCGATAAGGTAGGATGAAAGTGTCGATGGCTTAAAATCAGAACCACTTATTGTGTACCCTAATTGAAAAAGCGTCTTAGCTATAGGATTCATCCCACAACCCCCTACGCCAATAAAATGAATTGGTTTTACTTTATTTAACTTTTTTAAATCTATAATCATTTGTTACCGTTCTATATTAACTTTTTTATCATGTCGTGACAGTGTTTTTATACTAAAAGATATCATTTCCGACAAAGAGTCTCAATAAGTCAAAATTAGACCGATTAAGTCTTGGGTAGCGGTTTGAGTGGAGAGAAATAGAAAGTTTCTAGAATAGGTTAATTTAAATGTTTCCAATGAAACCAACGTACCCACTCTTAATTGGCCTGTCGTCCCATCATTTTGGAGGTAAAAAGATGTATTTATCTCTATTACGTCATGAAGTTTTTTATGGGCATTTAGTGTGTAGTTTGAAAAATTAGTGGCTACATTTAATGTAGCAAATGATGTACGTAACTGGCTCTTCACGTATAGGGCGAGTGGCACGGACTCGGTTAAAGATTCCCACATGACGCCAGTCGAGAATAGATTCGTCGCATACAGCCCCAGGGCTACATCTTTTGATAGAACCCAATTTACACCAGACCCGACGGTAAAAGATGACCCGGATTTATTATAGATATCGTGTTTAAAATAACTAACATCCATACCGAAGATGAGATAGTCGAGTATTTGTTTTGTAAACGTTGCTCTAAACTCCTTCATAGAATCACCCGTATACCCAGTGATAGTGGGTCTTGATCCTTCAGATGAGACGATCGGAATATCAGAGGTAGACGCCCAGTAGACGCCAATACCTAAGGACATATCTCGAAGTGAATGCAAGGCAGAAAATTTTCCAGATGTGTATCCAAATCCATCTTGAACCGTTTCTAGACTGCTTACTCTTTTTAAAGTGTGTGTGAAAATCGGTTTTGAAAAAGGGAAAAGAAAAATAGAGTTCAACTGCTCTGTTTCATCAAATGCACCACTCGATGAAAACGAAAAAACATGATCAGGTAATGGTGATGTTGCAAAAAGGCGAGGCGTTAGATAAAAAAAGAAAAGAAATAAAAAGTTTAAATAAAAAGATGTTGGTTTCAATGAACTAATTAAAAGCTAAGAAAGGACGTGTTTGGAACCCATCCTGTAAAGCCATTCGGAAGTTTTATTTCTGACCAGGTGGATGTGTTGTCGCTAACTGAAAACTCTGTCCCTTCATGGATAACAAATAGGGTGGATAGGGTTTCGTTAGGACCTGCTTTGACATTTATTTTTTGTGAAATCAAAACACCTTGTTTGTCCCCATTTAGCGTTAATTTCAAGCCAAAACATATAAGGCACAGGATAGTTAGTCCGAGTAAAATTCCAAAAGCATTTTTAATTAATTCTCCTTTTACGCCTCTTAAAGCAAAAAATAGGCACGCATTAAACATACTCGCCACTATAATTAGAATTACAGTGGCTTCATTAAAGGTAAGTTTAGACAGTAACACGGTGAATTCATTTATTTGACCTACTATATTTTTGTCCACGATGGTCTCTTTTGCTAGCTTTATATTAGTCGAAATATCACTATCTCGGGGCGATAGTTTTTGGGCGACTCTATAGCGGTGTATCGAAGGGCCTACATTTCCTAGCTTAAATAAAATATTTCCCATATTAAAATTGAACCGCCAATCCATCGCTGCTTCTGGGTTTAATTTTTCTATTGCGGTCATTCGTTCAAAAGCGAGATTATATTTTTTATCTTGATAAAAAGAATCGACATCGATCAATAATTGAGGAATATCTGCCGTCACGTATGTTTGTTGAAGGTGGTGTCCCTCAGGGTTAGAGTCTCGTAATGACTCTTTGGGGGACGCGCTTATTTGAGAAGAAAACCCAATAACGAACAGACCGACTATAACCATTTTAAGCATTAAAGAAGACTCCCAACTTACATGACGGCTCATTTAATTTCTCCTTCGATACCATGGATTGTAGAGGTTACCTTTTCAATGAGGTTTTCTATATCTGTTTTAGACTGAGACGTAGGAGCAAAAGCAGCCATAGATAACTCTTCAAGGCAGGTTAAAATAGATATGATTGTCATGTCATCCAGATTGTTTAACTTAAGGGTTTCTTTAATTTCAATTTCAGTCATGCCTAAAAAAGAGGATCCAATTTTATTGGATAAATAATCAAGCATAATCGTTTGGCACATGGTTATTTTTGATTTGGAGTCCAGTTCATTTGAGAGACCCGATATTTTTTTATCAGCGATTTCTTTCGCCTGTTGTTTTAATTTATCTTTGCCATTTTTTTTGAATAACTTATTGGTAGCGAGTGACATGAAGCCAATCAATGAGAGCGCTAAATTTAAACATACAGCAATCCAAAACCAAGCGCTTGAAAGAATGGGACGACGTGGTGTTAGTTCAGAAATGGATTTCAAATATCGAATATCAGATTGAATGCGTTGAATACTGGAGTCTTTTTTGTTTGATTGAACCACTTTAACACCACTAACCTTAATAGGAATGGATTCAGTGGTAATGGTTTTGTAGGTCTTTGATTGAGGTGAAAAAAAAGAAAGAGATAAGGACGGTATTCTAAATTCGCCGGACGCTTTAGGAACAACGATATACTCAAATTCACGACGTACTTTAAAGTCAGTTTTTGAAAGAACGGTATCTTTAATGTCTGATTGATATATTTTTAGTTCAGGAGGCGCTGTGAAGTCTAATTTATTTACGGATTTCATATTGCCTTTTCCGGTGAGGGTAATTTTGAGAGAAATAGGGGACCCATCGGTAACCTCAGTAACATTTACCGTAGATTGGATGTTAAAGTCGCCGACTAGCCCATCAAATGTCGTTGGTTTATCTTTTTCGGGGAGAGGTAATACGTTCAAATACAGAGCTGGCGCCTCAATGACTCGGGATTGTCCAAAAAAGCCTACAATGTCATAGCCCGCTTTCGCGCCATCAATTGTAGATTTACCAGACTTTAGTGGAAATATCGCTTTTTTACTGAGCTCAAATACATAAAATCGTCGAGAATCTATAGACTCAACCGATTGTTTTTCTGATCGATCAAGGTCTTCTATCCAAAACCCATCAAATTTGGGTGCTCCATATTGAATATTCTCAATAAATTGAATGTGTCGATAAAATCGCAAGATATAAGTAATTTGTTCACCGACATAAGCCGTTGATTTATTGAGAGACCCTTGAATAAATACGTTCCCTCTCGCTTGCTTGACAGAAGAAACGGAAACAGATGGTGAGGAAGAGGTTTGTCGAGATGTTGATGGCGATGTCGTTTTACTTGCCGGAGTTATGGATATTTCTATGGTATTTGATGTAATTGTCGTTTTACCAACCTTTAACTGAGATCCTGAAATAACAAAGTCTCCTGACTTTACTGGGATCATTGTAAATTTCTTTATGATTGAATAAGACATCGCACCATTTACCCACGTGTATTTTTGGGAGCTTTCGCTAGATACGACGTCAAAAATTCCAGCAAGGTCAGGTAAAACAGGGTCTCCTATTCCTGTAAAATCATCGCCATTGATGACAAGTTCGTAAATCATACGTCCGTTAAGAGAAATTGATTTTTGGCTCACTCTGGCTTGAATTGTTAATTCTCTTGCATTCAAGGTTATAGTGCTCGCTATAAATACAGTTGCTATTATTAAAATATGTGTAAGTTTTTTTACCATTTGAATCGTTAGTTTACCTAATTTTAGCCTAATATTACCAATCTTTTTCGACTAATTGATTATTTTTTGGAAGGAGTCTGTCTAAATGTTTTTGTCTCGCGTCTTGTTCTTTTTTCTCAAGAAGTTTTAAGATTGATTTTGCATTTTTTTTCTTGTCTTCTCTTTTTTTCTTTTCTTGCTGTTTTGCTTTGTTTACGTCTTTATCTTTTTGCATCTCTTCAGGTTTTTGTTGTTTCTTTTTCTTCTTCTTCTTCTTCTTTTTTTCGTTCTTTTTAGGGTCTTCTTTGTCTTGTTCTTTTTTTTGTTTTTCAAGTTTTTTTATCTGGTAGTTGGTCAATTCAAGATTGTTTTTAGAAAGTAGATGGGTAGGGTCGAGTTGAAGCGCAGAGATGTAGCTTTTTTTAGCTTTTTCGAATTCTTTTTTTTCGTAGTAAATGTTACCCAGGTTATAATAAGTGTCCCTCTGTTCGTCTGGACTTAGGTTTGGAATGGCGAGAAGGTAGGCTTCCTCTGCTTTTTGCATGTTTTGATCTTTTGCATAAACGTCCCCCAAATTTTTTAATATTTTTGGAGTGATAGATTCATTGGTGAGTAGGTGTGAAAATGTTTCTATCGATTTATCGTAATGGCCATCTTCAGCATATTGAATGGCTTTATTATTGTCTAACGATTCAGATATCGTTACTGCCGAAAGGGGTGTCGAATGGATTAGAAGCATCGTACAAAGTAAGGAGATCCCTAAATGAGTGATTCCTCGACTCGCTTTTTGCGTTAGGTGAATTAAAAAAAGAAGGTATTGTATTTTCATTTTTATACTCTACCTTTCCATTCCCTAGAAACGGGCTTTCTTTCAAAAAACAAACTGTCAAATATGAGAAGAATAAACACAAGAAGTAAAAACCACTGATATTGTTCTTCATGACGTTGCATCATTTCAGATTCTATATCGGATCGTTCTAAATTAGAAATTTCACGATATAGGGCATCAACAACCAAAACAGATTTATCCGAATGAAAGTATGTTCCTGAAGTGTTGACGGCAATTTGTTTAAGAAGAGATTCATTCATTTTTGATAAAACAACAGATCCTGTTTTATCTTTTTTATACCCACTGATGGTTCCGTTTTTATTAATTATTGGTATTGGCTCTCCTTCCCCCGACCCAATCCCGACCGTATAAATAATGACACCTTGTTTTTTTGCTTTTTCGGCCATGGCAAGAGAGTTTTTAGCAAATTGTTCACCATCAGAAAATACAATGAGAATCTTTTTCCGCGAATCTTTTTTTTGAAATGACGACAAGGCAATTTTTATGGCATCCGTTAAATTCGTTCCTGGGGTAGGAATCATTCCTATTTTCATTTGATTAAGAAAGAGACGCGCCGCACTATAATCTCGAGTAAGTGGAGATTGAATAAACGATTCCCCTGAAAATGCAATAAGACCCACGCGGTCACCCTTTAGAGCATTAATCAAGCCCTGAATTTCCCGGATTGCTTTTTTAAAACGAGAGGGACGAATGTCTTGTGCTGACATTGAAAGAGATGTATCAAGGGCAATGAATATATCAAGTCCCTTGCGCTCAATTTTTTCAAAACGAACCCCCCATTGAGGCCTCGCAAGGCAAATAATAAGAACAGAAATAGCGGTTATAAGAGCAGCTCGTTTCCAAAAACGACGCGTAAAACTTAAAGATGGAATGATTTTTGGCCATAATGCCGGCAAAATAAGTTGGTTCAAATTTCTCTTTTTTAGGTAAAATCCAATATAAGAGAGCGCCATGAAAACAGGAACAATAATCAACCAATTTAGTAAATCAGGGTTTTCATATCTCATGGTATTCTCACTAAAATAACATTTGCAACCACTAACTCTATAACGAACAGCGTAAACGCAATCCACAAAAGTAGTGAAAAGAGGTCTTTATAATTAAAATATTTTTTTGTTTTTATCACGGTCTTCTCATACTTATCGATATCAGAATAAATTTGTTCCAACGATTTTTTATTTGTTGCTCTAAAATATAATCCGCCGGTTTCATTTGCTATCTTCCTTAGAAGAGCTTCATCTAACTTGGGCATGAGTAATGTACCATTGGGCAGACGTCGATATTGCTTTCCATAGACATCATCAAAGTAAGGGATGGGCGCGCCACCTTTTTTTCCGACACCAATCGTATAGATTTTGACACCTAAATCTTTCGCCAGTTGGCTAGCTGTAATTGGGTCAATTTGGCCACTATTATTTTCACCATCGGTTACTAAAATAAGCAGTTTTGTTTTTGAAACACTATATGAAAAACGGTTTAACGCCGTTGCTATGGCAAGGCCGATAGATGTTCCTTGTCCAGCCATACCAGTTTGGACATCATTAATAAATTTTTTGAGAACGAGATAGTCAAGCGTGAGCGGACATTGCGTGTAGGCATCAGAGCCAAATACTACCAATCCAATTCTATCGAATTGACGTTTATTTACGAAGTCGATGGCCGTGCTTTTTGAAACAGAAATCCTATTTTTAGGAACAAAATCTTCTGCTAGCATACTTCCAGAGGTATCCATGACAAACATGATATCTATTCCTTCGGATAAAACGTCTTGTTCTGTTGAAACAGATTGAGGTCGAGCAAGTGCCAAAATGATTAGGCATAAAATAATGAATCGTAAAACAGGAACGCATCGAACGAGGAACTTTGTAGAGGAATTTTCTAAATGTACCAAGTGAGATATTTGCGAATATTTAATCGTCGTATATTTCTTTTTAGATTTTCTAAAATAATAGACGGCAAAAAGAACAATAAATAAAAGCAGAAACCAAGGTGATGCAAATCTCATGATGGCGAAGCCTTATCAGCATCTGTTTTCGTAGGAGATTGCTTTGTACTTTTTATTTTAGGAGAAGGGGCATTTGTTTTCTTTTTTGTCGGCAAAGTAGGCACCTGTTCTGAAGTTGCTCGGTCTTTTTTTATTTTTGCCTTCTCTTTTGCTTTTCCAGCAGCTTCTTCCTTCTTCTTTTTGATGTCGATAGCAACGGTTTTTAATCGAATAACAATTTCTTTTGTTTTCTTTAGGACTTCGAAATGGTCAGCTTTGGTAGGAATAGTTTGGGTGTATTTTACTAAATCAGTTTTTTCAAATAGGTTACGAATGCGTCGAATTGATTGGTCATCGATATAAACGTCTAACATGTCGATAATCTCAGTCGTTGTTTTTTCAACAAATCCTGTACCAAATATTTCGGAAAAGTAGATTTTCAATGTTTCGGTTAAGTCAAAGTATAGCGGCTTTATCTGATCTGCCGATTTAAGTTTTGTAGATTCTATCACTTGGATTCTTTCTAATGCACGTTCCCATGGTTTTCTAGGGTCTTCTTGAACTGATTCTACACGTAGGGGCCCTTTGTTTTGTTTCTGTTTAACCCAAATCATCACAATTATTCCAATAAGAATAAGCACAAGTATACAGAGTAAATAAATAATGTATCGCCCATAAGAAATAGTTAATTTAAATGGGGGTGCCGCATCTTTTAAAACCATATCTGCAGTAGACGTCGTTTGGCTAACGGAAAGGTGTAATGGACGAAGGTTCACTTTATAGGATGTCTTTGCAAACGAATAATCAATGGAACTTGTTGGAACGACAAATCGACCCGTATCATATTTAGCAAAGGTAGCCGAAATAACAGTCGTACGTGTTTTGTCCGCGCCCACAGTTTTAATTGATTGGTCTAAAATTGTAAATTCAGATAATAAATCTGCAGGGTCTATTGGAATAATAGCTACATTTAAATTAGAGGTAATGGTTAAGGAATAGTTAAATATTTCCCCAACGGTGCCCCTAATAGGTGATATAGAATGCTTGACCTGGATCACCGGGTTGTTAGGATTTCGAGACGTAGTAGCTGCATCAACTGTGTTGATAAGAAAAACAAATATCAGAACCAATAATGTAAGAAGCCCGTGCAATAAATGAGACCCGCGATTAAGTAGCCCCTGGTTAATTAATGAGGTTGATTCATGAGAATAAGCTTGAGCGGGAGAGCATTGTTTTTTTGTGTAATTTATCATTTAATCCTACTTTTTTGATCTTGTTTTAAAGTACCTTAATAAAGGTTCGATATAAGGTTCATCAGTTTTTACGTGGATGGCAGTTAAACTAAGCTTTTTAAAAAGTCGATCACGTTCGTTTTGCCGAACAATATTTAGATTTTTAAACGTTTCTCTAAAATGTTTAGAGTTTGAATTTACATGGATTAAATTTCCGGTTTCTTCGTCTTCAAGTGTGATTAATCCTGCTTGTGGAAGTTCTATCTCTTTTGGATCTTCGATAATAATCGGGATAACGTCGTGACGGCGGCTAATGGCTTTTAAGCTGGTTTCATACCCGTCATCCATAAAGTCAGAAATTAAGAAAACAATACATTTCTTTTTCATGATGTTATTCATGTATTCGAGACCAGCTTTTAATGATGTTAGCTTTGATTCTGGGTTACAGTAAAAAATATCTCTTAAAATACGTAGAATGTGAGATTTACTTTTTTTTGGGGGAATATAGCGTTCTACTTGGTCTGTAAATAGGAGCAATCCTACTTTATCTTGATTTTTAATGGCAGAAAAACCAAGGACACCCGCTATTTCAGCCGCAATTTCTACTTTGGTTTTTTCCGACGTTCCAAAGTCTCCAGACCCACTTAAATCAACCATGAGCATCACCGTCAATTCTCGCTCTTCTTCAAATACTTTGATAAAGGGCGATTGCATTCTCGCCGTAACATTCCAGTCAATGAGTCGAATGTCATCGCCTGGATGATAGTCTTTGACTTCCGCAAAACTCATACCTTGTCCTTTGAATACGGAATGGTACTCGCCTGAAAAGGTCGAATTAACGACCCGGCGGGTTTTTATTTCAATAGCACGAATACGCTTAAGTATCTCGGAAGGAATCATTTGTTTATACGTTTCCTATTAAAATGGTTAAGGGACTTCAATTTCAGCAAATATAGCATCAATTATAGCGTCTGAATCCATTTCTTCTGCTTCTGCTTCAAAAGATGGAACAATACGATGTCTAAAAATATCTTTTCCTATTGCTTTTATATCTTCAGGTGTTACATACCCTCTTTTTCTAATAAAAGCATGTGCTTTAGCTGCCTGAACCATAAAGATAGATGCTCGAGGAGATGCTCCATATTCAATTAATGGTTTTAAAGAATGTAAGTTGTATGATTCTGGGTCTCTTGTTGCATAAACAAGGTCTAAAATGTAGTCCTTAATTCGGTCATCAACATAGATTTGGTCAACTATTTTTCGAGCCTTTAAGACCGCTTCACCAGATACAATTGCATTGATTTTAGTTGAGTGAGCATTTCCGCCTTGGCTTGCTCGCATAAGAATTTCTTTTTCTTCATGTTTTTTAGGGTATGTGACACGTAGTTTCATTAAGAATCTGTCAACTTGGGCTTCTGGTAATGTATATGTTCCTTCTTGTTCAATCGGGTTTTGCGTGGCTAATACAAGAAACGGGTCTGGTAGTTGATACGTTTTATCACCAAGTGTTACTTGCCGTTCTTGCATAGCCTCTAAAAGGGCACTCTGAACTTTAGCAGGCGCCCTGTTAATTTCATCGGCAAGAACTAAGTTAGAAAAAATTGGGCCAAGTTTAGGCGAAAATTCATTGGTTTGTTGGTTGTATATTAAGGTTCCAATAACGTCAGCAGGTAATAGATCAGGGGTAAACTGAATACGTTTGAAATCTAGTTTTAATACTTGAGATAAGGTTTTAATCGATAATGTTTTACCAAGTCCAGGTACGCCTTCTAAGAGAACGTGACCACCGGTTAACACGCCTATTAATAAACGTTCAAGAACGTAAGTTTGTCCGACGATTACTTTTTTAGCTTCTTCAAGAAGTGCATCTATAAAGACAGATTCTTTCTTAACAATGTCGTTGATTTTTTTTAATTCTTCGCTCATGGAAGGCTCCTTTGTGTTTGGGCTTGGTTGATTATTTTTAAGTTAGTCATCATTTATTCGTAAATCTTGGCATCTATATATATCCGATTTGTTTAAAAAAATCAATATTTAAGGGATTAATTAGC
>JABIQV010000067.1 GCA_018699495.1 bacterium | reverse complement strand
TTTTTTTATATAAAATTTGTGGTATTAAGTATAGTAAGGAGGACTAAATATGACAGCTGTACGATCATTCACCGGACTCATTAAAAATAGTATGACTAAACTAGGCTTTAACAGCTTGATGCAACAACAGGCTCTTAAGGAAAATTTAGGCGCAGCAGTGAAAAAGGTTGCTAAAAAACCACCAACTGCACCTAAAAAATAAATTTACTTATTAAGTAATGTAACGGCATTTATAGAACCATTTAACTTATTTCTAAATCAATCAGTAAAAAGATAAAAATAATATATTATTTTAAGTGGTTTATATTGTCTTGCTATCTAAACATTTATTTAGTTTTTTTAAAATTACTGACCCTCAAAAAAATATGCAGTCTAGAAATTAAAACGTGTGTCTTCGTCCTTAATTTTTGTTATTTACAACCCTATTATTGAAGCTGAAACATTTGAAATTGTATTGTCACCTGAATCTTCCGAATCATCTTCCTCGATATCAAGATATATTGACTTCTCAAGTAATGAAATGCTCATCTGATTTGCAGCAAATATCTCATGAGAATCTAAAGACTGATAGAACCCAATCAGTGCGTATCCTCCTGTTTTGGGAAGCCATTTAGTCGATAGGATAAATTTCCCCATTTTGTTTGGTTTGATATCAACCATCTTTTTTACGACATTTCTATGATTCAAAAGTTTACCTTTATTCTCACCGGATGTAACCTCGACACTTTCCCGTTCTTTTACTATGGCCATATATAATCGTGATCCATCATAAAGCTTGGATAGTTTGTAATCGATAACGATCCTATCTGACTCTTTAGTGACTGTAAAAGATAATTTAGATTTGTTTTTTCTGCCTAAATATCTGCCTATTGATTTCTTTATTTTTTTTCGGAGCGTTCCCACGTAAGCTTCCTGGCCATTTATAATAACTTGGGGAGTAAAAACGCCTTTTGAATCAAAATGACGACCGTAATTAATCTGCCTATTCGTAAATTCAGGCAATGCATTTTTATCTACCCACCCAAGGTAATCCCAATAATTGACATGAAACGATAAACAAATAATTTCAACATTACTTTGTCTTGCGATATTAAGGTATTCATTCAAATACTTCTCTGCCTTCGGACAAGCTTTACACCCCTCGGATGTATATAACTCAACTAAAGCAAACCCTTTTGATTTTCCATAAGTGCGTCCTAACGACGCAAATAATGGTGAAAACGCTGTATTAGATACTACAAGCAAAATAAGGAAAAATTTTAGATATCGTATTTTATTCATTAAGTTAAAAATCATACTCTTTTTTTCTCAAGCTGTCCCATTATTTTTTCTGCAATTATTTTGTTAATTTTGACTTTAATTGTAACTAATTCTTTGTATTCCTCTTCCAAAACCTGGCCATGTTGATGAAGAAGATGAACAATATCCATTCTATTTAATGGGACCCGGAACACGTATTCCTTCTGATAAACATCCAAAAGCTTTTGGATCGCATCCAATAATTTTGAAAGAGACTCTTTTTTACTTGCTGAGATACAAACATTTGGATGATACTTGTGAATCGTGTCATATGTTGATGGACTTTTCACTAAATCTATCTTGTTAAATACATATATAGTTGGGATTTTATTTGAACCCAAATCCTCCAATAATATTTCTGATGTTTTAAGCATTGACTCCCAATTAGGATGCGAAATATCGATAACATGTAAAATAAAATTTGCTTCATTTATTTCTTCTAACGTCGCCTTAAACGATGTCTTTAAAGGATTAGGAAGCTTTTGAATAAATCCCACCGTATCAGTTAATAAAACCTTTTCATTGCTCGGAATCCTAAATGTTTTTGTTGTTGGGTCTAGAGTAGCGAATAACTTACTTTCAGCCGTAACATTAGACTCGGTCATACTATTCAAAAGAGTCGACTTTCCAGCGTTTGTATACCCTACAATTGAACCAGTTAAAATAGGTGTTGTCAGACGTCGTTCCCTTTTGAGCCCCCTCTGTTTCTCAATTTTGAGCAATTTTTCTTTAATCGTGTCCATTCGATTCCGAATTTGACGTTTATCGACTTCAAGCTGTTTTTCACCGGGCCCCCGAGTTCCAATTCCACCACCCAGTCTAGATAAATGTGTCCACATTCGTGTTAATCGAGGCTTTAAATATGTTAATTGGGCATATTCTACCTGCAGCTGAGCTTCTTTAGAGTTTGCTCTCATTGCAAATATTTCAAGGATTATGCCGGTTCTATCCATAACCTTAACGGATAGCTCGGCTTCTAATGTCCGATGTTGGAGGGGACTCAGGTCGTCATCTGTTACGAATAGACCGATATTTTTTTCCTTATAGATTTCTTTGATTTCTTTAAGTTTACCCGAACCCACATAAAATTTTGTGTGAGGTTTTTCTCTAGCTTGGATTTCGATATTTGTAACTGAATATCCTAAATTTTGACAAAGTTCTCGAAGTTCTTCAACCGATTCTGAAGCAGACCAAAGTTCAGAGGTTCTTTTGTTATCTATCGCTAATAATACTGTATCTGTCATTTATTTATTGACTGTGTACGTATATACTTTTTGAGAGAGTTTAGATCATTTTGAGCTATCTCATTTTCTGGATACTGTATCAAATACTCTTCTAATGCATCTTTCGCACGTTTGAGTTGCCCCGAGTCAATCAACGATTGAACGTACAGTTTATATATACCTGCATTATCCGTACCAATAACGTTTTTATTTAAATCATATAAGTCGATTACGTCTTGAAACTTATTTAGCTTAAACAATACAATAATAAAATTTTGAAGAGCCGATTGATTCGTAGGATCCTTTTCAACTACTGTGGTTAGAAAAACTTCTGTTTCACTATACTTTTCAAGTTTAATAGTCAAATCTGCAAGAATCTCCGCAGCCTTTCCAAAATTTGGAGACCTATCATAAACGCTTTTGTACAGTCCATAAGCGCCGTCACCATCCCCTCTCTTTAAAAGAAGTTCCGCATAATTATAAGCTGCTTCGGATAACCGGCTATCAATATCCAATGCTTTTTTATAATAACTCTCGGCTTTATCAAAAAATCCAGTTTTATGATAAAAAAATGCCATATTCATTTGAAACAACGGATTATTACGATCATTCTCGGCAGCCTCTTTTATATATTTGTGGGCAAAATCCAAATACACGGATTGCTTTTGAGTATTTACTTTTGAAAAGGCTTGGTGAATCGCACCTAGTCTATTCAAGTACCAAGGGTTTTTGTCGTCAATTTCTACGATACGTTCGTATTCAATCTTAGCTTGTTCAAGTAACTTCAATTTAAGAACAGGATCCGTTACAACTTCTGCAGCTTTTTCGTATGACTTTCCAAGTTGAACTCGATAATGGGTTTCCCATGGAGCATAATCGACAGCTTTCTGTAATGACAAAATCGCTTTATCATACTGCTTATGAAAAAAATTAAAATATCCGTTTCTATAATTAAGCTCTGCTTGTAAGGGTTTCACAAATTCGACTATACCGACGACCATCAAAGCAAATAGTGAGACTAAAATTAAAGACCACATTAAAGGAAGTCTTTTCAGATCTAATTTCTTCTGATTATCCAATGTCATTATTTCGTATTTCCTTAATTGCAACGGCTAATCCCATTAATAAATAAAACAGAACTAACGTCGCAACAACTCCAAAGTTAAACAGAACTTGTCCAAGATAAATACCTATGCCCCCAATACATCCCATACTTAAATATCGTAGTGCATTCGCTTTGGCGTCATAAATATCTTTAATCACAAAAACAAACCAAAATAAAACGATACCAAAATAAAATGATATAAACCCAATCACCCCTTTTGAGGCCAGGGTATTTAAGTACTCATTATGTAACCTATCCGGCGTAAAATTATGCCCACCTTCTAGAACACCATAGTCAGCAAGTCTGTACTTTGGATACATATACTTAATTGTATCTGGCCCCGAACCTAACAATAGATGATCTTTTATCCAAGGGATTGAAGACTTCCACATTGATGTACGAG
>JABIQV010000066.1 GCA_018699495.1 bacterium | reverse complement strand
GATATATGTCAGGGGTAATAAATCTATTTTTATCTCTGACACAACATACGATGGTATGGCCAAGTCGAGCTAGTAATGGTAATAATCGATATCCAATATAACCATTTGCTCCGGTTAACAAAATTTTCATAGTAGACACCTTAAGACCATCGGATATAAATTTCCTATCATTTGATCAGCTTTGTAATGCGACCAACGACTTTCTTTGACAATGGCTCAGTTACAGGAGAAAATCTATCAACAACTTGTCCATTTTTATCGATTAAAAATTTTGTGAAATTCCATTTAACATTTCCATTATATTTAGGGTTTGACTGTGTCAAAAAGCAATACAATTCATGCTGTTGATTACCTTTAATCTTAACTTTTTCAGCCATAGGAAATGACACGCCATAATTTAATCGACAAAAGGATTGAATATCTTCAGCGCTCCCTGGCTCTTGTCCGCCAAAGTCATTCGAAGGAACGCCAAGAATAACAAATTCCTCTAATTTGAATTGCTGATATAGAGCTTCTAGGTCTTTGTATTGATTAGTAAAACCACAGTTACTCGCAACATTAACAACTAATACAATCTTATTTTTAAAATCTGTTAATTCTAATATTTTTCCAGATAATGTCTTTATTTTGATGTTATAGAAATTAAAAGGTTGTTCTGTTAAGGCTTCTTTTGCTAGTAAATCCCTATTTTTTTGAAAAAAAATAAGGCCTGAAATAACAATCAATAGTACAACTAGTACTATATATTTAATTGTCATTTCTGGTTTCAACTTCGAATTCACTCTTGCAATATAGTTCGAGTATATGTTTGCCCATAGAGCTTAATTTTATCATAATTTGGTGAAACTTGATAAAATGAATGAGGTATGATGATTAGATTTTGTAAACTATGTGGCTCTGATATTAACTATAAAATACCTGAAGGTGATTCAATAAAACGTGCTGTTTGCTTAAACTGCAATTCTATTGATTATGAAAATCCAAAGATTATTGCAGGAATATTACCAGTATATAGAAATGAAATATTGCTATGTCAACGAGCTATCGATCCTAAAAAAAACAAATGGACTATTCCAGCTGGTTTTTTAGAATTAGGTGAAACACTCGAAGAAGGGGCTTTAAGAGAGGCAAAAGAAGAAGCATGCATTAGTCCCAATATCACACAACTCTACTGTATTTTTAATTTACCTCATATTGGCCAAGTCTATATGTTGTATTTGGCAACATTAACTCAAAGAAAAGCAAGTCCTGGAATTGAAACCGAATCTGTAGATTTTTTTTCATTTGATTCAATTCCTTGGAATGATATTGCTTTTTCATCCGTTGACTTTATATTGAGGAATTATATATCAGATTACCCCTCTAAAAAATTTCCATTACGATCAGAAAATACTATAAATAAGGTAATAAATGAGTAAAATAGCAATTATAGGAACAGGGATAAGTGGTTTAACTTGTGCTAATTATTTAAAAAGCATGGCTGATGTCACTCTGTTCGAGAAGGCGCGTGGCGTAGGAGGCAGAATGGCAACACGTAGAGCAGATCCTTTTTGTTTTGATCACGGCGCTCAATATTTTACAGCTAATACAATAGACTTTAAGCGTTTTATAAAACCCATGCTAGACAATAAAGTTCTAGTTCCCTGGCGTGGTCGTTTTGTGGAATTTAGAGGCGACACCATTGTTAAAATACACTCTTCGAATTATGAAGATATACATTATATTGGCACTCCTGGTATGAATTCTATGGCTAAATATTTGTCTGAGGGTCTAGATATTAAGTTATCCACTCGTATTACTAGCATTAATAAATTCGATGACCTATGGCAACTTCAATCTGAAGGCGGCGGAACATATTTAGGGTTTGATTGGGTCATTATCACTGCTCCTGCCAAACAAACATATGAACTAATGCCAAGGCAATTCAAGTATTACAATGAACGTCAAGATTACCTCATGACCAGCTGTATTTCGGTAATGCTTGGACTTGAGGATTCTTTAGATCTTGATTTTGATTGTGCAAAAATATTCAAATCAGATATTGACTTGATATCGGTTAATAGCAATAAGCCTGACCGTAAGAATCGCTATTCACTACTCATACAATCAGCACATCGTTGGGCAGATTTACATATGAACGATAGTAAAGACTCTATTTTAACCCATCTTTGTCAAGAAACTAGCCAACTCCTTCGAAAGGATGTGTCCAAAGCTGTTCATAAAGATGTTCATTTTTGGCGATACGCAAAGGGCACTAAACGCCAAGAAGCATCTATCCTCATTGATAATAATTCAAAATTAGCAGCCTGTGGTGACTGGTGTTTAGATGGAAGTGTTGAATCGGCTTTTACTGCAGCACTTAACGTGTCGTCGGATATAAGAAACGTATTATCAAATGAATAGTATTGCTGTTTTTGGAACTAACGGAGCAATTGGAAACGCCTTGCTTTTAGTTATGTTGAAAAATTTTCCAACAGCAACCATTTATTCTATTTCTAGATTTAAAAAAGACGTTTCCCATAAAAATATTCACCATTTTTGTGTTGATTATTTTGATGAGACTCAATTACAAGCAATTGCCAAAACTACAACTAAAACTGGACAATTAGACTTAGTTTTAGTCACTAATGGTATATTGCATGATGATACCATCTACCCTGAAAAAGCATTAAACGATATATCGGCGGAAAAACTTGAATTCAGTTTCAAGATAAACACCATTTTGCCAGCATTAATCGCAAAACATTTTGTCCCAACTCTCAATAAGGAAAATAAATCGATATTTGCTGCATTATCGGCAAGAGTAGGTAGTATTTCTGATAACCGGCTAGGTGGATGGTATGGATATAGGGCATCTAAAGCGGCACTTAATATGATTATAAAAACAGTTTCTATCGAAACAAAAAGGTTAAATAAATCTGCTATTATTATAGGCTTACACCCTGGAACAGTTGCTAGCAACTTGTCTAAACCCTTTCAAAAACACATTGCTCCAGAAAAATTATTTTCGCCGGATAGTTCAGCAGAAAAACTATTCAGGGTGCTTATTTCGGTTTCTTCGAAAGATTCAGGCAAATGCTTTGATTGGAATTGTAAAGAAGTATTACCTTAATGACTTCTATTCAGGAAGGTTTTAAAATTAACTGATGATAGATAAATCGATTATTCACTGGTTTCAAAAAGATTTGCGGCTTACAGACAACCCAGCTTTATACAAAGCTACAACGTTAGGAAGAGTGCTACCTCTCTATATTTTAGATGACAGTCACCCTGGACGCGATAAAATCGGCGATGCTAGTCGAGTTTGGCTACATCACTCTTTAAATTCACTAAATGATAGCCTTGATCAGTCCTTAGCTGTATTTCAAGGTGATCCAATTGACATCTTATCATCACTGATAGATCGCTATGCTATCACAGATGTCTGCTGGAACATTCAATATGAACCCTGGTGTCAGAAAAGAGATCTCAAAATAATTAAATGCTTAGAAAACAAAAATATTAAGATTCATCTATTTAATAGTTCTTTACTATGGAACCCAGACTCGATTAAAAAAAAAGATGGAACGCCTTATAAGGTATTCACCCCCTTTTACAGAAGAGGTTGTATGAACTCGAGTATGCCAGAGAATCCACTGCCTACAGTTAAATTCACTAGAAACTTAATAAAATGTAAATCACATCAAGGCATTGAATCGCTTAATTTAATCCCATCTCCTCGTTGGGACAAAATGATGATGAATAATTGGTCAGTGGGCGAGGTGCGAGCAAAACGATTATTGAGTACCTTTTTAAAAGAAACTATTTGCCACTATAAAACAGGGCGTGACTTGCCTGCTCAGTTGTATACATCTAGATTATCCCCATATATTCACTTTGGAGAACTTTCTATTCGTCAAATTTGGCATGCTGCTCAACAATTGCTGCCAGACACCAATACCGATTGCTTTCTTAGTCAATTGGGTTGGCGTGAGTTTTCTTATAATTTATTGCTTCACAATCCAGGGTTACCATTCAAAAACTTGAAATCCAAGTTTGATTTATTTCCTTGGTCTAATAATCAAGACCATTTAAACGCATGGCAAAGAGGTCAAACAGGTATTCCAATGGTAGATGCTGGGATGAGAGAATTATGGCAAACGGGTTATATGCATAATCGTTTACGCATGATTGTTGGGTCTTTTTTAGTTAAGAATTTGCGTATTGATTGGCGAAAAGGAGAACGCTGGTTTTGGGACTGTTTAGTTGACGCGGATTTGGCTAATAATAGTGCGGGTTGGCAATGGATAGCTGGGTGCGGCACAGATGCCTCCCCATATTTTCGAATTTTTAATCCCGTGACTCAAGGGAAAAAATTTGACCCAGAAGGCCAGTATATTAGAAGGTTTGTCCCAGAGCTTAAAAAAATACCTTTAAAGTATTTATTTAGTCCCTGGGAAGCGCCGAAATCGATACTGGATCCTTTGGGTATTAGACTAGGCGAGAACTACCCCAAGCCTATTGTAGATCTTAAGCAATCTCGTTTAGAGGCGCTAGAAGCATTTTCATCACTTAAACAACATGTGATTTAACTAAGGAATATATTAGAAAAAAAAAAAAATCGAAAGTATCATGACAATTGAATCGTTAACTGCTACAGGGACTGCATATAAGGTAGATTCAAATAAAAAAGAGTATAATTATTTGAGAAGTTTACTACTCTCTAGGCATCATTACCTTGAGTCTTTTTCCTCATCGCCAACTAGTGCGTTATATTGTATTAACGTCAAACATTTATTTCATGTTGTGCGATTACAAGAAGTTTCTATTGTTACTCCATGATAATTGCCCCATTAGATCGCTTGGGAGCCATTTCTGTCACATTGATTGGTGGTAGCAAAAAAGCTATATGAGTTAAAGAATAAGATACTATTCTTAAATCTATAGGGAATTTGTTAAATACCCCCTTGGCCGTTCGGTCTTCGTCAGTTAAAGAAGATTCTGAAGGTGTAAGTTTTGCAGGTATTCATGAATCGTTTATAAATATAAGTGATGAAGTATCTTTGATGAAAGCTATACGTATGGTTTGGGCATCTCTTTGGTCTGACGCTGCACTACTATACCGGAAAGACCCCAGTAACCTTCATATTGAACAGGAACCAGTTGGTGATTTAAATAAGGTTAAAGACCTGAACGTTTTAATACTAATTCCGCAATTCTTGTGTCAACGCCTAAGGGATCTGTTACTTCATAGGTAATATTAGACTTTTTGGATACGATTGTATTTATCATACGTGGGATATCTTCTTTCGCATGCCGACCGGGTGAAAGCATATAGGGGTGGGCAATAATATGGGTGGCCCCATTTTTGATGCACCAGTTGATGCCATCTTCAATGGTGGGCACAGCAAGCTCCATATGCGCACCGTAAATAATGAGGTCTGGCTTCATAGATCTTACTAATTTTACAAGTTCAAATAACATATGATTGGCTTCTCTTTTTCGAGAGCCATGATCGATAATAAGTAGGCCTATCTTTTCTTTTATATTTTTTTTTGAATCCATTTTAAACGGTCCTTATTTTTGCCAAAATCGAAATAGCCCAACAATGACTTAGACCAAAAAATAGTTCGCTCTTTTTTATGGTCAATGATCAATAAATCCGGAAATTTTAAATAAGCGGTTCTCACTATGTACTTCTTTAAGCTACCCTCTTGAACTACTAACTGAGCATCTAAGGTTGATAAAACATCGTCTAGATCAGTCGAAGACAGCCCTCCTTCATAAATCAATTTATAGCCATTAGATTTACTCAGTGTTGAGTCTAAATCGGCATTAAATATAGCCTGGTACTGTAAGTTTGGCGTAATGAATACGATAAACAAACAAAAAATAGAAACGCTTTTTAAAACCCATAATAATGTTCTGACTGCGTTCAATTGAATAAGTTTGGGAAGTAATTCAGAATCAGCCCGCTGACATATTTGATTATGAAGCGGTACAATTTTTAAAAATGTTAGCGCCCAAATGAGTACTAGTAATCCAGTTGCTGAAATCAGCCAAAAACTCCAGGCTCCTTTGTTCGTCCATAAAACGATTAGTGAAAAAAACTCTGCTAACATAAAGGGTATTACAACCCATGAAATGTGTTTTATGTGAAATTTTGAATAGGTAGAAAGGTCATTGGAGTTAACATGTTTGAATTGCGGGTAAATTAAAACCTGAACGAGTAAAATGATGATGATCATTGCGAGTGAACTAACTGTTTGTATCCATAGAGAAAGCATTAGTATTTCTCCTTAAAAATAGTTTCGATTTCTTTTTTTCGAAACTGAAAAATGTTATTAATATCACGCTTAATGTACCATCCAAACAAGGTGTTGATAAAAGGAATATTGGGCAACGCATAGTAGACGTCATCTTCTATGAATGTTCCGCTTAAACAAGGTGAAAAACGATGGGTATGATGCCAAACTCTGTAAGGGCCTTTAAGTTGTGTATCAACAAATGAAGTTGTTGGGTTCCAATCTGTGATGAGTGAGCTCCATCGAATAGGGATACCTCTTACCTTAAGTTTATAATTAAAAATTGTTCCATTTTGAATCTTAGCTGTTGATTGAGATAAAACTCTAAAATTTAAGAAAGGAGGTGTGATTTTTTCAAGGTTTTTAGCATCAGAAAAAAAACTAAATACTTTGTTTGGAGACAGCTTTAAATATTGACCGCATTGAAACTTAAAGCATCTCACTTTTTTACCCAGATGGTGAATGTACTTTATAGATAACACTTCCTCTAATGCGGTATTTATTTCAGAGTAATTAAAGACAAACCCTGCCTTTTTAAGACGATTTGAAACGATTTTTTGACCATAAAGTACTTCTGAAGAAAACTCTCCAAATATTAACTTAATGGCAAAAGAAGGAATATGAAGTAATGTAGGCCTTTTTAGAAGTCTCCCTAAAGCTTTAGTAAATAGGTTATTTTGAATATTTTCTGGCGAGACCGCATTATAAACGCCAGTATACTTTTCATTTTTTATTGAGGTTACTATTAGACTTGCTAAATCTTCACGATGAATCCAGTTCATCCATTGTTTACCAGACCCAATCTGGCCACCCAGGCTTAATGAAAAAGGAGGTATCATTTTAGAAAGAGCGCCACCTCCCTGTCCGAACACAACACCAATTCGTAAAATTACCATTCTGACAGGTGGATTTTTACTAATTGTATTAGCGGCCCTTTCCCAATTTTGACATAGATTACCTAAGAAACCCTGTGAAGCTGGTGACTCTTCATCTAGAGTGGCTTCTTTCAAATGGTCGTAATAGCCAATAGCCGACGCTGAAACCACTACTCGAAGTTTTTTTGCATATTCATTTGCGCCATCCATTAGATTTTGTGTTCCTTGAACACGACTGTGATTGATTTTCTGCTTCTGTTTTTTTGTCCAACGCTTATTGGCAACACCTTCACCCATTAAATTAACAATCCCCTCAACACCATCAAAAATCTCTTTTGCAGGTGACCCAGATAAAGCATCCCAAAGATGGTACTCATGAATATTGCCATATTTTTTTTTCAACTTTGAAGGATTCCGGGATACTAAAACGAGTTGGTGTCCTTCATGTGTTAACTTAGAAATAAGGGCCTGGCCAATAAAACCACTTCCACCTGTCACCAATATTTTCATATCGACGCCTCTTTCTTTTTAATGTAGGTATCATGCAATGTGATTAATAACTCTTTTGAATCATAACCATTTTTATCTAAAATTAATTTTGCCTTCTTTAACTCAGATTGAGTTAGAACAGAGTTTCTAGATAATACCCAAGCATATTGACTTTTTCTATCCCCAACCACACTCAAAGAGTATTCAGGATCAATATAGAGTATCCAATAATCTCCCCATACTGGCCGCCAACCTAAGATATCAAAGAAACTAACCTCAAACTTTGAAGAATCATTTTGGTCTTGAATTCGAGCAAGACCCTCAGCGGTATTCATTTTACCGTTTTTTCTTTCGCTTTGATTTACAACTTTAATCATGCCGTTATCAAGTAATTGATACTCTGCTGTAACATTTTTTAAGCATTTATTCTGGAATGGGTTTTTAAAACGAGCTATTTCGTACCATTTTCCTTGGTAGCGAGCTAAGTCAAATTTATTGATTTCGCTATATATCTTGTCTTGATTTTTGCAGCTAAAAATATTATTTAATAAAAGCAACGTTTGTTTAAGTATGCTACTCATAAATATATTGTATCATTTTAAGTTTTTTTGTTTAATTTTAAACGTCCAAAACATCAGTTTGATACTAGCGAAATACCCATCGGAGAATGGTTGTATGAGCAATCTTGAGACCACGTTCATCCATGATTTTGAAAATCTTTTGGTAGTGGTGCAAAACTGTCGCTTTAGAATAATATCCTGAAATATTCATAAATAAGGGAGACACTTCTATGAGATTAAGACGCAAGCCCCATCCATTATTGTTCAAATAGCGACACTTTGAACCTGAAATAATTTTACTTTGCATCAGATGGTATTTAAGTTATCGACTTAGCTATAGAGATTTAGTTGAAATCATGGATGAACGTGGTATGAAAATTGCTCATACAACCACTCTACGTTGGGTCTTTCGTTTTTCAAATGAACTAAAACACAAAGTTCGGCCTCATTTAAGAAAAACCCTGACCTCTTGGAGACTGGATGAAACCTATATCAAAGTAAAAGTAAAAGGAAAATGAACCTACCTATATAGAGCCATTGATAGAGAAGGTAAAACGATTGATTTTTATTTGAGCCGCAAACGAGATTCTAAAGCAGCATTATCCTTCTTTAAAAAAATTATCCGCCTCAATTCACCTCAAACGCCTCATGTTATAAATGTAGATAAGAATCCCGCAT
>JABIQV010000065.1 GCA_018699495.1 bacterium | reverse complement strand
CAGAAGATGATCATTTTTTGAATGTCCTTCATCAGGGGAAACTAAACCTGCCAGAAAATTTTCTGTTTCAAATTCAGTTCCATCAGGCATTGTTCTGTATTCTAAATTATAAGATTCGTCTAATTTATTTAGCTCTCTATCAACCATAACCCTTAGCCCCGTTAAGCGCTTAAACATAACTTGATAGGATGCAGGCATTTTCTCTAGAGCTTTCTTAATCTCGTATGTATCCCTCGGACTAGAGAAGGACTCGATCTCCTCTTTTGGAATAACGCCCTGTAATCCATCGGGAAGTCGATTTAATATATCGTTTATAGGCTTAAAAATCGTTGCCTTAACGCTTTCTAATGCCTCGAACATCTTACTTATCTCATCTTCAGTTGGCTTTCCCTCAACGGCTGGTTTTATATCAAACATATCTAAAGACGTATCAGCGATTAACGAATTAACTGCGGAAGACACTTCAGCAACAGTTACAGGAAGAGATGCGTCTTCCTTAAATCTGGTCGTTTCATCCGTGACCAGGTCACTAACCTGACGATTTATTTCATCCAAAAAGCCGTCTAAATCATTTTTAAAAGGCGATTGCTTCAATGCGCTCTTTACTCTATTAATAGTTTTATACGATACAACGTCCTTTCTATCTCGTTTTTTAATAAATATATCAGTAATTTTTCCTGAGTCATCTACACTCACTCTTTCAATTTTTATATCAGAATTGCCTATTATTTTATTCAAAATCTCCTGAGCTTTAGCTCTTCTATGGGGTTCGCCGTTGAATTCCTTAACTTTTTGAGTATAAGAGGTGTCATATTCTTTTTTTGCTTCGTCGACTCGTGCTGCACAAGAGTCTTTATCGGCTTTAGCAACGTCAGTCAAATTGATTGGGTCTGTTCTGGAAACAATTGCGTCATGCTTAATACCTCTATTAATAGCATCAACAGAGGCCTGTTTTTTCCCTGAAAATATATCATTTACTGCGCTTTCAATATCGATATTCAATAGTCGATTATGATTCTCTAAATAACTTTCCTTAAGTTCTTGAGAAACAGGGGTCTCTTCAAATAACTCCGCTCTCGTATTAGATTGAGTCAATCCTTTTACCTCTTCAATAAGCTCTTTTTTTCCCTCTTTCCATAAGCCGAGGAAATCTGTTTTAAGTGACGCATCTTCGTCTGACACCTTGTCAAAGAATAGGTTAGAAGCCGTGCTTCTTCCTTGAATCGAAATGGATACCCCAACCATTTTCGATGAGCTATACGTTGAGTGACTAAATACAGGTTCCTTAATTTCTATTTTTTTTCCTCGTAAACTACCCGTTTCCATACCAAGATATTTTTCGACAATCGACGCCTTTAACTGTTTTTTCTCGTACGCTATGACAGCCGGTTTCTTTTTTTCCTCTTTTGAAAGAATGGTAGTTAAGGACCTTAGAATTTTTTTGTCATAGGGTTCCTCTGGTTCAAATGTAATTAATGTTTCTTCCCCGGAATCGGTTAATATTCTAATGTCCGTGACTAAGGACTCTTTAAGGGACCCTTCAGCGAAATCAGAATACCCAATCCCAACTAATTTATAGGAATCAGGAAGGGCACTTAAATAAGATTTACTTGATTTTAAGGACGCCAATTTTTCTTTGAATTTATCGGATGACGTTTGCTCATGCAATATTTTATGCGTTAAAACCTTATCCATCGAAATATTAGAAGATAACTTAACGCCACCTTCTTTAAGAGAAGAAAACAGATACATGTTTAAATCTGATGCAACCTGAAGGACACGCTGATGAATCAAACTACTCAACTTAAACGTTTTGACGTTTAGTTCAGAAGAATCATCTAATACAATATCAGTATGCGCGCCATCAATCTCGCCTAATTGCAGTGCCAAAGGCCCAGTGATCCCCAAATTAAATTCTTTTTTATTTAATTGAACGACGCCTAATAGCTCCATCGACCGTTTATTTATTTTTTTCGCTACTTCTGTTCTATTTTTTAAATCATAGATGTGGCTCTCAACTTTTTCATCCAATTTATCAGGAGAAACAACATCATCACAATCTAGTTCCGGCATCTTTTTTATCAATTCCAGTGTTACTTTAACTAAAAATTCTGTGTTCAATTTTTTTTCTATCTCACTCAACATTTTGTCTAGAGATTCGGAAAAAAATACGGGGTCATCATTGATAACCGTTTTTAATGTGTCTTTACACATTTTTTCCGCTACCAATTTTAGCTGATTTTTTGTCTTCGAAAACTGTTCAAATGCTTTGTCGAATGATCTATTAAGTGCGGAACCACTACTCGTATTTAGCATTTGTACAGAATTTTCTATTAATTCATTAAAAACTGAAGTTGAACTAGCGAAGTCTTTTAATTTATTTAAATCAGATACCTCTTCAGGAGAAATGGTATCCAATACTGAACTTAGGTCTGCAATAGCTACATCGTCAAACAAATCCATGGTTTTATCAATGTTGTCTGACATTTTAATTTGAATTGCTTCGGGCTTTAATTTTGCCAATAGTTCTGGCATTTTTATGATCTTTTTGGCAATTTGTGTCTCAAAAGGAGTTAATGTAATCGTCGATTTAGACCCAACTATATGTTCTGCTAAAAATGTTTTTACATGACTCGAGACTGTTTGTGTCTCGTAATCCGCTTGAAAAGCCGCTCGCAAATTAGACGCATAACTACTATTTGTCATCCTATTTATAAATTGTTCAGCCACTTGGTCGTCAACATCCGATATCTCTGTTTCAGAGGTAAAACATGTGATTTTTTGCTCTCTTAAAACAGTATCCCCAGCCGATCGATCTTGTTCTTTTATAACCAACTGAATAGGCGCCTGTTCACTTTCTTGAGTCGCCGTAATTTCATATTTTTGGTCCCCTTCTTCCACAATCTTTGGAAAATCATCGAGAGACGTTCCTTCAAACGGCATATTAAATACCGTCAAAACATCTGGTAACGAACTAGGGCTGTTAAATAATGCGTTGCAGGCCGTAACATCTGAAAAAGTGAATTGATTCACTCCCATAAAGCCATCTAAAGAAATAATTTCAATACCATTATCATCACTCCTTCCTCTTTCAGGGCTTGCTACTGCCAGTTCATTCTCTGCGTCTAACTCTGCTTCTGTTTTGAGCGTCAAGGTAGCCTTTGTTTTTTTCATTCCAGAAATATCCATTTTTAAGTCTTCATAACCCTTAGAAAAAACAGTCGGATTTAATAAACCCGTGCCTTTAACTAATGTTTTAATTGCTGACTTTTCATTTTCTGACGCACCAATATGTCGTACAAAATTTAACTCTGTCACCCCCGATTCTACCATCGCTGGTGTAGGAATCTTTAATATGTAAACACGAGGCTCTTTTTTAGACCCAAACATTCCCGTTGACCACGAATTTATGGCCAATTCTATTGTTCCACTTATAGACCTATCAACGTAATCGTAAACTTCAAAATTCTTTAACCCCATTCCCGATAATTTCTCTTCAATTTTTCGTAAATTTTCTGATTTAACGGTCCCAAATTTATCGACAAATTGAGCGCTAAACAGAGTTGCTTTTTCCAAAAGCCCATCCATTCGTTTAAGCGCACCATGATGTGTTTTTACATCTTCTTCTTTCATCATCTCCATAAAAGCATTGAGTTTATCTTCGCGTTGAGAAAGCAAGGCTATTCTGAATGAGGTGGACAGCTTGGACAATGTTTTTTTTCTGGTTTTAGAGTGAGTCGCGTTCATCGCTTCATCGAACATTGATGTCATGTCTTTTACGGTTCCAAAAAACTGTCTATCTTCGCTTAGCATTTCAGCTGAAGTCGTTTCTAAACTTGGTCCTCGAACAGGACTATCCGCTCGTACACCTGAACCTGACGGACGAGTTGCTTCAGAATCATTTGTTCTTAAATGAAAGCTTGAATCCTGAATTTGTCTCACTAATTCATCGATTTTCTCACTATCCTTTCCATCTCCAATCATTTTTGGGAGCAACATAAACTTGGTTAACATGTCTCCAATTTTGGTCTGATTTAGCCCCATTAATCGCTCAATTTCTGGACGAATTCTTTCAACCGTTGCTCGTTGCTTTGCAGACCCTAATTTCAAATTATCTACTTCTAATATCTTTGTTTGAATGAGTACCTGAAGATCTCGTAATTGAGCGACCACTTTAGTAAAGTTATCAGCATCTAACGTTGGCTTGTTTGCCACTATAAACATTTGTTTCCCAATATCTACCATTCGCCGATTAATGTCATCTGGATCCAAAGGTACT
>JABIQV010000064.1 GCA_018699495.1 bacterium | reverse complement strand
GAGAAAAATAGTCGTATAAGTAGATATATGGTTGGACAAGGCCATCATAATACACACTTTAGTCATCCTCGTGTGTTTTCTCGGGCCGTTTTAGACTTTTTGAGTTAAGTTACCCGTTCATTTCTTTGTATCCATTTATTTAGAATAAAAACATCTTCCTTATTCATCTAAACCATCTATATATCCTTATATCCTTTAGTATCTCCTCCTCCCAGGTTGGTATAGCTATTACAATGACGACTGGCGAACGACTTTTAGCCCATTTTACGGAATCATCCACTGTATCAGTTTCACTAAACAAGGGCTTAGATAAAATTCTAAACCACAATCCCTCTGCAAAAATTTCTAAAGTTACAATCTGTGGTGGAAATAATGTCAATGCGGGGTCAATGACCTGTTTGTCACAAGGTGTCAAATATGGCCTAATGGCTACTACCTCTTGTGCCAACCAATCACCTGTTGGAATTATTTCTTCTTTAGGAATCTATTTAGCTTGTTCACTAGGCGGGCCAGGTATAGATGTAATCGACACAGTATTACGAGAAACTGTCATTTATCATGCAACACATCTTTGCGAAAGAGCTATAACATCTATTCCTATCATAACGCCTATTTTTAATATTCACCCAGTTGATAGATCCAAAATATTCTCCCTAAACATTGCCCCAAATGGAGAAATTACTGTTCAAAATAATGTAAACGAGGGACCTGACTATTACGAGTCCAAATTAGACCAACAATACCGAATAACAAATGAAAAAGAATACGGACCCAATCAACCAATTACTCGTCCCGTTATTTTGACCTATAATGAGTCAAAAAATAAGTAACCCATATTGTAGAACTTCTTCTCTCTCAATAGAGAGATAATAGATAGGCCTACCAAGTAACCTTTTTCGTTAAATCAAATGAGTCTAGCTACTATTTAATATCATTAAATTAACTAATGAGAACAAAAAAATAAACTGTACTCACATTTCAATTTACTTAGTCTCATGTCCATCACTCTCTTTGAGTACCAACTCTACAGCACTAAACAACTTAATTAATTGAACTACCCCACTCTATTAAGACAATTATTTTTGTATTGGCTTTCATAGAAACTAAAAATAAATGAAATTTTTGAAATTGACTTTCGATACCTTGATATGCTTCATAAAAAAACAAGCCCCTTCCTAAGAGATGAGCACTTAAACTCCGAACCATTTTTACTTATCTTGCCATGGCAAAATCATGTATCAAAATTTCCATTGGATACCAAACAGGATGCGTTATCGATTAAACAATTAGAAAAGACAGATCCTGATACAATTTCAACCGAAAGATACGAAAAATTCAACCTCATAAGTGATAAATTGTACAACACTCATGTAAGACTACAAGATCAAGTAATCGATATATTGGATACAAACGAAAACACAAGTTATCTCGTATCAAATTTTGGAAAACAGAAGGAAGAAAAATGCATTATATCCTAATATTTTTATCTATACTTAAAAAGATCAAGTATGTTGGCTTATTTTTTTTATTTACTCTCAAACATCTCGTAAGCCTTCTCGGCTAAGCATAAATTCTCTATTATAAGAGTAACTTTCTACATTAATTTGAAATTTTATAATTTATTTTACGATAATTAAGTATGAACCTTAAAAAAATTATTTCTGCCTCAGGATTAGAAGACCTCGGTTTAACCAATTCACCTGACAAAAATTTGATACGCAATTCTATTTTAGAGTTAGTGTCAAAAATGAACGACGTTATAGATACCAGTTATAAAACGCCTTCCGGAAAAGTAAATTTTATTAAAGATACCTTAAAAAGGGTTCCAATGGCCCTTCGTGAAAAGGTTGTTCTGTATTTAAAAGCAAATCAAATAATGAGTCCTTTTCTCAAAACATGCGAAAAAATTGATACAAATACAAGCTACGCCCTATACCACGATATTATTAGTAGTCTCGAAGAAGAGTCTTGTCTTGATACTCGATTCCGTATCTTTAAAGCCACTTTAAAGAGCCTAGATCCTTCTTATCAATATCTACAAGTCTGCTCAATTTTAAGAACCCACCCCATAGCGTCTGATCTTTTAATAAAAATTCAAGAGATGGACGATAACCCTGTTTCCCAATTTTCTAAAGATATCATTGAAAATCTAATCAAAAACCCCTCATCATTTTTTGAAACGTTAAAGGAAAAAACGAACACACTTCCCCCAGCCCTCATGACAAAGATCAAATCTTATTTAATTGAAGACGAAATAATAAAAAAGTTCCTTACTCTTTTACAGCCTACTGAAAAGTTTACGCCCGATGACCCATCTGCTGCTTATGCTCTACCTATTATTATTGGTGTTATTTTAGAAAATGGTAGTAGGTACGTGTTTCAAGAACTAACAGATGGCCTTAGACAGGTTCCAGAAAACCTCTATTCTCAAACACTAGCTTATTTAAGAAAAGATACCCACACAGAAAAATTTGCTGGAAGAGCAGAACAAGAAAAAACGTCTAAAGTAACTTCTAAAGAAAGACATAGTCAACGGAAAATACTTAAACAGGAACATGAAATTAGAACTAGAAAAGCAGAAATAGGATCAAAATCAAAACCAGTTCAATCAACGCCTACCATAAACTCATCCAAAAGGTTCTATCAGCCTTCAACAACAAATCGACAACCTAAATCGACTGAGAAAAACAATGGGTTCTGTGTTGTTTCCTAATAAATGCCTTTCAATAGATTTATTTACATATATTGAACAATGGTGATGTTTGTCTTATAAACGTTAACTAATATCCTACAAAGAATATATAACTATAGAGTCTATCACCCCCAACTACATTATTTAGCTGCGTCGTTAGGCCCGAATTCATATCTACTTATCCAATTGAGCCAGTAACAAAAAAATAGTTCGTAGAAGAAGCCACCTCTATTCTCGCATTAGATAAATTGCCCAATAATACAACATAGAGCCCCTCATGTTCATGAAAACTAGTTAATAGGATTTTCTTATATTACCCTGTCTCAAAAAAAGTTATTTATACACAAAAACCGTAAAATCATGTGGTAAATAATTCATTTTGAACCGAAAATTACTCGTTATTTTTTTTAATCGTTTTTCTACGGCTTTAGGATCATAATAGTGATAGCTTTTTTTATGCATCATATGGGGTGG
>JABIQV010000063.1 GCA_018699495.1 bacterium | reverse complement strand
GTTTTTTATGCCGTTTAAAATATGTTCTTTAGAAACGACGGATAACCAATATTTTGGGTTTTCCATTTAGCCTTTTACTCCAATATAAATGTCCATTTCTGGATTTTCAGTTGAGAACGATTTTTCTCCATAAAATTCGTAATCGGTATCAAATGTTCTACTCATTTTTTCATTGTCGTTCCAGAGGTCTTCCCATTTTTTAACTATAGCAGAAGGCATATCACCAGTTACATTAAATTTTTGATAGATGGCTTTATTAACATGGGCTTCATTTAATGATTTAGGAATGTCATTCGTTGTCTTAACTATACAACCAACCGTAGCTCTTACTTCATAAACTTCACCATTTATTCTTTTATAAGAATCGTAAATACAAATTATGTTTTTGTCTTTTTTGTTTGGAATTAAATCTACTATATTTTTTGATTTGAAATCTGTCCATAATTTCACAAGATCTTTAAAGTTTGTTGTAGAATCAGTAGTTGTTTCTATAGATAGTCCTATGATAGTGAATCCCTCATTTGTTTGTTTTGTCATTTTATTTCTCCTTTTTTTGTTAACTTGGTATGCAGTTTAAGTGAGTCTGATGACAGCCTTATGTCATATTTGATTTTTTAAAATATCTTAACTATTGTTAGGAATCGGTAATGGATATGATACTCTATTGATTTAACTTTTTAAGGGAGCAATTTATGAAATCAATTCTATTTTTATGCACGGGAAACTCTTGTCGTTCTCAAATGGCAGAAGGTTGGGGTAAATCATTATTAGGTTCCAATTATTCAGTGTATTCTGCAGGCACTAAAAAACATGGCTTAAATGAATTGGCAGTTAAAGTTATGGACGAAGTTGGAATTGATATTTCTTCCCATTACTCTAAAACATTGGATGACTTAAAAGATGTTAATTTTGATGTGATTTTTACTGTATGTTCAAATGCGCATGAAACATGTCCCGTATTTCCGGGCGGAAAGATTAGTCATGTTGGCTTTGATGACCCTCCTTATTTGGCAAAAACTGTTGACTCCGAGGAGGCTATATTGTTAATTTATCGGCGTGTTCGCGATGAAATTAAAGCGTTTGTAGAGTCTATCCCATCAACAGTTGATACGTTGGGAGTGAATTAAATATGAATGAAATTAAAGATAAAACTATATTTAGTAATGGGTTGGCAGGAAAAACATATCGTTTGGAAGCTTTTACAGAAAAGCATAAAAAAGGATTATGGGATGCTGCCAGTAATTCGGAGATTTGGGAATTTAGTAGGTCGGACTCTCAGTCTTTAGAGGAATATATCTTAGAGTGGTATACGTCGATGTTAAATATGCAAAAAATGGGCACTAGATTTATGTATGTTGTTATCGAAAACGCGAGTAACAAAATCGTTGGTTCATCGAGTTACTATGATATTTCCATTCATGACTTAAGAGTAGCCATTGGCTTTACGTGGTATCACCCTGATGTATGGGGCAAGGGCGTTAACCCAGAAGTAAAGTATTTAATGTTAAGCCAAGTGTTTGATAAATTGAAATGGAACCGGGTTGAATTTCATGTAGATTCAAGGAACGAACGGTCTATTTCTGCAATGAAGTATTTGGGCGCAACACAGGATGGCGTCCTAAGGTTACATAAACGTGTTCAGTGTGATTTTATTCGAGATACAGTATTGTTGAGTATTGTTGAGCCTGATTGGCCGGAAATTATAGAGAAAATAGCTACTCGGCTGATCTAACTATTTTGTGTTTCGATCGGAATCATGTAAAAAATTTATGTTATCGTAAAATATAGGTGAGTTTCGGATTTCAGGGGATGTTTTCTTTAGTTGAATAATGAATGCGGAGCCTTTATCTGTAATTATTGTATTACACCTTTTTTTAGATGGCCCACTCTAGAATCATAGATAAAAGTTGTTAAAGAGATTCACGTAGTATATTTTTGTTGGTTGTTTTAAAAAGGGTTTCACCTATAGACGTTCTTAGAGATTGTTTTATCTGGTGAAGTTT
>JABIQV010000062.1 GCA_018699495.1 bacterium | reverse complement strand
TTTTCCCAGAAATTTTACCCTGCTCTTTTAAGCTTAAGAGAGATAACAATTCCTCTGGACTTACCTTTGTATTCCCAAAATCATCAGACGTTTCCTTCAAAAAGGAGTTAAAATCACCAACAATCCATTTTGCAATTTCTTTTGCTGTAAGTGATAACTTAGCAGCCACTAATAATGCATTTGCTTTCTCAAAATAAGTATTCATATCCATGTCGCCAATTATTACTTTGACCTCAAAATCCGAAAGCCCTAGCTCAGAGGAGTACCTTTCTCGTTTAGCCAATGGAAGCTCTGGCATAGCCTGACGTTCCGCATCAATTTGTTCATCAGATAAAACCAAAGGAATCAAATCTGGTTCTGGAAAATAGCGATAATCATGAGCATCCGCTTTTCCTCTTAAGGAATGTGTCGTCTGTGTTGCATCATCAAAATGACGTGTTTCTTGACTAATTGTTCCGCCATCTAAAAGTATTAATTTTTGACGTTTAATTTCGTGTTGAATTGCTCGCTCAACAGATCTAAATGAATTTAAATTTTTCACTTCTGCTCTCGTCCCAAACTCTTTTTGTCCAACAGGTCGCAGAGATACATTTGCATCACATCGTAAACTTCCTTCTTCTAAATTCCCATCACACACACCAATATACATCACAATTTCGTGTAACATTTCCATGTATTCTTTTGCTTCCGCAGCCGTTCTAAAATCAGGGTCGGATACGATCTCTATCAAAGGAACTGACGCTCTGTTTAAATCAACGAGACTTCCTGTAGACCCAGAAACACCCTCGGCTCCTTGATGAACCAACTTCCCTGCATCTTCTTCAATATGAATACGGGTTATTCCAATTCTTTTTTTGTTTTGAATAAGGTCCATATGCCCACCCAAACAAATTGGGTACTCGAATTGGGTAATTTGATAATTTTTAGGCATATCTGGATAAAAATAGTTTTTCCTGGAAAACACAGACCTATTTTGAATATCACAATTAATTGCCAATCCTGTCCGAACTGCCAGTTTGGCTACCATTTCATTTAAAACAGGTAAGGCGCCTGGCATTCCCAAACAAGTTGGGCACACATTTGTATTTGGCTGTTTTCCAAATTCGTTCGGACACGCACAAAATGCCTTCGATTTCGTTTTTAACTGAACATGAACTTCTAATCCAATAACGCTTTCAAATTCCATTTAAATCCCTCTGTTACCGAACAGGTGTTTCTTTATGAAACCCCGTTGATTGTTGATATATATGCGCAATATTTAATAATTTTGATTCTGAAAAATCTGGCCCAATAAACTGAGCCCCAACTGGCAATCCATTGGAAAATCCACACGGAATCGATAAGGCCGGACACCCTGCAAGATTGGCAGATGCGGTTGCTATATCAGAAAGATACATCGCCAACGGATCGTCCACGTTTTCTCCTAATTTAAAGGGAAGCGTCGGACTCGTTGGGGTTAAAATAATATCGTATCTGGCGAAAGATTCTTCAAATTCTCGCTTAATAACAGTTCTTACTTTTTGTGCCTTAATATAATAAGCGTCGTAATATCCAGAACTTAATACATAAGTACCTAAAACAATCCGCCGTTTAACTTCTGCCCCGAATCCATTTCCACGTGCATTCTTGTACATATCTCTTAAGGATGTTTCATTTCCTTCTCGATGCCCATATCGAACACCATCGTATCTAGCCAAATTTGAAGAGGCTTCTGCAGGTGCAAGAATGTAATAAGCAGGAATTGCATAGTTAAAGGAATCGATACTCATTTCTTCCCATGTTGCGCCTTGTTTTTTGAACCAACTCAACATATCTTGAATCTTTTCTTTTACGCCGCTATCAATTGCATCTCCAAGTAGTTCTTTTGGAACACCAATTTTTAAGCCATTTATGTCATTATTTAAGTTTGAGGTAAAGTCTTCAACTTTCGGCGGCGATGAACTTTTTTGTTTTGTAGATGCAAACCCCACGTGATCCTGCAACGACGTTGCGTCCATAGGGTCATGTCCGGAGATTACGTTCATTAGGTGAGCAGCGTCTTCTGCTGTCCTGGTAAATGGTCCAATTTGATCTAGTGATGAGGCGAATGCGACCAAGCCATATCTTGAAACGCGCCCATAAGTAGGCTTTAGCCCACAAACGCCACAAAAAGAAGCTGGTTGCCTAATAGACCCACCGGTATCTGACCCTAACGACAGGGGTAATTGGCCGGCTCCAACGACTGCTGCCGACCCTCCAGATGATCCACCAGGTGCCCGTGTTAAATCCCACGGATTTTTTGTTGGGAAAAATGCGGAATTTTCTGTCGACGACCCCATCGCAAATTCATCCATATTGGTTTTTCCAACCATGACTAACTTATTTTGCTTTAATTTTGTTATAACCGTTGCATCATAAGGTGATTCAAAGTTTTTTAGGTAATTAGATCCACACGTGGTTTTGGTTCCTAAAACATTCATATTATCTTTAATTGCGATTGGAACGCCCGCTAATGTTGGTAACGTTTCTCCGTTTTTGACTTTGTCGTCTACTGCTTGAGCGGTTTCTAACGCTTGCTCTTTCATTAGAGATAAAAAGCCCTTAATTGATTGATCAGATGAATCAATTGTTTTAAATGTTTCTTCAGCTAAACTGACAGCCGTAAGCTCTCCATTTTGGATGGCTCGATGGCTTTCAATTGCTGTTTTAATTGTAGTTGTTTTTCTCATATTATGTTCCTAAAATACTGGGCACACCAAACGCGTTACCCTCCCAATGAGGTGCGTTAGTTTGGAGACTAATAGAGGTTTTCTTAACCTCGTCTTTTCGTAAAAAAGTGGGCACGGTGTTTGAGTAAGAGGTAGGCTCTACATTTTTCAGGTCGAGCTCATTAATTTTGTCCATATATCCTAGAATGCGAGACATTTGGCCATGAAGTTCCTTTTTTTCTTCATCGCTTACATTTAGTTCGGATAATTTTAAAACTTTTTCTACATCTTTTTGTTCGATTGACATGGGTGAAAGTATATCAAAGGGGGTGTTTTCTATCCATATTTTTGTCAGGTCTCAATATAAGTTAAACGCCATAATGGTAACGTCATCAGCAAGCGGATTGCCATCTAAAAACACATCTAGAGATCGGGCTAACCGGTCGTCTAGATCCCAATTCTTTCTATTCGCATCGCAGGCGACTATTTCTTTTCTAAAACGATCATAGCCATATCGTTCCCCAGATCGATTTTTAGCATCAAAAATACCGTCCGTCGAAGCAATGATCAAATCACCCTCCTGATACCGAATTTCTCCCTGAACAAAATCATTTGTCTCTGAAAACCCAATCGGTGGTGATATATCATCCAAATCAATAAAGGCTCCGTCTCGAAAAATTGATAGAAAATCTAACCCTGCCCTACAATATTTAATTATTTTTTCTTTAGTGTCAAAAGAGATATAAACAGCAACACACATTCGTTTAAGCGTTTTAATTTCTTCAACTTCACAATTCATGATTTGCATGATTTCTCGGGGCGAGAGGTTACCCCTAATTTGTTTTCTTAAAATTTGATGCAGCTGTATCGCTACATAACTAGCTTCTATGCCTTTACCCGCAACATCTGCTAAAAAATACCCAATATCTTTTATACTAGAGACTCTTATATCGTAAAAATCTCCGCTTACCATGTAGTGCGAGGGGGAATGAAAAACCATCGGCATAATCCCACTAAATTTATGTAATTTGGGTAAATAACGTTCCTGAAATTTCCTTGCAAGTTTATACTCTTCGTCACGCTTAGATCTATCGCCTAGTTTTTGATTAGCCTTTTTTAACTCTTTTTCATTCTGATAAAAAAAACAAACAAATAAAAATGTAAATAAAAATGCAGTGGCTACAGCAAATTCATAAATAATAAGTTGCGCAAACGGATTAGTATATTCACAATAACCAATTAAAACATCAGGATAAAAAATGTCAAAAAAATCAAATAAAAACCGTCCAATCACTGGAAACGAAGCAGCAGTAAATATCTCTATTTTTTCATGAGACTCAAAAAAAACTAAAGGAAGAGAAATAATAGGTATAAAGATTAATGGGGCGCCTGTATTCTTACCAAGAATTACTGAATAACAAAATAAAGTGAAAGAAAGCCCCCCTATTAAAACAAATTTAGAATATTTGGCATTGCTAAATTTTTCTAATAATAACGTCATCAGCGCAGTTATATATAAGCTAGACATTGTTAACGCTGATCTAGATAAATCAAAATAAACAAATAAAAAGAGATAAGGGATTCCCATTAATATCAAAAACTTTGCAATCAAGTTAACTAATTCAAAATCCCCCCCCCTTTATTTTCGAGAAAATTTTACTACACCATTCCTTTAATATTGGAGGCAATAACATATTGAACTAGAAACAATTCCGTATTAATAGAATAGCTTTGTAATGCTTTTTTTAAGGTCTTTGAAAAAGGAGTCTCGTCTTCGCCTAAATTTTGAATAAGTTTATCCGTAATCGCACATATTTGACTATGAAAGGCTTCCCAATTATCAAAATAACTTTTAATCACATTATCTTTAGAGACTAATAATTTTGTTGCTTTCTTCTTTAATGCAAAATCCGTAGGTTGGTCCTCTTCGTTTGCGACTAATAAATCATCAAAACAGCGGATAACACAATCTTCACTAAATTTTAAATGTGTTTCTTTTTCAACATAATACTGAAACGCTCGGCCTGCCTTTTTATAGGCAACCTCAAATTCAGCATGACAAAGGTCAGAGGCACGTTTAAATACAGAATTTGTAATATCCCCTTCATCTATCTCTCTTTCAAAAGTCGCAAAACAATTCGATAAATGAAAGGCTTTCTCTATTAAGTCGAAAAGTTTCAAAAGGTCACTTTCATTTTTACAAATAAACACCTTTATATCTTCCGATCCATATTTTTCCAAAGCAGCTAATTGAATATCAAACAATAGTTTAGTCATCATGTTAGGCGCTAACTTTTCCACCATTGTTTCAAAATCATCCAAAATACACTCAGATCTCCCTTGAGTTGCGTTAGTATTAATAGTTACCGCATAATTAAAAACACCCATAAGCTCGTCTAGGTGAGTGCCCATCCTTTGTAAATGTCTCGAGTCTACTGAACAAGTAAAAGAATGGATTAAGTCTTCAATTTCGCGAAATAATTCAACAGTCTCCTCAAAATAGGCCCTAAATATTCCGTTGGAATAACTATCGAGCTCAAGCTGTATAGCGGCTAACTCGGAGGGGGGAGCCTCTTTTAAATGAGGAATTTGAGCAAACAGACCCACTAAATGACCATCTCTGATGTTGTCAGCGAGATCGTCTATCCGTGTATCAAAAATAGCCATCAACGTTCCTGTTATCGCTAATTTTTTTTCAATATCAATATCAGAACCAACTAAAAAAGTATTTAATGGGCTATAAACAAGGGTATTTATCATTGTAAAACACCATTTAAATAGAGAATCTTTCCGCACATTGAATCTATCTTTTGCGGGATGGTCATCCCGTATCAATCTATCTTGCATCGATTGATAATCGTTAGATACTTTTTCAGCAGCAAAATCA
The DNA here is from genome assembly GCA_018699495.1 of bacterium. GTDB lineage: Bacteria > Margulisbacteria > Marinamargulisbacteria > JABIPA01 > JABIPA01 > JABIPA01. Next base: position 30,251 of record JABIQV010000062.1, on the reverse strand, counting down.
ACTGGAAAAGGAATGACTTTTAACGTATTTAAAACAGTATCAATAACGCTGTTTACTAAGTAATTAGCTTTCTCTTCTTTAAAAACAGTTAAACTAAAGACATACGGGTTATGAATCCAAAATCTAGGTATAAATTGATTAAACATTAAATTAAGAAGTTCTTCGATTTTTTCAATAGATTCCTGTTCTAAACTCAATTCCCTGTTTTGAAGCTCAACTAAAGACAAATCAAAATGATCAATTTCCATATAAGTTGCCATATCCGTTGCCAAGCCTCGTTTGTGCCTTTGAAATTCGTAAAATTTACCTAATTCATCTTGTGTATTAACAATACCATTAGATACAATATCTGCTAGATGATGTTTAAAAAAGTCAATAGTAAATAAGTTTTGAAACATCTTGATTCCTGGACTGCCGATCGCAGATATTCTAGGAGTCCCCCCACCTTCCAAAGACGCATTGCCCCCCAATTGAGTTTGAACAGACGGAACCGAGATAATTTTTAAGAATTTTTTCATAATATAATTTTTATAATTGTTAATTTTATGTTTAGATAATCTTTATATATCGATTATTTTCTACCTAATTTTCATCCCCCGCAAGGTGCCCGACTACCAAAAAGTCCGCTCCTCAATTACCGCCTCTTGCATATCTAAGGCGAAACATGGGTCCCCTGGTCACATCCAAGGATACCGGACGATGGATTAATCAATCAACTATTTCTTATGTCTCTCTTCAAGAACCTTCACAACATCTTTAATAGAAAGACCTTCGTTTTTAAGCACTAGCATCAAATGAAATAACAAATCTGCAGATTCGTTCGTGAGTTCTTCGGCATCCTTATTCTTTGCTGCAATGATTACTTCGCCCGCTTCTTCCCCAATTTTTTTTAAGATCCGATCCAATCCCTGTTGCATCAATGTACTCGTATAGGATCCTTCTGTAGGATTTGTTTTTCTTTCTTCTAAAATATCTTCCAATTCATTTAAAAAACTTAACATATTATTTTGCCTCTTTTTTTTACGTTTCTTGTCCCAGCCACACATGCCCAGATCCAACTAATGCTTTTATTTTATCGACACATTCTTTATCTGAATCCACCCAATATTTACGATTCACTCGAATAATCTTACCATCTACATGAAAAACTAATGGAACATTTCCTGACGTTTCTTTTGATAGTGTTCGTAAATTACGAAATATTGCACGATCTTCAATAGAATTAATATCAATATGCAACCACACGCTCGATACATCTAAAAAACGAATACCCTCACATCGAATCACAGGGCCTTCATTTCCTTTTTGAGCACGCCCCGTCACAACAACTAAACTATCGTCTTTAAAGTTTTCTTTTAAATCTGCAAACTTAGGTCCCTCAAATCCCATGACAGTGATTTCACCCTCAGTATCTGTTAACGTCCCTAAGACCATCTGTTTCCCGGTTTTTGTGATAATTTCACGGCAATTTTCTAATATGCCGCCGACATCAACCATTGTGCCAGCCTTTACGTCTGTTAAGGTTGATGCATTGAATGTAAGTTTCGCTAACTCGTCTTTTACACTTTCTAAGGGATGCCCTGTTATATAAAGACCCGTTACTTCTTTTTCCATTTGAAACTTTTTCAGAGGCGATAAATATATAGCATTATGGCTAGGGGCTGCTGCTCGCTCGGCCATATCATTTTTTCCAAATAAACCAATCTGCCCACTCGCTATAAGTTTCGCCTGGTTTTGAGCATAATTTAAACTTGCTTCAAAATGATCTAGATAATCACCTCTATCTCCCAATCTATCAAACCCACCACATTTAATTAAACTTTCAATAACGCGTTTGTTTACATGCTTTAAATTTACTTTTGAACAAAAATCATTCAAATTTTCGTATGCATTGCCGTCTCTAGACTCGATAATGCTTTCGATAGCACCTTCTCCAACATTTTTAATTGCACCCAACCCAAATCGAATTGCCTTGCCTCTTACAACAAACCCATAGTCCGATTCATTTATGCACGGAGGAAGAACGTCGATTCCCATTGCCTTACATTCTGTAATATAAAGCGTCGCCTTTTCGGTATTTCCTAGAACACTAGATAAGAGAGAAGCCATGTACTCGAGAGGATAATTTGATTTTAAATAAGCGGTCTGAAACGATATCAACGCATAAGCAGCACTATGTGATTTGTTAAACCCATACTCTGCAAATTTATACATCAAATCAAATATTTTTGTAGCTATTTTTGCAGGAAATTTCTTTTCAGAGGCTCCCTTTAAAAACTCATCTCGCATCTGATCCATTACGTCTTTTTTCTTTTTACCCATGGCACGACGTAACATGTCCGCTTGCCCAAGTGAAAAGCCTCCGACCGTACTTGCAATTTGCATAACCTGTTCCTGATATACAATCATTCCATAGGTTTCTTTTAAGACAGGCTCCAATTCAGGAAGATCGTACTGAACCTCAGTTTCCCCGGATTTGTTAGAAACAAAGTCCTGTACCATTCCAGATCCTAAAGGTCCCGGACGATATAAAGCTAATAACGCAATTATATCCTCAAACACCTTCGGTTGAAGGTCTTTGATTAACGCACGCATCCCTTTACTTTCTAATTGAAAGATACCGACAGTATTTCCTGAACATAACAAGTCATACGTTTTTTGATCGTCTACCTCTAAATGGTCTAAATCTAAGGCAATCCCATGCCTCTTTTTAATTAATTTTACGGAATCATACATTACAGTTAAGTTACGAAGCCCCAAAATATCCATTTTAAGCAGGCCAACGCGTTCAATATCTGCCATTGGATATTGAGTGATTATTTGACCTTCATTTTTTGTTAGAGGAACAATTGTAGTTAGTGGATCTCTGGAAATAACAACACCCGCAGCATGTGTCGACGTATGTCTTGCAAACCCTTCAAGTTCCATTGCTATATCTAATAATTCTTTACAGGAAGGGCTCGTATCGTAACTTGTTTTTAAATCGGGAACGATATCTAAAGATCCTTGTATACTTGTGTATTTTCCAGGTGTTGCAGGAATTAATTTGGCTAATCTATCAACGTCCGAAAGAGGAACGCTTAATACTCTTCCTACATCTCTTACAACGGCCCGTGCTTGCATTGTTCCAAATGTAATAATTTGGGATACATTTTCATTTCCATATTTCTCTACGATATAGTCGATGACTTCGCCGCGACGTTTAATACAAAAATCTAAATCGATATCGGGCATCGATACACGTTCTGGATTCAAAAATCGCTCAAAAAGAAGCTTATATTCAATTGGGTCAATTTTGGTGATGTTTAGGGCGTAGGCAACAATCGATCCAGCGGCAGATCCCCTGCCTGGGCCTACGGGAATATCTTGTTGAACACAATAATCTAAAAAATCAAAAATAATTAAAAAATATCGTGCATAGTGCATGCTATTAATAATCGACATTTCGAACGAGACTCTATCTTTAATTTCCTGGGTACGTTCCTTATATTTACTGTCTATCCCTGCCCAAACTAATTCTTCTAAATATGTTTCTGGAGTATGTGGTTCCGGACATTCAAAATTGGGCAAAAGAACTTGCTCTGTATCAATTTCAAAATTGCATTTTTCTGCAATCACTACTGTGTTTTTAATCGCTTGTGGCAAGTCGGTAAACAAAGCGGTCATTTCTTCTGCTGTTTTAAAGTACTGTTCAGAATGTTCAGCACTAGCCCTAGGATCTCCATCCAATTGTCGCCCAGTTTTTATGCAGTTTAAGGCGTTTCTTAAGTAAGCCTGTTCTTTTTTAAGGTAATACACATCGTTTGTTACAACTAAAGGGATATCTAATCGACTAGATATATCAATAAGCGCATCATTAATCGATTCTTCCTGAGGAGCGTCCGTCCTCTGAATGCCCAAGTAAAAATCGTCTCCAAACATTTCTTTCAAATCGGAGGCAACAACATCTGCCTGTGACTTATCGTAAGATCCACACAAACTCCCCACCGCCCCATACGGACCAGGCGAAATTGCAATTAAGCCTTTTGAATACTCTCGGATTAATTTTAAATCGATTCTGGGTCGATAATAGAATCCGTCCAAATGTGAGAAGGTGACTAATTTAATTAGGTTTTGATATCCCGCAAAGTCTTTACATAAAAGAACTAATTTAGATGTGCCTCGTTTTTTTTCGTGCATATCGTCCGCTATAAACATATCGCATCCAACGATTGGGTTTATCCCTAAACTTTTTGCTTTTAGATAAAATGAAATTGATCCGTACATTGTTCCATTATCAGTCATAGCAACATGCTTAAGGCCTCTTGATTGCGTTTCTTTAAATAAGTCCGAAACTCTTACAGCTCCCTCTAATAATGAATATTCGGTATGACAATGGAGATGCACAAATTCCACGGGACTAGAGACGGACTCTTTTTCAGATTCCATCGTCTCGGAAGACCTGCTGTTTTCTAGAGACCTGTCTGGTAAGAGGTCATGTCTCGCTTCTATAGACGCGTCATTAGTTGTCGTTGACTCGACAGATTCCGTAGTTAGTGCCCCATCCATACCTTGGGGCAAAGCATCTTCTTCATTCATTTGATCCCTTATTTTCATCTCTATATAGTAAGGGTTGATTTCGCCGTGGTCTAGATAGAGAAGCATTGCATTTTCCAAGGAGTTCCTCGTACACTAAGCGTGTCTTCATGAAAAAAGAAACAATTGTAATAGTAGTGCTTCTAGCACTTTTAGGATTATCTAGCCTATCTCCCTTTTTTTCCCAAAAGGATGTGTCGCCTAGTTCTTCTAGCCCATCCACCGTATCGATATCATCTGCACTTGGGCTTAACCAAGAGCCGTCATCTATCGCTGTTATCAAAATTTATGGCCCTATTCAATTTGGAGACCAAGGGAATATGTTTCAGCCTCAAAGCTCTGTCGAATCATGGCTGCAAGAGCTCAAAGCTATCGAATCCAATAGCGATGTTAAAGCCCTCATTTTACGCATAAATAGTCCCGGCGGAACGGTAGGTGCTTCTCAAGAATTTTTTGAAGCTGTTCAACTCTATAAAGAAAAAACTAACGTACCAGTTATCGCGTCTATTGCAGATATGGGTACATCTGGAGCCTACTGGATAGCCCTTTCTGCAGATGTTATTTTTGCAAACCCAGGAAGCATGATAGGGAATATAGGTGTCATTTTGGGTAATTTGAATTTTGAAGATTTGGCAAAAAAGCTGGGCGTTCATTACCAAGTATTTAAAAGTGGGCAATATAAAGATATTTTATCTAGCTGGAGAACACCTAGTGATCAAGAAGACAAAATCCTTCAAAACATGGTTGATAATATCCATCTTCAATTTATCGATGTTCTCGCAACTTCTCGGGGATTCAACAAAGATACGGCAGAAGAACTTGCAAATGGACAAATATTCACCGGGACTCAAGCTAAAAATATGGGACTAATAGACAACGTAGGCAGTCTTCAGGCGGCTGTTACGTTTGCTAAAAAAGAATTTAACTTACCAGAAGATGCAGAACCAACATCGATGAGAGGGAACCCTTTCAAACAATGGATAAATTCGTTTAAATCACTCGATTCCCTTTTTTCTGTATTAAGCCTTTCTCAAACCGTGTCTCTTCGATAACGCAATGGACCAGATGCCTGTACCGTCTAGCGTAGACGATCGTGTGATTAAACGTTCCTCAATTTTTTTATTTCTTTATTCCTATATAACAAACCCTATAGTCGCTATCCGTTCTCAAGTTGACTATTTACCCATTAAAGAAGGCCTCCTATGTGTCTTTTTATACAGTCTTTCACAGGCGACATCGACTACATTGTTCATCGGTGAACTTGTATGGACTTTTTGTTCCACGCTGGCGATTGTTCTATTTACTTGTTTGATTGCTGATTTTTCTGCTCAGTTTATGCATCTAAAAGGACAATCTGTTAAGCTAGGGTTTTGGAATTGTGTCGCGCTTTTACCTCTTTGTATCCTCCCTTCTATTCATAATGGGCTGTCCTTACTGACTATTCCTTGGTGGGGAATTTCATTTATCACATTAAGCTTATTTTGTTTTTATATTTATTTAATTTTAAAGTCTATAGAATATATCTATCAGTGCTCGACAACAAAAGGACTGGCCATTTTAATATCACCGATATTAACTCTTGGAATAATAACGATTGGGACGCTTGGTTTTATCTTTTATTTTATAGGTATGGAACTGTTTTCTTTTTTCGTATAATCACTCCAAATTAAACTATTCAGGCCCCCATTGGTCTACCTAGCGTCTCTTTACCCATTTGTTTTTAAAGGCGCCTTCTTTTGCGATAATTATGAGCCCCTTTCACTAATGTTTCCTCCTCAATTCTTTACCTTTCTAATAAATGGATTTAAACTACCTACCATATGATAAGAATAGGAACAGGTTATGATGTCCATGCATTTGGTCCAAATAGAAAGCTAATTTTAGGCGGCGTCGATATTCCTTATGAAAAAGGCCTAGTAGGACACAGTGATGCTGATGTTTTGACTCACGCGATTATGGATGCCATGTTAGGTTGTTTAAGCCTTGGGTCTATAGGTGACCATTTCCCTGATACGGACCCTCTATATAAAAATTCAGATAGTTTAGGCCTTTTAGCTCATGTTCATGACCTAATTAAGAAAGAAGGGTATGTCATCGGAAATATCGATTCTGTAATTATCGCCCAAGATCCTAAATTAAAACCTTATATCTTATCTATCCGTGAAAAGCTTGCCGATACGTTATCCATATCTGTTGCCGATATATCTGTAAAAGCAACAACCACTGAATGGTTAGGCTTCGAAGGTAAGAAATTAGGGATGGCGAGCCAATCAGTCGTTTTGATTACAAAATCTTAGACTAAAAATGGATTGTTCAACATTTTTATCTAGCCCGGCAAACCCCATTATCAAACAAGCACTGAAATTAAAATCTCATCGAAAATATAGAACAGACTATTTTAGTCACGACCACGAAGCTGGCCTTATTGAATGCTGTCGCGAACGTCCATCTGATATAGACCATCTTATTTTTGCAGAACGGTACACTACCCGGGACCAGTTTCCTACCCATATTACACAGTACATTGTTCCAGATTCTATATTTGATACCCTTTCAACCTTAAAATTGGGGCCAGGGGTATTAGGTATTCTTAAAAAACCTATCTGGTCTATCTCAGATTCTTTATCCAAAACGACTGTTCTCTCAAATTTCAAAAAAGGATTCTACCTTGATCATGTGAATAAGCCATCAAACATTGGAGCCATCATTCGAAATGCAATTGCATTTAACTTTGATGCTGTCTTTCTTAGCCCCAACTGCGCAGACCCCTTTCATCCAGAGAGTATTCGAGCAATGGCTGGCAATTGTTTAAAAATTCCAATTTTAATGGGATCACTTCTTGATATAAAAAATCGAATTGATGGGCCCCTTACTTGTTATGGGCTTACTCCTCATACAGAGACAGAACTTTCCGATATTACCCCCATCGAGCCATTTCTATTTATTTTAGGCTCTGAATCAAAAGGAATCCTGTCCAAAACAAATGAAACGATGATAAAAAACAATATTCCATTTACTCCGGTAAAAATTCCAATCGTCACTATAGAGTCCCTAAATGTTGCCGCTACTTCTGCCATTGTTGGTTATGATTTAACTACAATTTCTCAACAAAAAAAATAACCCCACGGTAGTCCATCAATAGCCTACGTATTTGACCCGTTTTTCTAAGACCTATTCCTTATATAATGAACTTTTTCCTATTTTTCATAAAATCACTTTCCCAATCCATCACTTGATTATAGGACCCGCCAGTTTTTCCTCGAATGGAGGTCTTGTTTATATCAACTGTTGTGATGCTTATATTTGATTGAAGGTCGCCTGGCGTTGACATCCCCGAAACCAAAACCTTAATTTGTTTAACAGCTGTTTGCTTAGCCTCAATTTTCTTATTAAGCATACTGATAAACACTTTCGACAATGAATTAAATTCTTTAAACATAGGTAAAAGCGCTCGAACGTGTGCCTTTCCCATTGTTTTTTTCTTTTTAAACATTGTGTCTTCCCTTTTTATCGTTTCTTTTTGTCAGTTCTATTTTTGTCTTTAATTTCTTCAAGGATTTCTACGTGTCTTCGTTTTTGACGTTCTTTATCAGATTCACCTTGTTTAAACATACTTTTTAAATTGGATTCTTCTTGGTTCAATTGCTTTAATCGATGTCTTAAATTTTTGATACGAGCCATGTTATCAAAAAACTCCTGAACAATTCCTTTTTCTTGTTGATCAAGCTGTTCTACATCAATTTGGCCTTCAAGCTTACCTAATTTATCCATTTTCTCTTCAAATTTAGACTTTTTGCGTTCAGATTTCTTTTTGCGCTCAACCTCTTCTTCTGTCATTACAGCAGCCATTTCCGCGAGAAGTTCGCTACGCACACCTTCCTTCGCTTCTTTTGCTCCCTGAGTGTGTTGACTCCCTGATTTATCGTCTACGCCTAATTGTTTAGACGTCAGTAAACTGACTTCAGAATCCATCAACTGCTCGCCTTTAATCATATCCTGCATAAAAGACTTTGATTCTGCCAAATTTTCTTTGGCCTCAGCGACGAATGATTTTATGGTTTGCTGAGAGGTTGTCGTTTGTTGAGAGACTGGTTGATTTCCTTGAAGAGGTGCAATTGTCATTTCATACTCCTATACTGGGACTGCCTCAAAATCACAATCCCTAATTAAAATGGTTCATTATTAGTATACCCCAAATATGGAATTTCTAACCATATTTTCAGTATTTATAGCTCAACCTTGCGTTGATTTATTATTTTCCGACGCAAAATCTGGAAAAAATCCCATCAAGAACTTCCTCTGTTAAATCATGCCCCGATACTTCTCCTAATTTTTGAACAACCGCCTTTAATTCAAATGAGATTAAATCCTGCTCAAACCCTAATTTTATACTTTTCAGCGCTACTGACAGTCCTTTTTCAGCCTCCTTCAAGCACTGTACTTGCCGAATATTACACATAAAATCTAGCTTCACATCCGATTTTGGCTTTAAAAAGACCCCAATTAACTCATTTTGTAATTCGGTTAGCCCTTGATTTGCTTTTGCAGACACTGATAAATAGGGAAACGATGTTAATGACTCTAATGTTTTAGAATTCGCACGCTTTTTTTTATCTGACTTGTTTAAAACCACATACCCTTTTTTCCTTTTCGGAATTAGTTTTGCAATTGTTTCATCTTCTTTTGTTAACGGAGCGCCTCCATCTACAATCCACAAGATGACAGTTGCTTTTTTAACCAACCGTTTAATTTTTCGGATGCCCATATCTTCTATCTTATCCCCCTGAGAAGCTCTAATTCCGGCCGTATCTATAAAGTTAAATAACCCTCCCCCTAAAGACACACTACATTCAATATAGTCTCTTGTGGTTCCAGGTATAGAGGTTACAATCGCTCTATTTTCTCCTACAATTCGATTTAATAAAGACGATTTTCCGACATTAGGTTTTCCCATGATTAACACAGTTACCCCCTCGGAAACCGTTTTACCAAAATCTTGCATGTTCAAGACGCTCTTAATATCTTTCCACGTTGTTGCCAGTAATGCGACCAAGTCACGTTGATCCAAATCAGGCACTTCCTCGGGGAAATCAATGGAGCCCTCTATTTGTTCAACTAGCCTCAGTAAATTGTTCCGCATTTCTGATATCTTCTTAAATAATTTCCCATTTAACCGCTTTAACGCGATATCTTTTGATACTTGATTTTTAGCATGAATAATATCAATTACCGTCTCTGCCTTTACCAAGTCCATCTTCCCATGAATAAACGCCCGCCGTGTAAATTCTCCAGGCAAAGCTAACCGAGCTCCGTTTTGCAGGCATTCTGATACGACCTGTTGAAGAATAATAGGGTTAGAATGACATTGAAACTCTACGCAATCTTCCCCTGTATATGATCTTGGCCCCTCAAAATACAAAATGCAGCCATCATCCACCGCGATGGATTCTTGAGAGGATGTAATTGTTGAATGATATGCGGTTCTTGGATGAATTGTGGTTAAAAACGGACAAAGTTTTTGGAGAATATCTTTAGAAATGGGGCCCGACACTCTAACAATGCCTATGGCTCCCACTCCTAAGGGAGTTGCTATCCCTACAATCGTATCGAAATAATTAGCCTTCGCTTCGTTGGAGGACAACTCGTCTGTCTCTTCCTTCTCCAGTGCTAAATGTACTGATTTTATCGTCGCCTTCAAACATCGTATGAACTAATTTTCTATCGGCGGCTCTCATTGGCTTCAACTCAACAGTCTCGCCATTTTCTACTACATTTTTTGCTTGTTTCATAATTTGGCTTTTCATTTGGTCTTTACGACGACGTCTGTAATCACCAGCTTCTACATAAATTCGAACAGATTGTTCAAATTTTCTATATACCATACGTTTTAACAATATTTGAAACGCATCCAATGTTGCACCATCTTTGCCAATAATTCGGCCAATATCATCAACGTTTTCGATACCTAGGTATAATTTGTCTCCATCACATTTAAGGAATTTTACGGTTCCTTTAAATCCTGCAAGATCTAAAATTTCTGAAAGTTTTTCTTGGCAAAACTCAAATACTTCTTCTGATATTTGATCGCTGGCTTCAAAAGCACCAGTCTTTGACTCATTCGTCTCTTTTTCTTTTCCTAAGGCATAATTACGTTGCTCATCATCTTCCTTCGCAAATGGTTTTTGTAATGACTTGAAAAATCCGAATATCCCTTTTTTACTTTTTTCCATAATAATCTGTCTCCTTTATGTTGCTTCTGATTTAGGGTTTCTTTTTACAAAATAATATTGAATGCCCCCTGAAACGGCTTGATTCAATGTCCAATATAATAAAACACCTACTGGCATGTTTAAACTCACAAAAAACATCATTATCGGCATAAAAATAGCCATCATTGCCATCATTTGTTTTTGAGAGGGGTCTGTTACGTATAATTTTTGAGATAAATAAGTCGTTGCTGCAATAAGGGTTGGCAAAATATAAGTTGTGTCATTCGCGGCCAAGTTACTCCATATTAAAAATCCTGGATTTATGCCTTCACCCGTTAAGAGACTCAAAAAAGCGTCACTTTTAATCGTATAAAATATAGCTAAAAAGAAGGGTAATTGAACTAAAGCAGGTAAACATCCGCCTAATGGATTCGCGTTATTCTCTTTCCATAACTTCATCATCTCTTGCTGAATTTTTTTCGGATCCCCTTTATATTTTGCTTGAAGTGCTTTTACTTTAGGTTGAAGCTTTTGAGTAATCTTCATTTTTTCAAACTGTTTTTTGCTTAATGGAAAAAATATTACCTTAATAACTAACGTTAAAATAAGAATAGATACACCATAATTTGGATAAAATCCGTAACAAGCCTCCAAAAAAGGAATCATTATGTTATCAACCATAGCTGTAATTGGGTTCATTTAATTATTCTCCTCGTCTACTCCCCCGTTATAAAAGGGGTGACACTTACTTAATCTCTTTAATCCATACCAAGCGCCAACTAATACTGAATGTTTTTTTACAGATTGAAGCATATATTCGGAACAGGATGGATAAAAGCGGCACCTCGCTGGAAAAAACGGCGATATACCCTGTTGATAGCCTTTAATTAATAAAATAACTAACGTTTTCATCTTCGGTTTCTCAACCGTGTTAAAAGATGAACAAATCCTTGCTCTAACTGTTGAAAAGATAACGTTCTTAATTCTCTCTTCGCAACCAATACTACATCATAATCTGTGGGCAACAACCCCTGATTCGCTCGCACTAATTCTTTTAATCGTCTTTTTGACTTATTTCTAACAACTGCATTGCCTATGCGTTTGCTTGCGACAAATGCAGCCTTTGCTTCTTCAAAATATTTTTTTGCATACACAACTTTAATTTCGTAATTTTGAATTGCCCTACGATCTGAAAATATCGCTTGGAAATGCTTTTTTTTACGAATATGCCGTGATGAAGAAAATGTCTGCTTATCGATATTTATTAAACGCTTAAGCTGTGTCTGCCTTTAGCTCGACGTTGATTAATTATTCGTCGGCCGCCAACAGTACGCATACGAATTCTAAATCCGTGAGTACGATTTCTTTTTCTTTGATTTGGTTGAAATGTTCGTTTCATAGTCTTTTATCCTAAATATGTTTTTCTCGAATTATATAGAGGGGGTATTTCTTTGTCTAGCCTTTACCTGATCCCGACCGTCAATTTTACTGCATTACCACGATCTTAATTGCATGCAATCCTCGTTTAATAAACGGGTCTAAAGACCGATAAATTAATCGATGAACATGTACCCTAGATTTCTCCAAAAATTTCTCCGATAAAATATTTACCGTTATATGGGATACCCCTCCATCTCCTTCGAAATGGCCGGAATGCAAGTGGCTGTCGTCATCGATAGTTAACTTCTCTGGGCTAAAATCAGTTGTTAGTTGTCGCTCAATTTCTTTTAATGTAATCATCCATTTACAGTAGCATTTCTTGAACGTTCTATCCAAGAATGATAATTTATCGTTAATGAAATCGAAACCATCCTATAATCAGCTCGCAAATGGAATTACTGTTACTCGAATATTAGGTGTAGGCCTCATCTTTTGGCTAACACCTTATACCACTAATTTTATGCAGCTTTGCGCAATCTCCATTTACGCCGTAATTTGCTTCACTGATTTTTTAGATGGATGGGTCGCTCGAAAACTTAAAATAGTTTCTGACATAGGAAAAATACTAGACCCTTTAGCAGACAAAATACTGGTTTTAGTTTTTTTACCGTTATTGGAAATGCAAATCATTACGTCTTTTCCGGTTTTTATTATTCTTTCTCGTGAATTTGCGATTATGGCGTTACGCGTTATCTCCGCTAAAAACGGAACTATTATTCCGGCAACAATGTCCGGTAAAATTAAAACCGCCTTTACATTACCTGTTTGTGGCATATTATTAGGACGAGTTCCTGTAGAGGTTGTTGCTTTACCGGCAATGTTAAGACCGCTCGAATATCTTCGTGTTTGGATAATGGCTTGGCCTGGGTGGATTATTTCCGTATTAGTATGGTCAACTGTTGTAATTACCATTTGGTCCTTTCTTGACTATTTTGGAAGCTTTATTTGGCAACAATATGTTCAAAAATTTTCAGGAGACCAAGACAAAGCACGTAAAGCCCTTTTATCTCTCATCCCCAATGGATTTTCTGTAGCGAATTTATGTTGCGGGATTGCGTCTATTGGACTTGCCTGGTTTCACAAGTTTGATATGGTTGTTCTTCTTGTATTGTTAGCCATGATTTTTGATGCAGTAGACGGTCCATTGGCTAGACGATTTGGAACAGACTCTCAAAAGGGGGCGGACTTAGATTCAAAAGCTGATTTCGTGAGCTTTGGGGTTGCTCCAGGGCTTGCTATCGCAATGATTCTTGATTTACCTGGTCCATTTTTCTTTATTAGCATTGCAGCTGGGCTTTTATTTTATGCATGTGTTCATTTTAGGCTAAAACGATTTAACTCATTAGGTCACACGCCATATTTTAAAGGACTTCCCTCTCCGGTAGGCGCAGGTGTAATGATGATTGGATATGCTTCCTCTTTTTTTGTAAACGCTTGGGCATTTTTAGGGCTAACGATTATCGTTTCTATTTTAATGATTTCCAAGATTCCCTATCCTCATAACGAGGTTGTCAAAAATCATTGGTTTTTAAAATATCTTCGTGCCTCTACTGGACTCTTTTTGCTTTTGACTATTTTTAAGCTGTTAGGGGTTCCATTTAGTGAGGCCCTATATATACCTGAGATATTATTTGGACTCACGACTCTGTATGTTATTTTCCCGATAACTTCTTTACTCGTTAAAAAAAAATAGATTTAACGTTTCTTTCTTTAAAAAATGAGTGATTTCATTATTTTCGTCGATAACCGACAAAAGGAATTATTCTATTCTCTATTATTGACAAAAAGTGAATAAAATAATTTAATTAATTTTGAGGACCCCTAAATTATATGATGTACAAAATTATTTCGATGCAAAAAAAACATATGGATCATATGGTTTTAGTTAATTTAGGAAAGCAAGGGCTAGATGAGCATAATCTTCCTTTTGGATATGCAACTGTAGATAAGCCATTTAAACAAGGCGACACTCTTTATCAGGTTGCAATAGGCAGTGCAACTTCAGAAAATCATTGGAAAGCGTTTCAAATAAATAGAGGCAAACATGTCATCGATTCTGTTATTGAAGGCATTAATCATGATTGTGATCCCAGTGTTTATTTTGAGCCTATATTTAGCAAGGAGGGGAAGATGCTAGCCGTTAATGTTATTGCGCGCCGAGATATAAACCCTATCCAAAATCGTAGACCTGATAATATGAAGGATGTCATAACCTTTAATTATTTAACAAATGAGGTAGCTATGGACGCTGATTTTTCGTGCAGTTGTCAAACATGTACGAAATCAGGAAAACCACCAAACCGAATTCATGGAATGTCAGACATGAAATTTTTAAAGTTAGCTGCCTTGTTAAAAGACCAACTTCCAGAAGATAAAGAGAAATGGATGCCCCAGGTTTTGTTGCATTTGAAAGATAGAGCAGCAGATATAATTAAACAATTGTTTAAAGGTGCCGATAAACAGGCTTAAGCTAGATAAAGAACGTCTCTTCCTTTTTTAGAATATAAGCATATTAATGGATACCATAGATCTAGATGGGTGAGAGCTTGGCTTCCTGAGAAAATAGACCTATATATAAGCAGAAATCATTTCAACAAATAATCAATATAAATCTAATACTACTATTATTTATTCTTGTAAGGCAGGCCCTCTTTTATTCTAGATTGGGTCACATTTACGATTCACTGTTCTCACCATTAAAAATTTTTCTATTTTACTTATATCGATGCTGTTCAAATCCCATTCCGTTCTAGTTCCTTGTTTTAGTTCCACGCATTTTTCTTTCCAATCAAACTCACCCTTCTCCTCCTTGCCCCTTGCTTCTCCTGTAGGTAAAACTGTCTTCTTTCCATAGTCAAGTGCAAAAGTGTTTGGTGTTTCATAATAGGAAAAGGTCCCGTGTTCACTTCCTAACGCCGTTTTTTTTAAGCCATCAACTAACTCCACCTGGTTAGTTTCGTCACTATGCTCAAACTCTCCGTGGAATTCATCTCCATTGAGAAACGTAACGACCCCCTTTTGCAAATAATGTAATTTCCGGATTGGATTGTAATAAAATGCACCGGTCAGTGTCTTTCGCCCGGGCCCGGGAAAGGTCTTTGTTCCCTCTTTAAGTATCGAATTATTTATAGAAGGGTCGTATGAAAAGGACTTTCCATCTTCGGTAATCCCCGATCTATATGTTCTTAAACCTCTTTGTAGAACCTCTTTCCCTGATTGAGAAGGACTCTCAAAAAAACCTTCCTCTTTCAAAACATCTTGATTTGCCCCATCATATTTTTTTGTTTGAAATACTGACGCATCTCCTCCGCTGGCTATATCGTTACAATTACCGGTGCTGGCTACAATTTTTCTAATTAAACATCGGTTTTTTTTTCTCATGTTTCGGCTTTATTTATCCTGCTTAAGACCCAAGTTCAATTACTTGCATCATGCTACTTACCCATTTAAAATTTATAAATCGATTACTATTTAACCATATCCCTCACAAATTACAATACTAAATATCGTGCCCACTTTTTTTTCAGCTGCTCTACCCACGGTTAAGCACATAAATCCGTCGCCTACTTTTTTTATTTTCTGACGATATTTGTTTCTAGTTTAGGATAAATCCTGTATAAACTAAAATTAGTCAGTATACAAATAAAATAAGTTAAAAGGATAAACAATGGAAAGAGCGTGTGATTATAAAGGTATTGCTACCGTGGAAAGGCCTCTGGCTAACCCTTTATCCGTATCACCTAAAAGCACCCAGGACCCTCCTGAAAATAGATGTCCTATTTCTTTTGAGCCATTTGCCTCTGAGACCACGATAACAACTTCTTGCGGCCACAAATTCATAGCGAGCTCCCTCCAACAATGGCTTTTAACAAAAAGTCCTGCCCATCGGTCCTGCCCAACATGTAGATCACCTCTTTCTCTTAACTACAAAACTTATGCCGAGTTTAACGCTTCGATAACTTGTGACAGCGACTCCGAATCCGTATTGGAAGAACTTAATAATTCCCCTCTTTCAAAAAAAGAAAAACAACAATTAATTCTTACAAAAGTTCGTGCCTATGTAGACAATTCTATTAATAACATTCGGTACTTACGCGAAATAGAGCTTACCCCACAAGAAACAGCCGACCAGTTTGATTATTTAATAAATGAAACGACAACGTCTATGAGTCAATTAGTATATATTCGTCATTCACCCTTCGGTGATGATATAAAAAATAGCCTTTACCTTGAAAAAGCTAACACCCATTTAAATCTAAAAAGTTATTTAAATTTATTCAATGAACTCCAACGCCCACAAAATGAAACAAATGAAAAAATTATAGAAAAATTAACAGGGCTAACACCAGACGAGTTTATTTCTACAATTCAGACGACAGCTCTAATTTATTTAAACCCCATGAAACCTGAGCTCAAAGATGTTGAGCTCACAATTAAAGATGATGTTTTAAAACTCAAAGCAGATGCATCTCAATCATTGGAAGATACAACTCGCTATTTCAATGCAACAAGGGCTTCCTACCAAGCTACCCATCCCGACTATCTTTCTGAACGAGAACATTACTTTGACTCACTTCGCCCTCCGACTGGGTATGCCTTTACAAACTGTTTATTTAGACTTTGTCGGAAATAAAAAACGCTCTTTTACAAAAAGATGATGTTTTTTCAAATGTTTTTAGATTATTTTCTAAGATGAGACCTTGGTAGCACAGCACAAATCAACCTAGTCTCCAAAGGAAATCCGTTCAAAAAGTTTTCATATTGGCCGTCGGGCTGAGCGCCGCATATCACACTATAATAACCCCTATAACCCTACCCCTCGAGGAAATCCGTTCAAAAAGTTTTCAGATTGCTCGTCGGGCTGAGCGCCGCATATCACACTATAATAACCCCTATAACCCTACCCCTCGAGGAAATCCGTTCAAAAAGTTTTCAGATTGCTCGTCGGGCTGAGCGCCGCATATCACAGATATGTAAGCTCAGTTCGACGGGCAATATGGGAACTTTTAGGATGAATTTAGTTTTGAATTTTTTGGGCGTCCTCTAATTTAACCCGTTGGGCTAAATGCACGTATGGATTAATCGGATGATCCTCAATAGTTGTCTCAATATCAGCTCTAGAATAATTCTCGCAATTTAAAAAGTTAAACACCCCGTCCGTTAATTGAGGTAATACAGGAGACAAATACACGCTTAACATAAGTAAGGCATTTAAGCCCGTTGTGCAAATCGCAGCGGCTTCATCTTGAGAAACCTTTACCTTTGCCCATGGCTCTTGTTCGTCAACGTATTTATTCACACGTTCAGCAAGGCTAATAATAACTCTCATCGCTTCATGTGTATTTAACGTATCATAGGCTGTGTCTGCTGATTTAATGTCCCTTCGAATGGAATTAAGTAATTCCACACCTTCTTCATTTGGAGAGGTCAATTTCCCACCACATTTTTTAGCCAAAATTGCTCCGAGTCTACTTCCAATATTTACGACCTTGTTTACGATATCTGCATTTACTTTATTTACAAAATCTTCAAAACTAAAATCAATATCGTCGATACCACCTGTTAATTTTGATGCATAATAATAGCGTAAGTATTCTGGGCTTAGATGATCTAAATAAGTCCTTGCCGTGATAAATGTCCCTCTACTTTTAGACATCTTTTTCCCACCGATTGTTAAAAACCCATGAACATTTACTTTGCTTGGCAATTTATAGCCCGAAACATCTAACATCGCAGGCCAAAACAATGTATGAAAATATAAGATATCCTTTCCAATAAAATGGTGAATTTCAGTATCCCCATCCTTCCAAATATCATTTACATTTAACCCATTTTTTTCACAATAATGCTGGGTCGTTGCGATATAACCAACGGGAGCATCTAACCAAACATAAAAAAATTTGTTTTCTTCGCCAGGGATTTCAAACCCAAAATAAGGTGCATCACGAGAAATATCCCAATCTCTTAATCCGTCTTTAAACCACTCGTCCAATTTGTTCTTTATCGCGTCTGTTACCTTAATAGTGTCTAACCACGTTTTAATCGTCTCTTCATATTTAGACACTGCAAAAAAATGATGCTCGGATTCTTTCGTTATAGGAGCTTCCTTACACGACACACAATACGGAGTGACCAAGTCTTTTGTAGCGTAACTACCTGAACACCTCTCGCAATTATCTCCATACTGGTCGGCCTCTCCGCATTTAGGACAGGTTCCCTTTATAAATCTGTCTGGTAAAAACATTGCGCAGCTATTGCAATACGCTTGCTCTATAACTTTCGTATAGATCGCCCCTTTTTCCTTGGCCTTTAAATAGATATCTGAAGCGAGAACCTTATTCTCTTCCGAATGCGTCGTGTAATAGTCATCAAAATCCACACCAAATGCTCTCAAATCGGACTCATGCTGATGATGGATGTCTTTTATTAATTCTTCAGGAGTCATACCTCGTGCTTTTGCTGAAAGCATAATTGGCGTTCCGTGCGCATCGTCTGCACACATATGTAAGGCAGATTCTCCCATCATTTTTTTGAACCGAACCCAAATATCTGTCTGAATATATTCCACCAAATGCCCCATGTGTATTGGGCCATTTGCATAAGGTAATGCGCTAGTTGCTAAATAAGATGTTGCCATGATTTGTCCTCGCTAAATTTAAAATATGAGTTTAAAAAACTTTTTCTTTCCGATTTTCAAAGAAGATCCCGATTTTGGAGAGCCATCATTTTTTTCTGATTTATTTGACTCTGAAGAAATAAGTTCAAAAAATGGATCTGAAATTACTTTCCCATCAAGTTGCACCGCTTGCTGCATAATTAACCGGCGCCACTCTTTTTTAGATGGAACCAATTGTTTTTCCATTAGGACATCAATTAACTTCACGCAATCAGATGTAAGAAGGGCCTCCGGGATCCTTAATTCAGGAATATCGTCCGGAATATCCTTTTTAGAAAATAATGTCTCAAATCTCTCCTGAGCACTGATTGCTTTTTCTTTATCATATAATTCGGTAATTATTAGTTTTGCCAGCTCTGCCTTGGCATGTTTTGGATTAATTGATCCAGTCGCCATATCAGTAGTTAACTGCTTCAACTCGTCATCAGTCGCTGATGTTAGTAACGACCGATACTTAACTATTAATGTATCCGGTATGGACATTAACTTCCCAAAAATATTATTTGGTTCCTCAGTAATTCCAATGTGATTACCTAATGATTTACTCATTTTTTTCACACCATCAGTTCCCTCTAATATTGGGCATGTCGCAATTAATTGAGGTTTTTGTCCGTACTCTTTTTGTAAATGTCGTCCCATTAATAAATTAAACGTCTGATCCGTTCCGCCTAGTTCAACATCTGCTTTTAACGCCACGGAATCATACCCTTGTAATAACGGATATAAAAACTCATGAATGCGTATTGAAACACCTGATTTGAATCGTTTCGAAAAATCGTCTCGTTCAAGCATTCTAGCTACACTGTACTTTGCTGATAAAGCGATTAATTCTTGAGGTTTTAATTTATTTAGCCATGTAGAGTTATAGACAACCTCTGTTTTTTCTTTATCCAAAAATTTAAAAACCTGCGTTTTATACGTCTCTGCATTTCTTTTCACATCATCCTCGGTTAAGGCTGGTCGTGTTTGGGATTTACCTGTCGGGTCCCCAATCATTGCCGTAAAATCGCCAATTAAAAAAATAATTGTATGCCCAATTTGCTGCAATTGCTGAAGTTTTTTTAATAAAACCATATGTCCCAAGTGGAGGTCA
This sequence comes from bacterium, assembly GCA_018699495.1. GTDB lineage: Bacteria > Margulisbacteria > Marinamargulisbacteria > JABIPA01 > JABIPA01 > JABIPA01. The sequence continues at coordinate 10,258 of JABIQV010000062.1, read as the reverse complement.
GGTGCAGAAGGGTCTGCCCCCCATTTTATTTTTAGTGGTTTTTGGGGGTCTCTATTAACTAATTTATCCACTTCAACTTCTGGAATTACTTCTTCGAAGCCACGCTTTATACTCTCAATATTTTCAATGCTTTTGCTCATCTTTTTTCCTAATCGCTTGTTTACTATTTACTCTTATTTTGGGACGAACCCTTTTTACAGTTTACACCACTCACATCTTACATCCTTCATTTTCAAAATCCAAACTGGAAATACTTTCGACATGGTTGAAACCATCTAATTATTTCAAATTACTTAAACGATTATTTTATAGTAAACTACTTAGCCTGTAAGTTTATAAAAATTTAATTTTATTGTATTCAAAAAGGAGCAATTTCTCTGATATTTCGATCTAGACACCACATAGGAAAAGTAAAAAGACTCTCTTCTCGTTCGGCAGGCGCATCCTTTATGGCTAGAAAAAGACGCCGTAATAAAATGGGAGGTGTTGCTCGGTTTTTTATATTCTCTGGTCTTTTTGTCGCGATATCAGGTGTTCTTGTTGCTGGATTAACTATATTCATTCTGTCAAAAAAACTACCTGATGTTAAATCTATGGAAACATACATCCCTCATGAAACGACAAAAATTTATTCTGTAGATAACGTGATTCTTGCTGAGCTTCATCAAGAAGAAAATAGAAACCCAGTCCCTCTCGAAGATATTGCAAAGGTTGTTATCGACGCTGTTATTGCTACTGAAGATACCGCCTTTTATGAGCACCATGGCATTAATTTCAAAGCAATTCTTCGGGCCGTTTATAAAGATGTTAAAGCCCGTGCTTTTGTAGAAGGAGGCAGTACATTAACTCAACAACTTGCCAGAAACATCTTTTTAACAAAACGTCGGACCATTACACGAAAAGTGGAAGAAGCCATTTTAGCGTTCAATATAGACAGGTATTATTCCAAACAGGAAATACTAGAACTTTATTTAAACCAAGTTTACTGGGGCCATAATGCTTACGGTATTCAGTCTGCTGCTCATATGTATTTTGCAAAAAATGCTAAAGACCTAAAATTGGGTGAGGCAGCACTTCTCATTGGAATGTTAACGGGTCCCGAATTATATAGCCCTTTTAAAAATATAAAAGGTTCGAGACGACGCCAGTATATTGTACTTAATAGGATGGCGAAAATTGGAATGATAACTCAAAAATTAGCAGACGCTACCTATGAAGAAGAATTAGCCTTTGCACAGAAAAAGAGACACCGATATAAGGCGCCATTTTTCACGTCATATGTGGTTCAGCAACTTATCGATATGTACGGTGAGGATGCTACCTACCGTTCTGGAATGAAAGTTTACACAACTCTCGATTACAAACTTCAGCAACATGCAGATAAAATCGTTAAAAAATATATTAAACGAGGAAATAAACCTTATAAAATTCGTGGCGAAAGATACCCTAGTTTAAATGTTCGCGAAGCAGCTATTTTATCAGTTGAACCTTCAACAGGTTATATAAAGGTCCTTCAGGGGGGCGTTAATTTTGACAACAACCAATTCAACAGGTGTCTTCAATCTAAACGGCAACCAGGATCTTCATTTAAACCTTTTGTTTACCTAACTGCTCTTAAAAAAGGATTCTCTCCGGGCAAAGTTTTTGACGATAGCCCCGTTACCTTTAATACGACAGAGGGCCTATACTCTCCTCAAAATTATTCACGTACGTATAAAGGTAAAATTTCAATGAGGCGTGCTCTTGAGCTCTCTGTAAATGTTATTGCTATCAAACTAAACGATCTTGTAGGCCCGGCCAGCGTCATCGAAACAGCTCGTCAACTTGGTCTAAAAGCTGACCTAAAACCAATCCTATCGCTACCTCTTGGAGCCATGGAAGTCACAATGCTAGACCTTGTGACTGTTTACGCCTCGTTTGCCAACAAGGGTCGTCGAGTTGAACCTGTTGGTATTTTACGAATTATGGATAGAGATGGGTCCACATTATATGAACATCGTCATCGAGAACAACGAGTATTTAATGAAAATAAAATTGCTGCGCTTGTAAACATGATGAAAGGTGTCGTCAAATCAGGAACGGGAAAACTTGCTAGATTACCCGGCCGGCCAATCGCTGGAAAAACAGGAACGACCTCCGACTATAGAGATGCATGGTTTATGGGATTTGTCCCTCAACTTGTGACTGGCGTTTGGGTTGGTAACGACGATAATTCATCTATGGTTAAAATGACTGGAGGATGGTTCCCTGCCCAAATGTGGAAAGAATTTATGAAGGAAGCGTTAAAAGGCGTTCCTAGTCGAGATTTTTCTGCCCCACGAGGCATGGTTGTTAGAGAAATTAATTGGGATACAGGGCTTCTTTCTAGTGATTTCAGTCCAAAAAAACGCGTGTTTAAAGAAAAATTTTGGAAGGGCAAAGAACCTACGAAAAAAGATACCCCTTTAAGCTTAAACATTATTAAACAAAAAGAAGAAAATGCAGAAGAATCTAAAGAAGAAATTCTAGATTTCTTCAATTAAACTACAAAATTAACAGGTGAAAAAATTATGAATATAGAACAATCAAAAGAAACATCAAAAATTGAAGACGTCGTTATTATTGGGTCTGGGCCAGCTGCCCATACCGCTGCTATTTATGCCGGCCGAGCTGCTCTAACCCCTTTAATGTTTGAAGGACTCTTTGCGTCTGGAGTTGCTGCCGGGGGTCAATTAACAACGACAACAGAAATTGAGAACTTTCCTGGATTTTTAGATATATCAGTCCCAGAATTAATGACAAAAATGAGAGATCAAGCGGCTCATTGGGGAACTAAAATATTTACAGAAACTGTCGATAGTATCGACGTTTCTCAATCACCTTTCACAGTAGTTTCTGACTCTCAAACTGTAAAAACAAAAACGATTATTATTGCAACGGGTGCAACTGCTCAACGACTTGGACTTCCCGGAGAAGAAACCTATTGGCAAAAAGGAATTTCTGCATGCGCCGTTTGTGACGGAGCTTTACCAATTTTCAGAAATAAACCAATGGTAGTTATTGGAGGCGGAGACACGGCTGCAGAAGAAGCGACTTTTTTAACTAAATTTGCTAGTACCGTTCACCTTCTTGTTCGCCGGGGCGAAATGAGAGCGTCAAAAGCGATGCAACAACGCGTGTTTGACAATAAAAAAATTAAAATCCATTGGAACACCGAAGCAACAGAAGCTGTTGGCGAAAAATTACTCACAGGCGTATCTGTTATAAACTCAAAAACTAAAGAAACACAAACAATCACAGCTAGTGGTTTATTTTATGCAATTGGACATACTCCAAACACTACTTTTTTGGATAATCAATTAGAGCTTGATTCTACAGGTTATATTATTACTAAAAATGGAACTCCAGAAACGTCTATCCCTGGTGTTTTTGCATGTGGAGATGTTCAAGATAAGGTTTATAGACAAGCCATTACAGCTGCTGGATCTGGCTGCCAAGCAGCCCTCTTAGCTGAACGTTTTATTGGCTGAGATGCGCCTACACATCGTTATCCGTAATCTTTCCTAAAAAATAAAGAACGATGCACCCTAGGCTTATCATGGTAAGACATAATAACTGTCCCATAGAAAGTCCTAGGACTAACGTACCTAATTGAGGATCTGGGGCCCTAAAAAATTCACAGAAAAATCTAAAAAATCCATACCCAATTAAATACAGTCCAAATATTATCCCTGGTTTAAACTCCATTTTTTTCATCAAAACATATAAAATACAAAATAAAACAAACCCTTCAAAAAAAGCCTCGTACAATTGCGATGGATGCCTAACAATTAAGCCGCCACCTGGAAACATCATCCCCCAAGGAACCGAGGTTTCCCGACCAAAAAGCTCTCCATTTACAAAATTAGCGAGCCGTCCTAAAAATATACCTACCGTTGACCCAACCGCCAAAATATCAATTAAACTAAAAAAAGAAACCTTTTTAACTTTGGAAAAAATAGACATCGCTATTACGGCGCCAATCGCTCCTCCATGGTAAGACATCCCTCCATTCCAAATAGCAATTATCTCTAAAGGATGCCCAACGTAATAGACTAAATCATAAAATAATACATAGCCTAATCGTCCTCCTAATAAAACACCTATCATTATGTAACTCATAAAATCGAGACAATCTAAATAGGTAAAATTGAACCATTTCTTAAATTCATTTTTGAATAAAAAGGTTCCTAATCCAATTCCACCTATATAAGCTAAGCTGTACCATCGAATAGCTAGTGGTCCGATACTAAATAATATGGGGGATATTGAGGGATATTCTAACATTTGTACGACACTCTTCCTTCTTAAATTAGTCTTAACCTGACATATTTATTTCGTTAATATTGGGCCCATTTAATAGATCCAAATTTTTGGGGCTTTATTACACGCCCATGAAATTGATATAATAACTAACAGATGTCAGTTTATAAAGGATCCTACTCAAATAAATCAACTACAATTAAGCTCCCCAATTTATTTGGTGCTTCTACCGACGCCTCTGACCACCCCCATAATGAATCCAGTATAATTAAACATGACCATCGCCATAACCTATCTGGCATTAAATCTCAGGGCATCACTCGCCTTAAAAAATTAAAACACATGTCTGAAAATGGAATTGATGAATATGCAACCGATGATAAAGACACATCTCTCCCCACAATTATTGAAGACGACCAAGACTCTTCATCTCCTCAAGGTCCATTCGATGGAAAAGAACCCCTTTTAACAAAAGAAGACGAAACAGAAGATAGTGATGATTATTCAGATAGCAATGCTGTAGATTTAGCACTTACTCAAACTATAGGTGAATCCACTGTATCTGAAGTAATTCCTGAAGAAATTGTTCAGAAAAAAGAGTTAACAGATGATGAATTTGAAGATCATATCATTGAGAAAATTAAGTCAAGGATGAAAGACACAGAGGTAGAAATCGAAAAACGATTAGCCGAAGTTGAAACCGATATAAAAAAGAGATTATCCGAAACTGAACACTCTATTCAACAACAAAAAGAAACATCTCAACAAGAAATCGATTCGTTAAAAGAAACTGAACAAGGTAAAATAAACGATGGTCTTGATACCTACAAAGCTGAAAAAACGGATCTTCTCGAACAAGAACTAGTGACTATGAGAAACGATATGTTGAATAAATTGGAAAAAGAGAAACAAGATATTTTAGAAAAAGCTTTTTCAGAAAGCTATGAAAAAGCAAAAAAAGAAGTGGAAGAAAAACTACAATCCCAGTCTCTAGACTTGTTAAAAGCGATTAATAGTGTTGAAAAAGCAAAAAAAGATCTCATTGGAAAAGAACGAGACGATGTCTTAAAATTAGCCGTTCATGCTGCTGAATATATGACGCGTCGCCAACTAGAGGTTTCTGAAGATGCCTTCGACGATATTATAAAAGAAGCACTTGATCGTGTGACTGATAAAGATAAGGTTATTCTTCGAGTCGCCAAAGAAGATGTTGAACGGGTACGAAAAAAAATTGATAAATTTTTAGAATTTATGCCAGATATAAAGACATTGGAAGTTCATAAAGATGCGCACCAAACTCCAGGTGGTTGTATTATCGAAACAAAACTTGGTTACGTTGATACATCTATGGACATCAAACTGGAAGCATTAGAAAAAGCGATTGTTGAAACGTATAAAGAAGAACACCCCGAGCAATTTGAAACATCATCCCCAGTGGTAGAATCTGAATCATCTGAAGCTAGCGCTGCTTCAGATTCTGCAACTGAACCAGCCCCAAAATAATGGTCACTCTCATTCGTTTTAAAAAGGGACCCGACCTATGAGCCTTTTTAAAAATATAGATACATATACTAAAAAAATTGACGGCATCGACTTAATAAAAGTTGTCGGTAAAGTTGTTCAAGTAGTTGGTCTCGTTATTGAGGCTCAAGTGCAAGGCGTTTTTTTTGGAGAGTTATGTGAAATTGTTATCGAAAAAAATAATATTATTGAAGCAGAAGTCGTAGGGTTTAACGAAGAAGTTGTTCTTCTTATGCCTCTAGGTATGATGGCTGGAATTTGCCCAGGTAGTAAAGTTTATGGAACAGGTAAACCGTTAACAGTTGGTGTAGGTGAAAATTGTTTAGGCCGGGTATTAAATGGATTAGGCCGCCCCATGGATAGACTTGGTCCTATTGAATACGCTGACCGCTATGGTGTGGATAACGATCCTCCAGATGCCGTCATGCGCCCTGTTATTACGCGTGTTTTAGAAATGGGTGTGAAAGCCATTGATGGAACACTTACTCTTGGTCGTGGCCAAAGAGTCGGGATTTTCGCCGGTTCTGGAGTAGGAAAAAGTACCTTAATGGGTATGTTAGCCAGAAACTGTTTAGCAGATGTCAATGTATTTTGCCTTGTTGGAGAACGGGGTCGGGAAGTCAAAGACTTTATTGAAGAATCGTTAGGAGCAGAAGGACTAAAACGATCTGTTGTTGTCTGTGCAACATCAGATACACCACCTATTATTCGACAACGTGCTCCCATGGTAGCAACCGCAATTGCTGAATATTTTCGAGACCAAGGTAAAGATGTTCTATTTATGATGGATTCTGTCACCCGATTTGCTATGGCTCAACGAGAAATTGGACTTGCATGTGGAGAGCCTCCAACAACAAAAGGATATACCCCGTCCGTATTTGCAATGTTACCTCGCCTAATGGAACGTGCTGGCACGTCGACTAAAGGTAGCATAACTGCTATTTACACGGTTCTTGTTGATGGTGGTGATATGGATGAACCAATCGCTGATGCTGCTAGAGGAATTTTAGATGGACACATCATTCTTAATAGAGACCTAGCCGCAAAAAATCACTACCCATGTATTGATGTTCCAGCAAGCGTAAGTCGTCTAATGAATGCAATTTGTACGGAAGAACATAAAACAGCCGCTGGCCAACTAAGAGAAATTTTAGCCAAACATGCCGAAGCTGAAGATTTAATTAATATTGGTGCATATGTTAAAGGTAGTAACCCAAAAATTGACTATGCTGTTGATAATATAGACGCTGTAAATACGTTTTTGCGACAACGGACAGATGCGAATATTCCTATGGAAGAATCTGTAAAAATGTTGACTACGATGTTTAAATAAAAAGTTCTAGTTACCCCCTTACTATTATTTGGTCCCCTATCCTTCAGCTTTTATAATTCCAATATCTGTTGAGTAAGCGCGAACCTACTGCTTAACGATGTTTTTTTGAAAATATTTTGAATATGTCGTTTTATTGTCGATACTTCTACAAACATACCTTCGGCTATTTCGTTATTAGACATTCCCTGCATTAAATAACGAACAACCTCTCGTTCTCGCTCCGTTAGCCGATGCGCATCAGAAAAATGATTGAGCTTATGCTCTGGAGATAACGGCCTTGTTATAAAAGGAACGGCCCTCCATATAAATATACCGTTCCATAAAAAATAGAAAATCGATGTAAAGAAGAAACCGATAGGGATTAACCCGTATTTAACTTTAGCTGCATACCAAAATATATCTGTTAAAAATCCTGGAATAAATAAAATAATTAACCCCACCATAAACACAACCGCCTTGCTGATGAAGGTTCGATTTGGTTCTTTCAATTTACGAAGATAATAAGGAACGACAATGACAGCGTAAACAATAGGTACAAATAACAAACTATCATACAGAACGTGCCAGAATGTATAGATTGTAAGCAATTGTTGATGACTGACTATATTAACAACAATTACATAGATAATATTAAATATAAAAATCCCGAAAAATATGTTTTGTTTCAATTTTTTGTTAGGAACATCCACCAAATGGTGCACAAAATACGGAATGGAAATAATTATCGAACAATCCCCAATGATATCAAATAAAATAAAAATAAAACTAGCGAAAGATGGCGACTTTAAAAACCCTTCTATATTAAAAATAAAATATGTATTAAGCATCTGAAATAAAACAATGCTACTTAACGATACCAAAAATAAGATATAGGCCTTTAATTCTTTAATCCTATATTTTTTAAGTAGTACAACTAAAAGTGCAAAAGAAAAAACACCGGAAAAAAGAGAAATTATGTGAGTAAAAAATAAAAAATGGCTCATGGTATGAAAAGTTTAATCCACTTCATCTTTCTAATCAAATGCTCTTATTTTTTTATTTTCTACATAATTTGTTTAAAGAGAATAATAATAGTGTATAGTATTGGGAAACGTTTCTAGTATGACTGTCGAGCAATATTTACATGCTCGTGACGTAGGGTACTAAGCACGCCCATCAAGTGAAACCTTTTAAAATAACCTGGCATTGTTCTTTTGGAACAATCCAAAATATCTAACTAATCTTTTATGGAGCATTTGAAAAATGAGTAAACCTAAAAAAAGTGGGAAATTTAAATACCAACTGTCTACCGTCCTCAAAGTTCGTGAAATTCGAGAAATACAACAAAAAGATGTCTACAATAAAGCCATTAAAAAACACGAAAATGAACAGAAAAAAGAAGAAGAAATCAAAGAATTTCAATCCGAAAAATATAGCGAATTTAAGCAACTTATTGGTCCGGGTTCAACCATAGACTTCGTGCAAGTTCAAATGAGAAAAGGCCATTTAGAGGTTGTTAAGAAGCAAGTCGAAGATCAGGTCGCAGAAACCAAAAAAGCCGAAGAAAAAAAAGAAGAAGAGCGAAAAAATTTAGTTGTTGCTGTTCAGGACCGTCGTATTATGGAAATTGATCGAGAAAAAACTAAAATTGCTTGGCGCCTCCTTATGAAAAAAGAAGCTGATAAGTTTATGGATGAAATCTCTTCAATAGGATTTGTTAAAAAGAAACGTGCTCAAGATAAATAAAAATACTATAACATCTTCAAAATAACTCACTTCAGTAAAAAATTATACAAACACATTAATATCTATTCATGAGCACCAGAGAATCCTAATATTCCGTTCTTAACCGCTGGTCTAATATAATCCTGTGTATAACTTAAAACGGATATAGAACTCGCTACAAAAAAACCTCTTGCTCGGGCTGCCCTATTAACAAAGAAAGATAGGCCATTTTTTCCATATTCCTTTTTTAAGCATCCAGAAAATGTTTTCTCAGATACATCTAAAGAATTAAAACTATAATCCCCTAACATACTCTGTAATCTTGTTTTTGCGACGTCCATCGGATTTGTCAACATACCACAAATGGTCCCGACCCCAACAGAAGCTATTAACTTTTCTTTTCCCTCTAAACTAGGGTGGTTTGGTGTCACATGACTTTCTAAAAAGGAAGCTACTATTGGAGATCCGTATAGACCTGCAGTAAAAAAGATCTCTCTAGAAGCAGTTGCTTTAAAAATTTCCTTATCCCATAAACTCATTAATCCATGTTTCTTTATAAAAGGGACCGTTTTAAATGTTGGATCTAACTGAACCTTAACCTTTGGAACTTCAATAACAGAAAGAGCTGCAGCGGCAACACCACCCGATACGCAACTAGATAATAAAGTTAATAATGGTGTTTTCTCTCGATTAGGATCAGCTCCTACAGCATTCTCTGTAAATCTTTGAGTAGCATTCATAATTGCAAAATAAGGAAGCCTCGCTAATAAAGACATACCTGAACCCGAATAAGGTTGTATTGCCTTGAAAGCACCTCTCCAATTTCCGTAATTACCTTTTATTTCATTAAAAACTGATTGTTTCGATTTAAGATTCTCTTTTCCCGGTAAGGACGACATGTTAAATAGAGCATGAAGGTATGTTTTAGGAACCTCTCCATTTACTCCAACAGTTTGAAGTCTAGCTTTAATAACATCAAGTGGGTTAAGACAAGCTACCTGAGATGTAGCCAAACCTACCCCAACTACTGTTCCTTCAAAGATAGCTACATCTGACCGACTGAAAAAAGCCTTTTCACTTTCTAATAAATCTTTTGGTGTTACTAATTTAGTAAAAGAGCTAACAAATCTATCTCCCAGCTCTGAAAAGCTACCATCCATTTCGAAATCATGGACGTGAGTCTTTATATTTTCAACTAACTTGTCGATTTCTTCAGAAATACCATCTGAGATATCAGAAACCTTTAACACCTGTTCCTCGCCTTCCAGCATTATATCCGGCAAATAAATTGTCTTCGGTATACGTATCTCAAAATCACGAACTCTATTCTTTATGTTTTCAATTAATTGTCCAATCTCTTCGGAAATGTCAGTAAACCATAATAATTTCGACGTTCCTTCTAACATTACGTCTGGTAAA
>JABIQV010000061.1 GCA_018699495.1 bacterium | reverse complement strand
TTTATCGATAATTTGATTGAAATCGAATGGAAAAAACAATCACAAGGTAAATTTGGTCCATCTAAACCTAGTATACAAAGTTGGAAAGAATTTTATTTAATTAATGAAAAAGAATTAAATACATTAGAATCAATTGCTGATAAATTATGCTGGGCTGTAGCAAAAGGACACGAAAAACTTGTCCAATATTATGTAGAAAATGAAAAAGCAGACGTTAATATCCAAAATAAAAATGGGGATTATATTTTGCAGGTTGCAATTGCCAAAAAATACCCATTAATATTTAAAATACTTTTGGATGCGGGGGCAAATGTTAATAAAACAAGTAAAAAAGGGTGGTCATCTATCCACTATGCTGTAAAAAGTCAGGTAGTGTCTATTTTTGACCAAGTAATCGAACAAGGTGCTGACCCTAAGGTTCTAGATAGCGAAAAAAATTCAACACTTCATATTGCCGCATTTTTGGGTAATCTTGAAATTTCAAAAAAACTTGTAGAATTAGACGTCGATATTAACTCTAAAAATAATGGAGACATCACAGCCTTACATCTTGCCATCAATCATGGTGGTTATATGCTGGCTTCATATTTATTAGAAACAGGCGCCTCGGTAACAGATAGAGACAAATTTGACCAAAGTATTATTCACTGGTCGGTGGTTTCCAATTCAAGAACGATTCTTAAACAAGTGCTTGATAAAACAAATGAAGGTATTAATCAAATTGACATATTTGGACGAACTCCGTTGCATTGGGCCTCTCAAAAAGGAGATCTAGATGTAGTTTCTCTTCTTATCGAGCGAGGTGCAAAAATTAATATTAAGGACAGGCATGATCAGACTGCATTAATGATTGCGGCCTTTTATGGTCACCCATCTATCGTAACTTATTTATTTAACCGGGGTGGTAGCCTAGATTAATTATAGGTTTAATCTTTCTTTCCTTTTTGTTTCTTTTTAGATGTTCATAACTGCGTTAAGCATCTGTTTACTAAATGACTACCAAACAAGCTTCACTTACTCAATTTTTTGATTTTCATTCTCTTTCCATACCTTTGGTACAAAAGGTCACATTATCTACAAAAAACACACCTTTAGACATATGTCCATCAAGTCTTCCGAAACGGACCCTCTATATGTGCTTGAAGAACCGATTGTAACTCTAAACGTCTTAATCAGGTTAGATGCGGGAAAATTCAGATATAGTGTTCAAGTTTAGAATTCCAGACAAAAAAGCCTTACCAATGATACAACCAGATATATTCGAAATTTTATGAATATCTAAGATGTCATTAGAGTCTCTTACCCCGCCAGAGGCTGTCACAGGAATAGTCGTCATGGCCCCAATTTTTTTCAAGCCTTCCAAATCAGGCCCTATCATCATTCCATCATGTTTGATGTTAGTGTAAATAATTCCGGAAACATTTAATCTTTCTAATTCTTTTAAAACGTCTGGTAACGGTTCGTCTGATGTTTCAATCCATCCTTCGGTTGCTATTTCTCCGTTGATCATATCAAGCCCTATAATTACTCGCTCTTGAAATTGTTCAATGATGTTTATAGCTTCATCTCTATTTTTAATTAACAATGATCCCAAAATTACATTATCTACACCGATATCTAACCATTTTTTGGCCGTATCAACTGATCGTATTCCGCCACCTAATTCTAATGTACAAGAAACAGCTTTTCGAATGGCAGCGATGGTATCTCCATTTGATACGCTCCCCTCTTTTGCTCCATCTAAATCTACGATATGAATTCGAGTTGCGCCTGCATCTTCAAACGATTTTGCCACATCTACAGCGCTTGATTTGTAGGTCGTTACTTGGTCATATTTTCCTTGAACTAAGCGTACAACTTGCCCATCTATTATATCTATGGCTGGAATGACTTCGAACTTACTCACGATTTTTCAGACCTCCATTGTAAATGTAACTCGTCGAGCTGTTCATTATCGATGCCGGAGGGAGCGTCTGTTAACGGACATGACATATTTTGTGTTTTTGGAAATGCGATGACGTCTCGAATTGAAGGCGATTTTGTTAATAACATGACCAATCTATCTAGGCCCAATGCTAATCCACCGTGAGGAGGGGTTCCATATTTTAAGGCTTCGATAAAAAATCCAAATTTAGCCTGAATATCCTCTTCATTCATTCTTAAAATTTCAAAAATAGTATTTTGTACTTCGGGATCATATATTCTTAAACTACCGCCACCAATTTCGTGTCCATTTAACACAACATCGTACCCGCAAGATCTGCAGTTGGTTGGATCTGTTTTTAAAAAGTCCAAATCATCGTCATTTGGTTTTGTGAATGGATGATGCATTGCTTGTATTATTCCATCTTTATCTCTTTCAAATAATGGAAAATCTGTGACCCACAAAAGACCCCATTCTTTTTCCAAAAATTGATCTCTAAACGATAATCTAATTTTTCCTAATGCTGTTAAGGTAGTTGTCGTATTTTCATTTGCAAGAATGATAATGGTATCACCTTGTTCCGTTTTCATTTTACTTTTAATTTCGCCCAATAATTCTTCCGTGAAAAACTTTGCAATTGGGGATTGAAGTCCCGTATCCTTTAAATGGATCCAACTTATCCCTTTAATATCGGGTTTCACAGATTCTTGTAAGTTGTCTAATTTTTTTCGAGATAAGAAAGAAACTCCTCCAGGAACTCGAATTGCTTTTACACTTCCTCCATTTTCAACAATGGACTTAAAAACAGAAAAACTAGACTGACTCGCTTCATTCGATAAATCAACTATCTCTAGTCCAAATCGAATATCAGGTTTGTCTGACCCATATCTTTCCATAGCTTCCTTATAGGACATTTCAATAATTTTTTCAGGAAAAGGAATCGATACTCTGTCAAAAACAGCCTTCAATAATCCATTAATAAGTGACAGGATATCTGATTGCTCGATAAAAGAGACCTCTATATCCACTTGAGTAAATTCCGGCTGTCTATCCGCTCTCAAGTCTTCGTCCCTAAAGCATTTAACTATTTGATAATATTTTTCGAATCCAGAAACCATTAACAATTGCTTAAAAAGTTGAGGTGATTGGGGTAACGCAAAACACGAGCCTTTTCGAACTCTTGATGGGACCAAAAAATCACGAGCTCCTTCAGGAGTGCTTTTTGTTAACATCGGCGTTTCAACATCGATAAATGATTGTTCGTCCAAATATGTTCGTATTGTCTGAGTAATATCAGATCTCATTTGTAATTTAGAGAATTGATCACGCCTTCTCAAGTCCAAATATCGATACGTTAACCTCGTTACTTCATCAGAATCAGAATCGTAAGATACCCCTATTACAGGCGTTTTAGCTTTTGACAAAACGATGATATCTGAAACTAAAATTTCTATATCTCCATTTTTTAGATTCTTATTACGGCCTTCTTCCGTTCTTAGCCGGACAATTCCCTCTACCTTTACAACCCACTCGGCTTTTAATTCAGCACCTTGTTTTTGTAACAAGTTAGAAACCGTATCATCAACAACCACCTGAATAATTCCTGACCTGTCTCTTAAATCAAAAAAAATAATTCCGCCTAAATCTCTCTGTTTATGAACCCATCCAGATAATCTAACGATCTCACTCACGCTATCCGTATTGAGCTCATCTATATTATGACTTCTGAATTTATTGACCTTATTTGCTATCATTTAGACTATCCACTACCTTATCTAATGCGACCAATTGCTGGTCTCTTTTTATCATATTTTTTACTATAACCGTTTGGCTTAGGGCCTCATCGTCTCCTAAAATTATGACATTTGAAGCACTCATCTTATTTGCCTTTTTCAAACATTTATTTAAGTCTGAACCTGAATAATCAATCTCACACTTAAATTCATTGCGTCGTAAGTCATTTAAAAGTTTAAACAAAGCAGGTCTATTAGAGTCTCCTAAGGGAATCAAATATATAAGAGGATTTGCACTTTGGATAATTTCTGATTGTTGCTTTAAAACCATAACAGCTCGTTCGACACCAAACGCAAAGCCTACTGCTGGCGTCTTTTTCCCGCCAAATTGTTCGACAAGATAGTCATATCGACCCCCTCCACAAATTGCATTTTGAGCGCCAAGATGTTCGGATACAATTTCAAATGTGGTTCTCGTATAATAGTCGAGACCTCTCACTAATGTCGGATCAATTGTAAATGGAATTCCCATCGCTTCTATATAATCAATAACAGAGCTGAAATGATCTGCACATTCATGACAATGTGAATCGTGAATATTTGAATTTCCTGTTAAGTACGTTTTACATTTTTTATTTTTGCAATCTAGTAACCTTAACGGTCGTCCGTCAAACCGTTTCTGACAATCCCCACACAATTTTTTAAGGTTTGCACCTATAAATTGTTTAAGCCGTTCTTCAATAACCGGTCGACACACAGGACAGCCTACAGAGTTAACTGATACGGACAAACCCGTCAAACCAAGCTCATCAAAAAGATGCATACCTAAGGCAATAACTTCAGCGTCAGCATAAGGATGCTCGTTTCCTATACTTTCAACTCCAATTTGGTGAAACTGACGGTATCTCCCCGCTTGAGGCCTTTCATATCTGAACATTGGTCCACAGTAATAAAATTTTGATTGCCCACTTGTTTTATCAAGTCCATTTTGCAAATAAGCGCGAACAATCGGAGCGGTTCCTTCGGGGCGAAGGGTGATCCGTCTATTCCCTTTGTCCGTGAACGTATACATTTCTTTCTCTACAATATCAGTATCATCGCCAATGCCCCGTTCAAACAACTCTGTCATCTCAAAAATAGGCGTTCGTAATTCTTCAAAATTATAATAATTAAATAACTTTCGAGATATTGATTCGATATGATGCCAATAACGAATATCCTCAGGTAAAATATCTTTCGTTCCTCTTAAACATGTATATTTCATAGTGATGATTAATTTTATCACTTTCAAATCGGTTGTAAAAGTTTTTGTTATCCGAAAAGACCAAAATTTGTCTTGCATTTTCATTTCTTTACGTAATATAATTTATATTATGATAATTCCCATACACACCGCGACAATATTTGGAATATCCGCGTGCCTGGTTGAGGTCGAAGTTGATACCAGACGTGGTTTACCTGGAGAAAATATTGTCGGTCTGCCAAACGCTGTCGTGAAAGAAAGTAAAAATAGAATCAAAGCAGCAATCCGTCAATCTGGGTTCGACTATCCTTTGCTTTCGTATACCATTAATTTGGCGCCAGCCGATTTAAAAAAGGTAGGGGCTTTTTTAGATCTTCCTATTGCTGTTGCCATTTTATGCGCTACGAAACAATTAACACTTCCTGAAAAGACTCTTTTTGTTGGTGAATTATCATTGAGTGGAATTTTGCGTCCTATATCGGGACTGGCAGCTATTGGCCAACTTGCTAAATCAGAAGACTTTGATACTATCGTTTTTCCCAGTGCAAATTTAAGCGAATCAAACTACATAACGGATATTAACCTTGTAAATTTAAATACTCTTTCCGAATTAAAAGATAAATGGACGCCAATTTTGAACAAAAATTTACCTACACATACGTCGACTAACAAATTAGAGAAAAATACTTTTTCCCAAATATCTGGTCACGACTTTGCCAAACGAGGGGCGTTAATAGCTGCTGCAGGAGGCCATAATATGCTTTTAGTAGGGCCTCCTGGATCAGGAAAATCTATGATGGCAACCGCCATACCCAGTATTTTGCCGCCTCTCTCAGATACAGAGTTATTAGAAAAAATTAGCATTCATTCAATAAAAAACAAGACCACAATCGGAGAAAATAAAAAAAATATGGAGCAAGTTTTTTCTAGAGTCCCTCCTATTTCTGCACCTCACCATACTATCTCAAGTGTAGGTCTTGTTGGAGGAGGTCATAAAGGGACGCCAGGAGAACTTAGTCTCGCTCATCGAGGAGTCCTTTTTTTGGATGAACTTACCGAATTCTCATCAACAACACTCGAAGCACTTCGAACTCCGTTAGAAACTCAATCAATTACGATTTCACGAATGGCGTATTCTCTAACACTTCCTTGCGACTGTATGCTCATAGCGTCTATGAATCCGTGTTTATGTGGGTACTATGGATCGTCAATAAGACAATGTAAATGTAGCGAGCAACTTCTTAATAAATACTGGAGAAAAATATCAGGCCCTCTTCTAGATCGGTTCGATATGGTTATTTACATGAATCCAGTTCCAATAGACGATATATTGAGCGGGTCAACAGCTTCACCCCTAAAATCAAACATAAAGAATGAACTTGAAATTGATGTCGACAGAAATAAAGCAACCATAAGAGACGCTATTTCGGGCCAACTAAAGAATCAGAAAAATATAAATAATACCGAATTAAATAAAACAAACGAAAAATTATCAGACGCATCAATACAGTTTGAAAAACAATCCATTGAGGCAAGAACTGCCCAAACTAAACGCCAAAACAACGTTAACTCTAGACTAACTCCTAACCAAATTTTAACGTATTGCCGTCTATCAAAACAGTGTAAAATCTTAGTTCAAAAATACTCAAAACAAAAAAAATTGACGTCCAGAGGCATTCATAAATTATTAAAAATTTCTCGGACAATTGCAGATCTCGAACACTGCTTAGAAATTGACGAACCCCATATTTTAGAGGCTGTATCATTTAAACAAACTATTTTTTAATCTAGCTAGCTCAAATTAAAACACTCATTTCCATGCTTGTATTTGCATGCAACTAAACACCGATTACAACCCTGAAAACGGACATTTTAATCTGAACAGGCTCTTTCTATTTTTCCATTTGCTCTAGAATCCATTTATAAGTAAGGCCTAGACCTTTCTTAAGAGAATAACTTGGGCCCCAGTTTAACTGTTTTTTTATTAAATCATTATCAGAATTTCTACCCCGAACACCTAATGGCCCTTCAATATGGTCCAATCTTAACGTTTTCCCTGAAATATTTATTGCCATTTCAGCAAGTTGG
>JABIQV010000060.1 GCA_018699495.1 bacterium | reverse complement strand
TTAAAACCTTCTTCAGTTTCGAATGTAATGAATCCGAATCCTTTAGAACGTCCTGTTTCTCTATCCATGATGATTGCTACGTCGCTTACTTCGCCACATTGTCCAAATTCGTCTCTTAATTCGTCTTGTGTAGTTCCGTATGCTAGGTTACCAATATATACTTTATTTTCCATTATTCGATTCTCCTTGAGTATATGACAGAAGCCATAAAAATTGTCATTTAGAACTTATGATTTGGGAAGAAACTCAAATTTATTTTGAGAGACCTTTTACAAATCGTTCATTTCATGCAACTCCTATACTACCAAACTTGATGGCAAATAAAAAGATGTTTTATTCGATAACTGATAATTAACAGGGTGGGTGTCTTTAGCGCTAGGGCTGAAGGCGAAATTTTTCTTTGTGAGACAACGCAATCAGAAGTATACCTACCGATACAATGAAAATTCCTATGCCAATATTGAGTTGAGCCCACGTCAATTTATTGATTAAAAACCCAGCTAAAAATGCGGCAATAAATTGGCCTGAAAATATTATCATGTCGTTTAATGCCTGGATTTTGAATCGTTCAGAGACTGAGTAGCTAGATGTTAAAAGACTAGTTGCCGAAATAAAAACAAAGTTCCATGCGACGCCTAATAAAATTAGTTCGATTAGATATACATGAAAATAAGTTGGGAAAAGACCCACGATAATGCATCCGATATAACAACAAATGCCTATCCAAAAAATAACCATAGGGCCTAACCTCTGAATAAGAGTCCCTGTAATTAGTGAGGGCAGAAACATTGCAATGATATGGCATTGAATAACTAGTTTAGTTGAAGCTAAAGAATATCCAGAAAATTTGTGCATACTAATTGGGGTTGCTGTCATTATAAACGTCATTACAGAATAACCGATAGTTCCTCCTACAATGGCAATACGGGTCGTTTTTTGTTTGAGGATTTCAGAAAGAGACCTTATTTTTCCTGTTATGTCTGAATTATTAAATTCAATTGGTTTGAATAAAAGTAAAATACCACCGGCAATGAGAGACAAACTGCCCGTTATTAGGTATCCTCCTGCATAAGGCGCAAATGGCAATAAATGTTTCATTGAAACACCAATTTGAGGACCTAAGAAAGCTGCAAATATACTTCCAATTAGTAAGAACGAAATAGCTTTTGGGACCTCGCTTGGACGAACACATTCGGCAGCGGCAAACCGATATTGGTGAACAAAAGAAAGGGAGAGCCCAAGTAGAAATTGGCTCAGGCAAAAGAAGGTGAATGATTGGTGGTACAACGAAACAATCGAGAAAACTGCGGCCGACAATGTCATTGCTGCACCTACAATACTTCCATATTTTCGTCCCAGCTTCTTTAAAACCCACACGGCCCCAAATACGTTTACGGCATTACCCAATATAATTGCAGAAATTGGCAATGTACCTAGGCTTTCAATGGGAGCAAGGTCGAAGCCAACTAAACTAGCAATAAGTCCTGACATGGACATAGAACACAGGATTAAAGCTTGGCAACTTGTAAGAATAATTAAGTTTTTTGAGAACATGAAATGGAGTATACCTTGGGTCTGTTCGTATGGTAAATTTATTCAAATAAAATAAACCGTAGGTTTTTTACAAGTTCCCTCGTATTATAATCGGCATAAAATTATTATGAACCAATTTCCAAAATCTCGAATCGCCTAAAAATAAAGGGGTATTACGAAATATTGTTGAATAGCTTCAGAATTTTTCAGTTGAACTTGAGAACATTAACTAATTCTTTTCGACTGAAACTAAAAACTCTCGTCTAGCGCCCAAAGAGTAACGCGAATTTGGCGTCTCACTAACGTCCACAAAGTGAGACCAATTCAAAAAGAAAAACACATAAAGCATAAAACTACCGAACTAAAAAAATATCTTCAACATTGCCTAAAACTTTTTCACTAATTTCCTCAAGATTGGACAAATCCCGCAAGGAGTATACATATAAGCGGAGCGTAGTCGACTGGAGGAATTTGGTCAACACAGCTTAAACGTCTCGCTAATTTCCTCAAGATTGGACAAATCCCGCAAGGAGTATACATAAAGCGGAGCGTAGTCGACTGGAGGAATTTGTTCAATATTGAGGAAATTATTTGGTGGGCGGTGAGAGGTTTGAACTCCCGACCCCATGGGTGTAAACCATGTGCTCTCCCAACTGAGCTAACCGCCCTTACAAAAGGAAATTAAATTTTAACACTAGATCTCATTTTGACCAATACCTCATTCTTTATAAAGTAGAGAATATCTCCTTCTTTTTTAAATGAATATTTTCACTTAAGATACTTATCTATGGTAAAAGCAGAATTTGATTTATACGCAAAAACATACAACGATTGGTCAGATGTTCAGAAATTAACAGGGTCGCATCTCACCCAAAAATTGGTAGAAATGATTGGCGAGAAATCTATCTCGACCATTTTAGATTTGGGTTGTGGCGATGGATCCGGAACAAATTGTCTCCATAAAACGTTAAACAGCCTATCGACTTTAGGTATAGATAATTCAAAAAACATGGTAGACCGTGCGACTCACACCTATTCAAGTGGACGCAATAAAACGACAGAGCCTGAAAAAAATGGTGGGCACCAACTAAATTTTCAAGTACAGACCATCCAAGATCTTGACGCTTCCTATTTATCCCAATTCAACCTCATATATTCTAATGCGTCCTTACAATGGGTCGCTGATCTGCAAGGGTTATTTCAAAAAATTAAACAAAGCCGGTCTATCAATCCCGACCAAATGGTTTCATTTTCCCTCTTTTCCTCTAAAACCTTAACCGAACTATCCCAAGGGCTACAGGCGATTGGACGCACAGAGTCTCTACCAACAGCGAGATTTTTAGAGAAGGAACTAATTGGGGAGATGTTGAAAACCACCTTTGGAGATATCCATATCTGGCAAGAAACGGTCATTAAATCATTTACCAATATTAACGAGCTATTCAAGTCTCTTAAATATACAGGCGTACGAGATAAGGACCGAGGAAAAGGATTATGGACACCACGACACCTTCGAGAATTAAAGGGATATTACGAAGAAAAATGGGGGCAATTTCGGTTAACCTATGACGTTGTCTACGGAGTATTAAGTTAACGAGTCCTCGGTACTAAAGAGGGGCAACGTATCAGGGGGTTAAGGAGTTCTTTGTGTCGCAGATATTAATTGGTGTCTAACATCCTTGTTCTGGCGAAGAACCGTTTTTAACTCTTTCATATCCCCATTCTCAATCAATGTGTGCATGTGTGTTAATTTTTTTATTACAGAAGGGATCAGCTGTAATAATGCTTTTTTATTAGTCGAACATACATCAACACCCCATGAAGGATCCGATTCTGCAACCCGTGATGTATCCCGAAACCCCGGCCCAAAGACTTGAGAAATCGTTTGTTGGTCTTGGTCAGAGAAAGACCTCGCCTCGCCTGACAATGAACTCGCGAGTAAATAGGGTAGATGAGAGACATAGCCAATCATTAAATCGTGCTGATCCGCAGACATAATATGTGTTTTAAAAGAAAGCGAATCGAGCCATATTTTTAAAATCGATAAATTGGCTAAAAATAAGTCAGGCTCGTTTTTTTGTTTAATCAATAAATACGGAACATTTTTCATTAGAACTAACGATGACTTTTCAACACCCGTACATTCGGAGCCGCCCATAGGGTGTCCGGGAATATACCTGTCTGAATAGTCTGAATGAACATTTTTAATGACCTGTTTTTTAGTACTTCCAATATCCGTCACAAGTGTCATGTCTGAAAAATGAGAAAAGCTTTCATTAATTTTATCACTCAAAATAGAAATAGGCGTACAAACAATAACTAAGCTCATTGAAGACGGACAGTCGGTCAACGAGGTAAATCCACGATCAATAATTGATTCTTTAATGGCATATTCGATGGTTTCTTGCCTGCGGCTGATAGCATAAATTATCGTATCGGGATAAATAGATCGGATAAGCTTACAAAGAGAGCCTCCAATTAATCCAAGACCAACAATACAAATAGATGGGAATGACGACGATTTATTCGTGTTCATTTGATAGCATTAAGTGCTTTATCAGGCCTTAAAGAAATAGCTTCCTTTAAATAGATATGGTGAATATCTTTTTGAGGGGTATTGGTATTCACGTGGATTAATATTCGAATGCAACGTTGGATGCTATTTGGAATGTTAATTTCATTTAGGCAGAGAAGTGGAACATCAACTAACCCCATTTTTCGTGCAGCAAGTGCTGGGAACTGAGCATCTAAATCGTTGGTAAGCGAAAAAAATATACTCGCAATATCTGTTGAATCGACATTGTTTTCTTCAATGAGTTTTATTAGTAAAAACTCAGTTTCCTTTAAAATATTATCTGCAGAATTTGTATCTACAGTCGTCGCGCCTCTTATCCCTCTTAATACCATAAATGAAGTGTATCATGATCTATCTCATGAATTAAGATTATGAAATGTTTATTTTTTATTCAATGGGGAACTATTACCTAGAACTGGTATTTTTAGGGGGAAAAAATGGTAAATGGTATACAAGGCGTAAGTCATATATTAAACGAATTAGGACTTATCAAAACTCAGACTCAATCAAGTCAAAATCAAAATAAAACAACTATCGGTAGTAACTGTGAAAATTCTGGTATAGGTAATTCGATTCATTCAGACCAATTAAAGGGCAAGGTGACGACACCTGTTACGTCTAGTCATCAACTGAAAAGGAGTGTTAAGTCTACACATCCTTCAAACAACGGAGGAGCTAATAAGCCGGCAATAAAAGTTAATATGGAAAAGGTCCCAGACCATCATGTTTCAAATGTAGCGCGAGCCGAAATTTCTTTATCAAGAAGGGCTCAATTATTAGACGAACTAAGAAACCCGGAATTAGCAAACTCAATTTTATCCCAAAAAAAAGCTGGCGATCGGTTAGATCGACTTTCTGATGTATTTGATGCTTTTTCGACGGCATCGAGGTTGGAAAACTTAGGTAAAGGTAAACGTACGGTCAATAATACGGATGCTAACCGAATAATTGATGGTCTTTCTGAAATTCATCTGTCTATCGATGACCCAATATCAATTATTAGCAAAGAAAAAAGTCGAGATATGGAATTATTTAGTTTAGAAGTAAACACGGCCTTACATGGTGCCATTGATAAGCGTACCAATGGTGAAGGAGGTAGCCCTAGTACATTTACTTCTACTAACGAAGTTATGGCATCACCTAAACAGTCATCTAACGCATCGTTTGTATCGGGTAGACAATCTCATTTTCAGACTCATGCTAAAGACGGGGTAAGCTTTAGAGAATCTAGAAATAATAGCCGTACAAAAGGCACTATTTCTTTTCGTCAGCAAGTAGTTAGCAGTCAAGCAAAAGACACGGTTTCTTTTCGTCAGCAAGTAGTTAACAGTCAAGCAAAAGACACGGTTTCTTTTCGTCAGCAAGTAGTTAACAGTCAAGCAAAAGACACGGCTTCTTTTCGTCAGCAAGTAGTTAACAGTCAAGCAAAAGA
>JABIQV010000059.1 GCA_018699495.1 bacterium | reverse complement strand
TTTATTCTATTATTGAAAAGCATAACTTGAATTTGAATATTGAAGAGTTAATTTCTCTTGCGTATAAGAATTTTGACAAGGGCGACGTTAATCGAGATAAATTGCAACTGTTTGTTGAGCAAAGAATCAAATCGTTTATGGGTACGAGAAACTATTCGTATGATGTCATTGATAGTGTTATGGATTATATGTGGACGGAACCTTTTAGGGGCTTTTTGTGGGCGAGTTTTTTGATGGAAAAGAAAGGGGCTTCTTCGCTTGAAGACCTTAAATCTATGATAGAAACCATCACTAGAATAAAAAACCTTTCAAAAAAGGCAGAAGATAATGCTTCAGAACTTGGTTGTGATGAAATGTTGTTTAAGCAAGAAGAGGAAAAAGACGCAAAAATAAAAATCGATTGGTTTTTAGATTCCGTTGATATAAATGATATTTCCACGGCCTATGATGGGTTTTTGACAATAATTCCGGTATTTAGTCGTTATTTTGAAAAGGTTATGGTTATGGACGAGGATTTATCCGTTAGAACGAATCGATTACGTTTTTTGCAATCGGTAGATATCAATGTTCTTTCGTGTTTTCCTGACTTAAGTAAGTTGTCTATTCCTAAATAAAGTTTTTATACTAAAGTAGTTTTCTTTATTTTTCGTGAAAATTTTGACTAGATATGGTCGTGATTTGGTTAGCTCAATAATTTCTATTAAAAATAGGTGGTTCGCCAATACAAAAACAATCGAACCCGTGTGCCGTTAATGTTTTGGTTGTATAGACAAGTCTCAAGTCTATAAATAAAGGAACGTTCATTAAATCATGAATTTTGTCTAAATCTAATTCCCTAAACATATTCCACTCCGTCGTTAAGATGAGGGCATCCGTGTCTGTGGAAACATCGTCTAGTGTTTGACAATAAATTATATTTGTCGCGTCTTCTTTAAATACTTTTTTTAAGTTTGATAAAGCTTCAGGGTCATAAACTTTAATCTTACATTTTTTTTGAAGCAGGTCTTTAATTATTTCTAGAGACGGTGCTTCTCTTATATCATCTGTGTTTGGCTTAAATGAAATTCCTAAAATTCCAATCGTTTTGTTTTTTATATCATTGTTGTAGTAGTCATATAGATGCTTTAGATGGATTGTTTTTTGTTTTGCATTAATTGATTGAGTTGCTTTTGCAATATCCATACTTACGTCATTCTCATCGGCTACCGAGATTAGGGCTTTTACGTCTTTAGGAAAACATGATCCACCGTAGCCTGGCCCTGGTTGTAGAAAAAGTTTTCCAATTCGTTTATCTAATCCCATGATTTTTGAAATACATTGGATATCTGCGCCAGTTTTTTCACAAAGATTAGATACTTCATTTATGAATGAAATTTTTGTTGCGAGAAACGTATTGGACGTATATTTTGAAAGTTCTGCTGTTTCTAAATTTGTTGTGATGATAGGACATTCGTGTAAAAGATTTGTTTCGTATTGTACTTTTAGGCGTTGAATTGCATCTGCGTTTTCTCCTCCAATGACGATTCGTTCTGGAGTAAAAAAGTCGTAAATTGCGGACCCTTCTCTGAGGAATTCAGGGTTTGATAATACGGCGATATTTTTACTTGAGATTCCATTTTTTTTAAATAAGGTTGCTATCTTTTTCCCAGTTCCAACCGGAACGGTGCTTTTTGTTATTAATAGTTTT
This sequence comes from bacterium, assembly GCA_018699495.1. Taxonomy (GTDB): domain Bacteria; phylum Margulisbacteria; class Marinamargulisbacteria; order JABIPA01; family JABIPA01; genus JABIPA01. The sequence goes on along the minus strand of JABIQV010000059.1, from coordinate 17,718 downwards.
TGTTTGGTGAATTTATGAAATTTTAAACTTGAAATAATGGTCTCTAGAACATTATCGATGGATGATAAATCTGCGGAACCATCTTTTTTGTCAGGGGTTCCAACCGCAATAAATATGAAGTCTGAATGGATAATCGATTGGGAGAGGTCGCTAGAAAAAGTTAGACGGTTTGAGTTTATGTTTTTAATTATTTTTTCGCTAAGTCCAGGTTCAAAAAATGGGACCTCACCTTTTCTGAGGCAATTGATTTTTTCTTTATTATTATCAACACATATAACAGAATTTCCGAGGTCCGCAAAACATGTTCCAGAAATCAAACCAACGTATCCTGTTCCCACAAAACAAATTTTCATAGGTTAATTAGTATACACTATAAAATCCAAAAATTGATTCATTTTTCTTCCGTTGATACAATTAGTAAAAGACATTCAATTGTAACTAAAATTTAACTTACGATTCAGATCGTAAAATACAGGAAAAAAATATGACTAACACATCAAAAACTAGACGAATTTTATTAAAATTGAGTGGAGAAGCCTTTAAGGGCGAGCGAGAATATGGAATTGATCCATCGTTTTTAGAGTATATCGCTGAAGAAATTCGGTCGATTCAAGAGCTTGGAATTGAAATAGGAATTGTTATTGGTGGAGGAAACATTTTTAGAGGAATTGCCGCCGCTGCAAATGGTATGGATAGAGTGACGGCTGATTACTCTGGTATGTTGGCTACCGTTATGAACGGACTTGCATTACAAGATGCGTTAACTAAAAAAGGAATAGACTCTCGGGTGCAAACCTCTATTGAAATGAAAGAAGTTGCGGAACCCTTTATTTTAAGGCGCGCTATTCGACATTTTGAAAAGAATCGGGTGGTGATTTTTTCAGGAGGAACAGGGAATCCTTTTTTTACTACTGATACGACAGCCGCTCTTCGAGCTGCAGAAATTTGTGCGGATGTGGTGTATAAAGCGACAAACGTTGATGGAGTGTACGATTCGGATCCTAAAAAGAACCCAGATGCAAAAAAATATGAAAAATTAACGTATTTGGAGGTTCTTAGTAAAGAATTAAAAGTCATGGATACAACCGCATTGTCGTTGAGTATGGATAATAATATTCCAATTGTTGTATTTAATATGAACAAAAAGGGATACATTAGACGGTTATTAGACGGTGAAAAACTCGGAACATATATAGGAGGAAAATAGTATGTCAGACATTAATGAACGCATGGAAAAAACAGTTAAGGCCTTGAATTCTAATTTGGGGACTATTCGAACGGGACGGGCAAGTACTGATTTATTGTCTCGTATTATGGTCAATTATTACGGGGCCATGACGCCTCTTAATCAAGTGGCATCTGTTACTGTTCCTGAAAATTCAATGTTACTTGTCAGTGTATTTGATAGATCTGCGGTTCAATCCGTAGAAAAGGCGATTCAAATATCTGATTTGGGAATTAACCCACAGGTTGATGGATCATCTATTCGACTTCGATTACCGGATCTTACAGAGGAACGACGGCGAGATTTGGTGAAGCAAGTACGTAAGGTTGTTGAAGAATCACGTATTTCATTAAGAAATGTAAGACGCGATTGTGTTGATGAAATCAAATTGTTTGAAAAAGAAAAAGATATTTCTGAAGATGATGCAAGAAAAGAAACGGATAATGTACAAAAAACGTTGGACGTATTTATGAAGAAAATAGATTCTATCTTGGCAGACAAAGAATCTGAAATTTTAAAAGTTTAACGCTAATTTTATTAGAGCTAATTTTATAGGTGTGAAAAGGTAAAATGGATATACAGGTAGTTGAAGACGTTTCTTTAAATTTAGAGGCGATTCCACAACATATCGCGGTCATAATGGATGGCAATGGACGATGGGCAAAAAAGCGCAATCAACCTCGCGTGTTTGGGCATAAGCAGGGCGTTTTAGCTTTGAAGAGGACATTAATTGCCTGTAAAGATCTCGGTATTAAATATTTGTCTGTTTATGCATTTTCTACAGAAAATTGGTCTCGTCCCGAAAAAGAAGTTGGCTTTTTGATGACATTGTTTAAGTCGATGTTAAAAAAAGAAGTGAATGACCTTGATAGTAATGGCGTCAAAATTAAATTTTGTGGAGATTTGCAGGGTTTGGATAAGGGGTTACGTGATCAAATTGATAAAGCCGAAGAGAAAACTAAAAATAATTCGGTGTTACAGTTAAATGTGATGCTCAATTATGGAGCGCGAAATGAAATCTTGAGGGCCTGTCAATCAGTTGTTCATGATGTGCAGTCTGGACAGATTGCAGACATTTCAAAAATCGATGATGATTTATTTTCGAGTTACTTGGATACGGCAGGTTGTCCGGAACCAGAATTACTTATCAGGACATCAAATGAATCAAGGATTAGCAATTACCTTTTATGGCAATTGAGTTATTCTGAATTATTTTTTATCGATTGTTTATGGCCAGATTTTGATAAAAAACAATTGATTAGCGTTTTGAAGGACTATCAAAAGAGGAATCGACGATTTGGAGGGTTACATGCTTAAGCGAATTATTACTGCAATAGTACTTACGGCGTTTGCTGTTTACTTGATACTTACTGGCGGGTGGCCTCTCGTTTTATGGGTTGCGATTTTTTCTTTGATTGCTGCTTACGAGCTCTTCAGACTTTTAAAAATGAATGATTACCCTCAGTATCAATATTTAGGGTACTTTGGAATTTTTTGTCTATTTTCTGGTGTTTATTTTTTTAATATTGATTTTACAGAGTATATCTACGTGTTACATGCGTTAGTAGGTGCACTTCTTCTTTTGAGTTTGTTCGAAGTTTATCGTAAAAAGCCAATTTTTATTAAAAATGCGCTTTTTCTTACACTCAAAATTGTTATTTTGACGGCGGGTACGATGTTGTACACGTTTTTACTCAGAGAAGGTGATTATGGAGCGTATACCTTATTGTTTACGGTTTTGATGGTTGGTATTGGGGACTCTTCAGCGTTGATTGTGGGTAAGACATTTGGGAAGCATAAGTTGTCTTCTATAAGTCCAAATAAAACGATAGAAGGATTTTTCGGGCATATGTTTTTTGATTTACTTACGGCAGGCTTGTTCGTTTGGATTTCGAATTCTGTGTTTGGTCAATCGTTTGGGTTTGTTCAATATTTTAGTTATGCTGTTATTTTATCTCTTGTTTGCCAATTTGGAGACATTCATGAATCGTTAAATAAACGGTTTTTTGGGGTTAAAGATTCGTCTAATTTGTTGCCAGGACATGGTGGTTTTTATGACCGATTGGACGGGTACCTATTTGTTATGCCAGTTATGTTTTTTATGGTTCAATATTTTTAATGATTAAGTTGTCTGTCTAGATGAATATGAAACGACTAAGTATTTTGGGATCGACGGGTTCTATTGGTACCCAGACTTTAGATGTTGTTTCTAGCTTTTCTGAACGATTTGACGTCGTTGGGTTATTTGGGGGTAAAAACTTAGGGTTACTGCAGGATCAAATTTTGAAATTCCATCCAAAAATAGTTGGGATAAAAGACGAAAATGACCTAGCTGACCTTCGTGAATTTATGAAAGCGAATAATCTTTCTTTTCATATCGTTTGTGGTGAAAAAGGGTTGATTGAGTTCGTTGAATTTTCGGATATTGATCTTTTAGTCGTTGCGATTACAGGAACGGCTTCGTTGTTGCCTACTTTGGCCGCAATTGACCGGAAAATTTCGATAGGCATTGCATCTAAAGAAGTGTTGGTAGCCGCTGGTCATATTGTAATGAAAAGGGCTCGTGAAAATAACGTTTCAATTTTACCTATTGACTCTGAACACGCGGCTCTTAAGCAGTGTATGGCAGGCGTTAAAAGCATAGATGATATATCCAAACTTATTTTGACAGCTTCTGGCGGACCTTTTAGAGAACGCGATGCATCTACCTTTGGTTCAATTCGATTGGAAGATGCCTTGAAACATCCGAATTGGGAGATGGGCAAAAAGATAACGATTGATTCAGCGACAATGATGAATAAGGGGTTAGAAGTATTAGAAGCGCATCAATTGTTTGGTGTTCCAATGTCAAAAATTGACGTGTATGTGCATCCTCAAAGTATTGTGCATAGTTTGGTTGAATTTGTGGACGGAAACTTGATTAGTCAGATGGGTTTGCCAGATATGAGATTTCCAATTCAATATGTTCTTATGTACCCTGAAAAAGTGGCTAGTGATTGGCCACGTGCTGATTTATCGGTTTTAAGTGACCTTCAGTTCTTCAAACCTGATTTTGTAAAATTTCCGTTGTTAAAATTGGCTTATGACGTTGGCGAAAAGGGTGGGAATATACCAGCTGTGTATAATGCGGCGAACGAAGCGGCGGTGCAGTTGTTTTTAGAAGAAAAAATTTCGTTTGTTGATATTTACAAAACCGTGTACCAAGCTGTTGAATCCGAGACTTACGAAAGTAATCCAGATTTGGATTTTATTTTGAATTTGGATTCACGTGTTAAGAAAATGATATTGAATCGGTAATTTTAAGTTAGTGGGTGGGGGTATTTAGAAATGGAAGAAAAAATTGACAGCGTGGATGATAATCTGAGTCAGGAGACTCGGTTTTTAAAGAATAGGCCGGTTGCCTTTGAATCTACTAGTGATCGTGAATGGGTATTTTTTTTAAATTATGCGTTTAAAGACGATACGATAAAGCAGTGGAATTTTTATAGTAAATATAATAAGTTGAGTGACTTTTTGTCAGATAGTGGTCAGATCAAAAGTCTATTTTCTTTCGAAAAATTTTCTCAAATTCAGCGTTTGGGCAGTTCGTTCTCTTTAGAAAAAATAGAAGAAAAATTAAAAAATCTTGGAATAAAGACCTGCTTTTTTGGCGATGGGAACTACCCTTTTTACCTTTCTGAAATCTATGATCCACCGCTTATATTATATTACAAAGGTGATATTACCTGTTTGGAACGCCCTTGTTTGGGAGTAGTAGGGTCACGAAAATATTCTAATTATGGGCAATCGGTGACGGCTCGGTTTGTGAAGAAGTTATCGCATCATTTTTGTATTGTTTCTGGGTTGGCGATTGGAATTGATACGCTTGCTCATGAAGCTGCGCTAGAAGAGTCTCAGTGTACGGTGGCGGTTGTTGCTAATGGGCTGGATACTGTTTATCCAAGAATGAATGTTGGCTTGAGCTCTCAAATTGAAGAGACAGGGTGTGTTGTTTCTGAAATGCCGATGGGAACGACAGTCATGCCGTTTCGGTTTCCTAAACGGAATAGGATAATTAGCGGCTTAAGCAAAGGTGTTCTTGTTATTGAAGCTCAGAGGAAAAGTGGAAGTTTAATTACCTGTCGAACAGCAATTGAACAAGACGGAGATGTATTTGCTGTTCCGGGGTCAATCTTTTCGTTTTCTTCAACTGGGTGTAATGATTTGATTAAGGATGGGGCTCGAATGGTTACGTGTCCGGAAGATGTGTTGTCAGAGTATGAAGAATTTTCAACTGTTCTGGAAAAGAAAAGAAATCCATCGACTGGAGAACATCAGCAGGGGTCATTATTTGCGTCGAATGGGTACAGCAGTGAAGAATTGTCTGTTTGGTCAATTTTGGAATCAGACCCGATGAGTATAGAAAAGGTTATCGAACGTTCGAAATTGTCGGCAACGTTTGTTTCGAGGACGCTGTCTAAATTGGAGTTAGATAATATGGTTGAATCGTTTCCTGGACACTTATATAAAAAGTCCAATTATAATTTTTGATATCGAAGCGAATGACGAAAATTGAAAACGATTATATAGTTAAGGTGGTAGAGTTATGTCTGGGAATAAGATGTATCGGAAGGGTAGTTATTTAGAAAATTTAATTGATGAACCAAACGTGTTGACACTGCAAACTCAACTTGGGTTTGGATTAGACGCGTTTAAGAAAGAATATAAACTTCCGGTAGCGTCAATGACACAGGTTCATGGCAATACTATCTCTAATTTTGACGATTTTGATGGTGATTTGGACTGCGTGACTATAGACGGTGTCGATGGGCTAATTACATCTAGAACAGGGATCGCAATTAGTGTGAAGACGGCTGATTGTTTACCTATTTTGATTTATCATCCTAGTGGCGTTATTTCTGGGTTGCATGCAGGCCGGAGGGGGACGGATAAACAAATATTGGTCGAAGCCTTAACAATTTTTCGGACTCGATATGGATTGAAAAAAGGGTTTCGTATTTGGTTTGGTCCTTGTATTTGTAAAGACTGTTATCAGATTGATAGAGCGTCTAACCTTCATTATGACTTAGACTATGAAAATAAACAGCAATTGGATTCTGTGTTGGATGACTCTGATTATGACCTAAGGAGATGTGGGGTGTGTACAACGTGTCATCCTTCTTTATTTTATTCCTATCGCCGAGATGGGGGATCTTCCCGCCAATACTCTCTCATAGCATTAGTGACAGCCTAACCGTTCCATTTTGAACGCTGTGCTGCGGTTACATATAGGACTAGGCGTTTCTTGGCACGGCGTCCAAACTAAAATTTTGATAATGGCACTATGAGTAGGGTGCTTTCGACACGTCCATTGGTAAAGGTGTCGTTATATATGGTTCATTATGTTCGACTGACAATAGATTGTGTCACTTGTGGGACATTACCCTTATAAAGGGGGCTGTTGTCGTGATTCATGATGAAATTGTTTGGGATAACAAGTACTTGTGGCGTTCTTGGCACGCATCTTTGGAAATATGTCTTTTTTGTGTAGCCAATAACCTATTTTTTTGGTACTTTATAAAGCTGTGAAAAAACAAAATACAAAGTATATTTTTGTGACTGGCGGCGTTGTATCTTCTTTGGGAAAAGGGATAATAGCGGCTTCGTTAGGTGTGCTTTTAAAAAGCCAAGGGCATAAAGTTACTATTCAAAAATTTGACCCCTATCTTAACCGTGATCCTGGAACGATGAGTCCCTTTCAACATGGAGAGGTCTTTGTTACAGAAGATGGCTGTGAAACGGATTTAGACTTGGGTCATTATGAACGGTTTATTGATCAAAATGTTTCGCGGTTAAATAATGTGACGTCTGGTATGATTTTTTGGGATGTTTTAACAAAGGAACGGCGTGGCGATTATTTAGGAAATACAGTTCAAATTATTCCTCATGTGACGAATGAAATTAAACGACGAATATTTCAGGTTGCTGAAGAAAATGATTTCGATATCGTGATTACTGAAGTAGGGGGGACTGTTGGTGATATTGAAAGTCTTCCATTTATAGAAGCGATTCGACAGTTTAGTTTTGAGAACAGGGACGATTGTATTCATATTCATGTAACATTAGTTCCTTATTTGAATACGTCTAGTGAATTTAAAACAAAACCTACTCAACATAGTGTAAAAGAATTGAAATCTTTAGGGATTCATCCCGATTTAATTGTATGTCGTAGTGAATACCCTGTTGCCACAGAAATCAAAGAAAAAATTGCTTTGTTTTGTGATGTAAAAGCAGACTCAGTTATTGGCTGTGTCGATTCAGATAGCATTTATAAAGTTCCTTTGGAATTGGAAAAGGAAAAAATCGATCAGGTTGTCGTAAGAAATTTGGGTCTTCGGAAACGTAAAAACAAATTAAAAGATTGGATTAAGTATACGTCCATTATTGATTCCAAAGGATTACCTTCTGTTAATATTGGGATTGTTGGAAAGTATAATCTGTTATCGGATTCTTATTTAAGCGTTGTTGAGTCAATTAAGCATGCCTCAGCTGCAAATAACTGTAGGGCAACGATAGTTTGGGTAAATGCAGAAAATTTAGAAAAATCAGACTCTATGGATGCTTTGAAAAACCTTGATGGAATTCTCATTCCAGGTGGATTTGGTGATAGAGGGATTGAGGGGAAAATTAAAGCGGCTAAATATGCGCGTGAAAATAATATTCCTTATTTTGGGTTGTGTTTAGGGATGCATATCGCTGTGATTGAATTTGCTCGACATGTTGCTGGAATGGAAGACGCGAATAGCACGGAGTTTTCAAGGGATTGTACGTTTCCTGTGATTGATATTTTACCGGATCAGAAAAAAGTTCGTCAAAAGGGTGGGACAATGCGTTTGGGTGCATATCCATGTCAAAACAGACCTCAGACAAAATTATACGAAGCTTATCAATGTGAAACAGTTTCAGAGAGACATCGTCATCGATATGAATTTAACGATAAATATAAAAAGGAGCTGGAAGCGGCTGGTTTGGTTATTTCGGGAACGTCCCCACAAAATAACTTGGTAGAAGTCGTTGAATTGCCTGGGCATCCTTGGTATTTGGCTTGTCAGTTTCATCCTGAATTTAAGTCTAGGCCGTATAAAAGTCACCCACTGTTTCGCTCGTTTATAAAGGCGAGTCTCTCTAAATAGTAGTCCGCAGGTGTTGATTAAGGGCTTCATCCTGAAATGAAAGATTAGGACGTCTTCCTAACTACAACCGGTTCTTACTGTTTGTAGAGGACGGTGGTCCTAGATTTTTAAATTCTTTAGGTTAATATTTAGTTTTTTAATTTTATATCCAATGATTCGAATTGTTGTCTTTAAACTAGCGGCTGTTTTAGATTGATTAAATTCAGAATCTTGGAGCGAGTTTATGATGATATTTCTTTCAAAATTATTAACCAAATCTTCTAGAGATAGGTTTTCTTTTTCTGATAACGAGCTGGTTTCAACTGTTTGCATCGATTTTGGAAGATGTGTCGCTTGAATGGTATCTGAATTACATAAAATAACCGCACGCTCAATGCAATTTTCTAGTTCTCTAACGTTTCCTGGCCATTGATGTGAATTTAGTAATTGAAGCGCCATCGATGATATTCGTTTTATCGATTTGGTGTTTTCTTTGGCGTATTTGCTTAAAAAGTGTTCCGTGAGCAATATGACATCCGCTTTTCTTTCTCTAAGAGGCGGGATAAAAATCGGGAATACGTTTAATCGGTAATAAAGGTCTTCTCTAAATGTTCGTTCTTTAACTTCTTTTTCTAAGTCTCGATTTGTCGCTGTAATTATTCGTACATTAATTTTTATCGGCTTGATTCCTCCGACTCGTTCAATTTCCTTTTCTTGAAGAACTCTTAACAATTTTGCTTGAAGCGTTAATGGGATTTCTCCTATTTCGTCAAGAAATAATGTGCCGCCTTGGGCGGTCTCAAATTTTCCGATTTTTGTTTCTTGAGCATCTGTAAATGCGCCTTTTTCGTATCCAAATAGCTCGGATTCTATGAGACTTTCAGGGATTGCGCTACAGTTTATTTTAATTAAGGGACCATTGTTTCTTGGACTGTTATAGTGGATTGCGTTAGCGACAAGTTCCTTACCCGTGCCACTTTCACCTCTTATTAAAACTGTTGCATTAGACGCCGCAACCTGAATAATGTTTTCGTAAACGTGATGCATACTACTGCTGGTCCCAATCATGTTGTGGATATTGTATTTTTCTTTTAACTCGTCTCTTAAAAGAATATTTTCTTTTTTTAATTTGTCTTTTTCACTTTCCATTAATCGAGTGAGCTGTATTTCTTGTGCAACCATTAATGCTATAAAAGATAGAAGTTTAAAGTTTTGTGAAAATATTGATTCGTCTTTTTGTGGAAATGCTGCGCTAATAGTACCTAATTTCTTTTTGCCTAATACTATGGGTAAGCATATAAATGAGGTAGGGGTAGGATATTGTTTTGGAATTACATTTTTGACTTTTTGAGGAGCATCTAATAAGTCGTGTACAAAAAGAGGGGTAAGTGAATCAAGTACGCTTTTTTCAATGCCGCCCTCTATCGTGGTGCTTTTAATTTTCATCTCTTCATCGGTAAGACCATGTGACATCTCTAGATGAAGGTCGTCTGTATAGGGGTCTATTAAGGTAAGAACACCATGTTGAATGTCTATTAAATCATCGAGTAATTCATATATTTTTTTAAGCGTATCTTTAATGTTTAGAGACGATGATAAAATCTCTGAAATTGAATGTAATAAAGAAAATTCTCTACCCGATCGGGCGGATTTGTAAGATGGTTCAGATAGCATAGGTATAGAAAAAATAAAAAATAAAAGTGAAAAAATCAAGGATTTTATTTTTTTTGTTAGTAAAACAGTAAAATATCAGCCTCTTTATTGACAAGGTGGTCCTGAATTTTTTATGATTATATTTCTATGTTTAATCTACTATGGTTAGTGGGTTAAATTTTTAAATTGAAAATAAATAATTAAAAATTTATATGTTAAATTTATTGACATATATAAGATGAGGTATATAAATGGCTGTTCCAAAGAAACGACGATCAAAATCAAAGAAACGAATTCATCGAGCATGTTGGAAAGTTAAACTTCCAGCAATGAGACCTTGTCCAAAATGCGGTATTTTGGGAATTTCTCATAGAGCATGTACTGATTGTGGCACTTATAAAGGGCGACAAGTTATTGCAATTAAAGAAAAAGAATCAAAGAAAGAAAAATAGTGGTTACCATTGCGCTAGATGCAATGGGCGGGGATCATGCACCGGATGAAAATATATTGGGTGCATATCAAGCAGTAGACGAGTTTCCACTTAACGTAATTTTAGTTGGACAGATAGACGTTCTTAAAAAATGTATTAAAAAACATAAATTAAAAGATGTCGATTCTATTACCATTTGTCATGCTGACGAAATTGTTGGAATGGATGAGTCGCCTAGTCTTTCTTTTCGTTCAAAGAAAAAATCATCAATTAGAATTGGTCTTAACCTTGTTAAGGAAAAGAAAGCAGACGGGTTTGTTTCGTCTGGTAATACAGGCGCTGTCATGGCTGCGTCGTCCTTAGTTCTAGGTCGATGTAAAAATGTCGAGAGACCTGCTATCACTACAATTATTCCGTCAATGAAAGATCCGCTAATAATGTTGGATATGGGTTCGAATGTTGATTGCAAGCCGAAATACTTGGCTCAATTTGCTGTTATGGGGAGTTATTTTTCATCGGGCGTATTTAATAAAGATAAACCTAGAGTCGGTCTTTTAAATATTGGTGAGGAGTCATACAAAGGGAATGCATTGACTCAATCTACGTATGAGTTATTAAAAGAAGATTCTAGAATAAATTTTATTGGAAATATTGAATCACGCTATATCTTAAAAGGCGATGTTGATGTTGTTGTGTGTGATGGGTTTGTTGGGAATAGCTTACTTAAATTTGGTGAAGGCGTTAGTGAGTTATTTTTTAGTTTTTTTAAAAGTGAGTGGAAACAATCTGTTTGCTCGAAAATTGGGTTATTGTTTTTGAATTCCGCGCTTAAACGATTTAAAGGTAAGTTTGATTACCAGGAAACGGGTGGAGCGCCTTTGCTTGGTGTTAATGGTGTGTCTATTGTTGCCCATGGGAAATCTAATGCAAAGGCTATAAAAAATGCGTTAAAGGTCGCGCGTAAAACTGTTGAGTCAGATATGGTTGCTACTATGGAAAAGGCGTTTGCCGATGATATCTAATTCACTTTTAGGGCCGTTGGTTTCTGCTGGAATAATTGGGGTAGGGAAGGCTCTTCCAGACAACGCTGTATCCAATCAAGATATTGTAGATATGGGATTAGATACATCGGATTCGTGGATTACTGAACGGACAGGCATTAAGAATAGATACATCGCTGACGAAAATACGTCGTCCGTTGATCTTGCGACAATTGCTGCGAAGCGAGCGCTTGAGGATGCCGGTATAGAGGTAGACTCTTTAGATGGAATAATTGTATCGACTACCACTCCAGATTATTCAATGTTTCCTTCTGCAGCTTGTTTACTCCAATCACGACTAGGGGCTAGAAATATTTTTGCGTTAGATGTTTCTGCTGCATGCACAGGGTTTAATTATGCCTTATCGACGGGGTCTCAATTTGTTCGAACAGGACAAATGAAGACAGTGTTAGTGGTTGCTGTCGACTGCTTGTCTAAATTTGTTGACTGGACCGATCGATCGGTGTGTCCACTTTTTGGAGACGGGGCAGGGGCGGTTATAGTGAGTGAAGTTAAAGAGGGATATGGCGTATTGACGATTGACTTGAGTTCAGACGGTCGATATGGCGATATCTTGAAAGTGCAGGCAGGTGGTTCCCGTCAGCCGATGACTCAGGATAGTTTTGATAATAAGGACCATTTAATTCAGATGGCTGGACGAGCGGTTTTTAAAACGGCGGTGTCTAAACTTGTACCGTCTATAAGATCTGTTTTGGAAAAGTACGAGTTATCTGTTGAAGATATTGGTACGTTTGTTTTTCATCAAGCAAATATTCGGATTATCGAATTTGTTAAGGAAAAACTTGGGATAGCGGATGAACAGTTGTATACCAATATTCATAAATACGGGAATACGTCTTCAGCTTCAATACCTATTGTATTGGATGATAAAAAATCGTCGTTCAAAGATGGTGAGCTCGTGATGCTGATTGGCTTCGGGGCAGGGTTTGCTTGGGGCGTAAATATAGTGAAATGGGGTGGTCGTTTATGACTACAGATACGAATAAAACAGCAATTGTTACCGGGTCTACTCGTGGTATCGGATTGTCTATCGCAAATGGGTTGGCAAAGGATGGCTACAATATTGTAGTTTGTGGGCGGAGTCAGGAAACATGTGATTCTTCAGCTAAAGAAATTTCCACTAAGTATGGAGTGAAAACGCTGGGGATAGCCGTGAATGTGTCTAAACAATCAGAGGTGTCGGATTTGGTTAAACAAGCGATTTCTGAATTTGGTTCAATTGAAGTCCTTATCAATAACGCGGGTATTACTAAAGATAATTTAGTTCTTCGAATGTCCGAAGACGATTGGGAATCTGTTATTCAAGTTAATTTGAATTCAATTTTTTATTTTACTAAAGCAGTTATTCGGTCAATGATGAAAAAACGTTTTGGACGAATTGTAAATATTACGTCTGTAGTAGGGGTAATGGGTAATCCGGGGCAATCAAATTATGCTGCGTCTAAAGCTGGAATGATTGGTTTTACTAAATCGATTGCGAAAGAATATGGGAGTAAAGGTATTACGTGCAATGCGGTTGCACCTGGTTTTATTGACACCGATATGATTGAATCTTTACCTAAAGATTATATTGATAATATAATAAGTCAGATACCGGTGAAAAGGTTGGGAGAGCCGACGGAGGTTTCAAACGTTGTTTCGTTTTTAACTTCAGATAAATCTTCATATATCACAGGTCAAGTCATCAATGTTGATGGCGGAGTATTAATGTAAAAAAGCTGTTCTAGGAGGACATAACAATGGGTGAATCAAGAGAAGAAATTTATGAAAAAGTAAAAGCTGTAATCGTAGAGCAATTAGGTGCGGCAGAAAGTGAAGTTACTGAAGGCGCATCATTTACTGATGATTTGGGTGCTGATTCTTTGGATACAGTAGAGCTAGTAATGGCATTAGAAGAAGAATTTGAAACTGAGATTGCAGACGAAGAAGCTGAAAAATTAACAACGGTTGGTAAAACTGTTGATTATATTTGTTCTAACGCTTAATTCAGTTTTAGTTAGTTTAAAGAAAAGATTATAAAAGTGAATAAAAATAGAGTTGTAATTACTGGGATGGGTGCTATGACACCTATCGGGAAAAATGTTCCTGACTTTTGGGATGGGTTAATGAAGGGGCAGTCAGGCGTATCATTAATTGATCAGTTTGATGTTTCTGCCTATACCACTAAAATCGCAGGAACTATCAGAGATATTGACTTTACTCCATATTTTGATAAAAAAGAAATTCGTCGAACGTCTAGGTTTATATTACTTGGAGTTGCGGCTGCAATTGAAGCAGTTAAAGATTCGGGACTTGATATTGAGTCGATTCAAAATGACGTTGGTGTGGAAGTCGGTTCGGGGATTGGTGGAATCGAGATTTTGGAAAAAATGGCAGTTACTCTTGAAAAGAGTGGGCCATCTAGAATAAGTCCATTTACAGTGCCGATGATGATTCCAGATATGGCAGCCGGTTTAATTGCGATTAAAACGGGTGCTAAAGGACCGAATTCGTGTTCAGTTACTGCGTGTGCATCTGCGGCCCATTCTATGGGTAATGCATTTAGGCTTATTCAACGAGGAGAAGCTAAGGCTATGATCGTTGGCGGGGCAGAAGCTGCTGTAACACCTTTAGGGTTAGCTAGTTTCTGTGCAGCACGATCTCTTTCTACACGAAATGATGATCCGACAAAAGCATCTCGTCCTTTTGATAAAAATAGAGATGGGTTTGTGATGGGCGAAGGTGCTGGAATTCTTGTTTTTGAAGATTACGAGCATGCTAAGTCTAGAAATGCCACTATTTATGGAGAAATTGTTGGATTTGGGAGTTCAGGAGATGCTTATCATATAACAGCTCCTGCGCCAGAAGGTGAGGGCGCTACAAGGGCAATGACGGCAGCTCTTGATGATGCTGGAATTCAGACAACGGATATTGATTATATTAATGCTCACGGCACGTCTACAGAGCTTAATGATAAAAATGAATCAATGGCGATTAAAGAAATTTTTGGAGACCATGCTTATAAATTAAAAGTCAGTTCAATAAAATCTATGACGGGTCATCCATTGGGCGCGGCTGGTGCGATTGAAGCAATTGCTTGTATTAAGACATTTGTTGAGGGAAAAATTCCTCCGACTATTAATTGTGACGAAACTAGTAAAGAATGTGATTTGGATTATGTTCCGAATAATGCGATAGAGGCAGACGTTTCGTATGCAATGTCTAATTCATTTGGATTTGGTGGGCATAACGCGGTATTGATATTTAAAAAATATACTTGCTAATAGCAGGTGTAGATGAAGCTGGACGAGGGGCTCTAATCGGGCCCCTTGTTGTTGCTTCAGTAATTCTTCCTCCCTTTCCTGAATTAAAAGTAGATTTTGTAGATTCCAAAAAAATAGGGCATAAAACGCGGGAATCGTTATTTTTGTCTATAAAGGCCATTGCGCTTGCTGTCTCTGTTGTTGCTGTTTCTCCTAAGATGATTGATAAACTAAATATTTTGGAGGCCACCTTATTTGGAATGAGAAAAGTTGTAAAGAAACTTAAATTAGAACCAAACGTTGTTTTAATTGATGGGAATAGGGTTCCCAAGATAGATGGATTGCCTGTTGGGTGTCTTGTTAAAGGTGATTCTTTTATTCCTGAAATAAGTGCCGCATCTATTGTGGCTAAGGTTGTGAGGGATAGATTAATGCTTAAGTATCATATCCGATATCCGGATTATTCGTTTGATTTACATAAAGGGTATGGAACGTTTTTGCATTATGAAGCCATCTTGGAACATGGTCTATTACCGGATCATCGAAAAAGTTTTAATTTGACTCGTCAGGGCGTTCTTTTTTGATAGAGAAAAAGCGTATTAAAGATGGACAAAGACATCAAAAAGGGGCTGTTCAGAAGGGGAAGCTTGGGGAAAAAATTGCACAAGATTATTTGAAAAATTCTGGAGTGAAGATTATATGTGTGAATTATCATTCAAGATATGGAGAGGTAGATATTATTGGGTTAGACGGTGATAGCCTTGTTTTTTACGAAGTTAAGGCGTATTTGAGACAATCAGTGAATCCGTCTGAATTTATAACATTGAAAAAAATTGGAAACATAAAAAAAACGGTTTTGATCTTTTTAAATAAATTTGAGAATGGCAAATTTTTGGACACGATGTGTCGCATAGATTTGATTTGCATTAGAAATTTCGAGCACGTTTTTGATCATATTAAAAATATAGCTTAACTTACTCTTTTTGAAGAAGAGTCGCGATAAAATATCCTGATATTCCTAAACAGACCGAAAGTAAACTCGAAATATCTAAGGCTATTCCTGGCCATAATTTGAATAGAGATCCAACTAGAAAACCCATGACCGCCATGTATGCAATATTGTGATACTTTTTAAAAAGCCAGTGAATAAATGAAGAGAAGAACAAAATTCCGCAGATTGCTCCTAGTCCCACGATTCCAATTATTTGAATGTTAAAACTTGAAATGGCATGTACTATGGGTTTGTATGCGCCTAAATAAAGGAGAATAAGCGACCCGCTTATTCCAGGAATGACCATAGTTCCAGCTGCTATAAACCCAGAAATTCCGAAAAATAATATACTGTTTGTTGTTTCATCTGTTGGTGGTGGTGGAGAAAGAAAAAAAAGGGCAATCATAGAGCATAGTGTAACTAGACCTACAATTGCTTCAGGCCAGTGTATTTTTTTTATATTACTAATTTTGAATACAATTGGGATAGAACCAAGTATTAGTCCAAAGAAAAACATAAAAACTGGTTGAGGGGATGCTGTTAATGCATATTCTAAAAATTTTGATAGACTTGCGACTCCAAGAATCACACCTATTCCAATTTTTATAAGAAAGCCGAGGTTTTTTGAAATCTCTTTAAAAGAAAATGTAAAAATAGAGTAAATGGATGCAATTAATTTTTCATAGATACCAAGAATTACAGCCAATGTTCCACCGCTTATTCCGGGGATAATATTTGCTATACCTATACAAAATCCGTGAAATATTGTTTTAAGTGTGTCTCGAAGTATCATTTGTTTTTGTTCAGTTAATTATATTAATTATTAAAAAGGAATTCGACGACGTCTCCATCTTCCATAACATAGTCTTTACCTTCTTGGCGGACGAGCCCTTTTTCTTTGCAACCTTTCCATCCTTTATTTAGTTCAAAATTTTCGAACGAAACGATGTTTGCTCGGATAAACCCTTTTTCAAAATCAGTATGGATAACACCTGCTGCCTGGGGTGCTTTGCAATTGACAGGTATTGTCCATGCCCGTGTTTCTTTTTCTCCTGAAGTGAGATACGTTTCAAGTCCGAGCAGTGAAAATCCCGCGTTTGCTAGCTTATCTAGGCCTGCAGATTCTAGGTTTAATTCGGTTAGGAAGTCTTTTTTTTCATCGTCATCTAGCTCGGAAAGTTCTTCTTCTAGCTTTACACATATGGGGAGGGCTATATCTCCCGTCTTTTTTGCATACTCTATAACATCTGAAATGTGGGTTGATGGGGTGTCAATTTGGGAGTCATCAATGTTTAACACAAATATAACTTTTTTTTGTGTTAAAAAATTGAGACCTTTAATTATTAGTGTTTCTTCCTCATCTAGCTCTATCTGTCTAACGGGGATGTTTTTCGCAAGATGGGTTTGAATTTTTGTGTAGACGTTATATTTTTTAACTTCGTCTTTTTTTTGTGATTTTATTTTTTTCGATTGTGCGTGTACTAATTTATCAATGAGGTCTAAGTCTGCGTATAATAATTCGAGATGAATAATTTCGATGTCTGAAATAGGATCTATTTTTCCATTCACGTGTATTATATCATCATTTTCAAAACATCGAACGACATGCGCTATTGCCGATGTCTCTCGAATATTGGTAAGAAATTGGTTTCCTAATCCTTCACCCTTAGAGGCACCTTTTACGAGTCCTGCAATATCAACAAACTCTATGGTAGCGTGAATCGTTTTTACGGATCCTGTTATACCAGATAAAGTAATTAACCGTTCATCTGGAACTTCGACAGTGCCGATGTTTGGTTCAATTGTGCAGAAAGGATAGTTTTCAGCCGCAACCCCAGCGTTTGTAATTGCATTAAAAAGCGTCGATTTTCCAACATTTGGAAGACCGACTAATCCGATTTTTAACTTCATTCGTCTACGTCAACGAGTGCTTCTTCAGTTGCTTCTTCTAGTTGATTAGAAGA
>JABIQV010000058.1 GCA_018699495.1 bacterium | reverse complement strand
TTCTTAACAAGGCCCACTATAACGACCCTAGTTTCATGGAAAAACTAAAAGATACCGCAGAAAGTCTAGTTATAGGCACCGCCTTCCATTTGGAGACACAATTTGGGCCATTAACGTCTCCTGTTACCGATAAATTAAAACAATCAATGGACTTAGACGGTGATGAAACGTGGCTCGTTAAACCACGATTAGATTCGAGTGATGCTAACTTAATGACACCCGGTATTAAATTAGGAGTTACACCAAAATCCTATAGTTTTAGGACCGAATTATTTGGACCTCTTTTATCAGTATGTTGTGTTGATGATATACAAGATGCGATTCGAACAGCAAATACACTTCCCTATGGTCTTACGTCGGGTATTTTTTCATTGGACCCTCGAGAAAAGGATTTATGGAAAAACTCGGTAGAAGCAGGGAATATATATATCAATAGAAATGTTACTGGCGCTGTTGTTCAACGACAACCTTTTGGTGGTCTTAAAAAATCGTCATTTGGAATCGGAAGTAAAGCTGGAGGGCCCAACTATGTTATTCAATTTTTAAATATTATTGAAAAAGAAACACATACTCATAACTATAAAGACGTGTTTACTAAACTTTTTAGCACATCTACAGACGTCACTAACTTATATGGTGAAGATAATCACTTAAGGTACCTACCAAACAATCGTATTATTATACGAATTGAAAAGAAAGACCTCTTAAACGATCTTAAAATGATCCTTGATGCACTACGAATCACAAAAAACAAAGTAGATATAAGCTATGCTTCTGACTTAACAACCGACCAAGTAAACCTTATTGCCGACTTACCTTCTACAGAAGAGTCTATCGATGATTTACTATCGCGATTAGACGGTATTGATAGATTGAGATTCGGGTCTAACGTCACATCTCAAACTGTCCGTGTAAAGATCTCTAGTCATCATTCAACACTTATTGATCATCGTCCGTATAGCGAAGGTAGATTTGAACTCCTTTATTATTTAAATGGACAATCAATTACTCATGAATACCATCGTTATGGAAATTTGGGGGATAGAGCGACCTCTTAAATTACGTCTTCAAATGCCTTTCATCCTCACCCACGCTTGCTTAAGTAGCTCCGAGCTATTTTCTGGTCTTGGGTTATCAACTGACAAAGTTAGTACCCCACCCTCTTCTTTTATGAGATAAGCAAATACTGGCTTTGCCTTATTTAACCAAGGATCTCCTAAATACGCGTACCTAAAGTCATGTATATAAACAGAATCTTCCTTGGAAATGATGGAGTAATACCCTTTCGTGTAGCTTATAAGTTCTTGTGACCTTTCATCTGCAAATTTCTTAGGTAACGTATGATTTTTTTTTGTGAAATAAAGAGGTCCCTGAAACGTTGAATCCATTAGGGAAATTTGTCCATAATAATAACCAGCGTCTGTTTCCGCTGTCGTTGACCATAGAATAGAATTAAATGCTGTAGGCCGGGTGGTATACCTAATCACATCCAAACGATGGTGCCTAAATAGGGCTTCAAAGTGTGGGTTTAAGTATTGCTTCACGCCTACCACCCAAATTAAATAGAAAGAACTTATTATTAATCCAAAAATAACGGACCATTGTCTCGTACGATGTGATTTATACATACAGGCCATTAAAACCGACGCTAACAACGGTATTGTATAAAGTGGGTCTACAATAAATATAGTATTCCATGACACACGAGTAGATAACGGCCAAAAAATTTGTGTTCCCCAAGTGGTAAAACAATCTAGTAGAAAATGGGTGACTATTCCCCATAAAAAAATATTAAAGAGGGGCCAAAAGCGCAATGATTTTTTTAGTTTACAACAGGCCTTAGCCAATAAAGGAGCCATCACTAACGCGCCAACAAATGAATGGCTAAACCCTCGATGATGCTTTAAATAGATAAATTCGTCCTGAAAAGGAAGTGTCGGTATAAAGTCTAAATCAGGTAAAGACCCTGCAAAGGCGCCCCAAAGAAGCGCTTTTTTACCCATTTTCTTACCGGCAACCGCATATCCCACAGCTGCACCAAGAACAAGTTGAGAGAGTGAATCCATAGGAGGTATAGTTTATCATAGTGATGGTGTTTTGCATCGAGTTATTACTAATCATAAAATCGATAAATTAGTGTTTGTTAAATAGAAATTAAGGCAATATTAGGTTAACCCAACAACCCTTTAAAAAGGCTGTTGGTTTTTAATTTATTTCGAACGACCGATTATTGCTCTAATAATCGAAGAATTCGGTCCAGTTTGGTGTTAATTTGCTCTAAATCTGAGCTAGAGTTTCTACTCTCACTTCCAGCTTCACGTTTATTTGAAGTAATATCTTGACCGAAACGAGGTGGCTTTGCGTCTGCAAATGCACCATTTTTGCGATAACAATCATTACAATAAACAGGCTTCTCGCCAGTCGGCTTAAACGGTACCTTGCAATAAGACCCGCAAGAATCACATGTAGCCTTCGTCAACATCTTATTACCTGAATCTCGCCCTCCTCCGCCGGAATAACTCTTTTGCCCTGAACCTTCGGAACGAAACCCGGATCTTTGTTCGGGACGGAATCCCGATCTGTTTTTACTTTTATTACCATTAAATCCCATAATACACCTCAATAATTTTTGTCAAAAATATGCATAAAAAATACAATGCATATAACTGAAAGAGTATAGGCTTTTATCTTGGATTATGAAAGAAATAGTATCAATGAGTACCTAGGTGTAATTCCTACCCCTAGGTTCCAAACATAGGCTTACCTGTTTTTATTAGTTACATCAGCATACGTCGTCTGTTTATAGAGCATCTACTACACGTAATGCGACATTAGAAAGACCACAAACTATAATATTTACTAGTTCGATTGTGATTAAGACTATAAATTTTTAGGTAGATTAATAAATAATGAAGGACTAACAAATAATATGATTAGGAATTACTAAACAACCCCCTAAACATATTTTAAAGACATAGATAATAACTAAAATTGAAAAATATCTAAATTTTTTGGATTTTAATTAATTTGTAGAAAAAAACTATATCATCAGCCGGTGCCCTATAAGGACCCCATGGCTAGTATGACATAGCTTTTTCCGTACTAATTTAAAAGATACAAGTAGTTTAGTTAGTTTTGAACCTGAACGTTAACTGCTTGAGGTCCTTTTTGACCGTCTTCAACTTCGAATTCTACTTCTTGACCTTCTGATAATCCAGAAATTCCAGGAGTTTGAATAGCACGAATGTGAACGAATACATCCTTGCCTTCTTCGCGTTCGATAAAACCGAACCCTTTTTCTTCATTAAACCATTTTACTTTTCCAATTGCCATAATAATAAACTCCTCTTCGAAATACTTTTCTTAAAAACTTAAAAAAGCCATTATAGCTTAAAAGGGCCTTTAGATACTACCTCTTGCTATCTACCAGCTGTATTCTCTTATAGTCATAAAATGATAAATCCCCCTTTTTTTGATTAAAGACCTTCAATTTTATAATTAGATAATCGACCATTTTTTATAATATTTTCCTTATGTATAGCTATTTATATTCATATCTGGTTAATACACTATTACTGGATTTGTTCGTTTCTTTTTTCAGTGGGTTAATATTGAACTATCTTAATATATATTTATTTGACCGATAATCAATCTTATGAACCGCTTGCCAAGAGATAAAACTAGCTAGAAACAACTAAGACTGTATATGATAAACATTGAAGTGATGGCTCCTATCGATAAATAATTTAAGAGCATCCGTTATCAAAGGACATAATATGAAAATCATCTTGTTTAGATTTGAAAAGGACCTCATTAATTTCCTTAAATGCGAAATAAGTGACATTGGTTTAATAATAGATAAAACACAAAAGGTGTCTTTAGCCTCTTCCAAAACCAGAGGTCAAAAATACCAACAAATATTGACCGAATTAAGCAAAATAAAAAATGCCTATGATTCCAATTACTTTGCTTATCAATCCCCTCAAAAATATAGAGGCGCTATCAAGGATGAAGAAAGCTTTGCCAACACGGCCATACTTCATCTTTTTTGCGAACAAACTAATAGTAACCTACTAGAATTAACACCGCCCAAGGTTAGAGACGAGTTATCCATGCCAACTAAAGATTTCAAAATTCTTTTAGAGAAAGAAAAGAAAACTATTTCCGAAAACCATTCTATTACCAAGTCTAATAAATTGATTGATGGATTAGCTTTATTAACACTATTAAAACTCCCTAGAAAGGAAACTTAATACGTCATCAACGCCTACGTCATCCAATTTCGAATTAAAAAATGCTTACTTACTCACTCTTTTCATTAAAAAACTATTCAATTGATTAGCGAACCCTTGTACATCTTTCTTCCCGAAGGGATCAGGCCCCTTTGTCTTCTCTCCCCTATCACGAAGAGATTGCATTAAATTACGAATGGCTAAAGATTCTTTTATATTGGTTTCATTTAAAAAGATACCCCTATGATCGATAACATAGGCTTTCTTAGTTATCACTCGATCCGCTAGCGGAATATCAGCAGTAATCACAAGGTCTTCTTCAGAAACCATGTCCACAATACGGTCATCGGCGATGTCAGCGCCTTCCTCAACTAAGATATATGTGATGTATGTCGATGGCCCAATTGTTATTGGTTTATTTGATACGATAAAGGTGGTAAGTTCAAGCCGATTAATGGCAGAAAGTAAGATTTTCTTAAGCAGATTTGGAAAAGCATCTCCATCAATATATATCGTGATTAATTTTTTATTATTCATTTGTGTAAGTATATCTTTAATCTCAATTTAAAAAAAAGACGCTTCCCTTTGCCAATCACAGAATGTTCGTGCGTTGAATCAACTAAAACGTAAAGACGAACCAACCTGTACGTTCTGGAGCTGGTACTATTTTAAAATTAATCGACGTTTAGGGATAGTCCACCTGATTCATAATTTTATAGGTTAGCGTAAGGTTTGTAGTCAATCTAATTACATTAACATCTTTCAATACATACATTTGGTGTTATGTAGGTATATAGATAAATAACAGCTGATATTTCAGATAGTATATAAAGGAGTTTGGAATTATGAATTTTATGAAGAGTTTGTTTAATCGTACATTTCATAGAGTGCAGAGAACACCAACCACGGGGACATCAACCCCGATAGCACCCATTAGGAATCCACTAGCACAGACATTATCGGACGATATCAAATCGTTACAAACAGGGGGTACCGTTTCAATGACACAGGGTAACCAACCTCCCTTACTCTATTCTCCGTTAGAAAATGGCGTTAATCCAAAAATACAAGGTTTAATTTTAGATATTGCAAAGACGAAAGATTCAGTCCTACTCTTTAACAACATACTAAGAATAGTAGCACTTGGACATAATGCTGTTGAAAATTTTCCTGATGACAATCCTTCTAGGGGTGGGCAAAGACTACCGGAGGAGATTCATCAATTAGCCACTTTTATTGTGCATCATATTGATAGTCCTGCTAAGTTTATGAAAGCGTTTCCAAAAAATAAGAGCGAGTATATGCAAACGGCTGACAAATCGTTAACTGCATCATTACAGAGGGTAAATGCGGCCGTACCAGAACATAGCGTTCCACAACCAAGTTTTGTACAACCCCCACCACCCCCACCAAGCTCAGTTACAGAACAACTCGGAGGTTCACCACAGGGGTCTTTATCCGATCCTTTACAAGATCTAATTAATAATCTTTTAGAAGAAAAAACACCTGCTTCGCAAAAATTAGTCCTAGATACTTTTGTAATGACGAATCCCGGTGTTGACGTGAGCAGCGTACGGGCCATATTCCTTGATCCTGATTCCCCTAGAGAACCATCACAACAGACACCACCCGCAAGAAGTTTAGGCGCAGAAGAACCCGGCGGTTCACCACAGGTTCCTTCATCCGATCTTTTACAAGATCTAATTAATAATATTTTAGAAAAAGAAAAAACACCTGCTTCGCAACAATTAGTCCTAAATACCTTTTTAAAAACGAACCCCGGTGTTGACGTGGCTAGAGTAGAGGTCATGTTCCCTTCGCTGTTCCCTAGCAAACTATCACACACAACATCACCCGCATCAAGACTAGGTGCTAGGATAGCCAGTTCAGCATCCTCAACACCCGTAGCAGCCCTATCAGCCGAAAATTTTCCTATAACTATCGGAGAGTTGAAGACACTTACCCGTGGGAATCCAGAATCGTTGCACAGAACTTTGGCTGCCATTAAACTAAGCCTTATAAAGACACACCTAAAGGCTGAAGGCCAAGGCTATATTGACAAAAAAATGAGTCTACTACGCGAATGTGTCCAAGCAAAAGGTATTGATGAGCGTGGATTTACGGCTGGTTTAGAAATTCTATTATATACAAGCAAAGTGTGCAGTGCCGCAAATTTAGAAATAGTACCCATTGAACCCGATGGAAATTGTTTATATAACGCTTTAATAGAAGGTTTGGATTTGACTACTTTAATAGAAGGTTTGGATTTGACTATAAAAGGTTTGGATTCGAATATGGCTGTCTTTAAGGCAGGCTTAACTGCGTCTATTGCTTCTGCGTCTATTGACGCAGAAGTATCCGTAGATATAAAAAATGCTGGCTATACGAAAGAATCTATTTTAAGAATTATAAATCAGGATAATGGGTGGAATTCTGATGACGGTGGAGGAGATATCATACCTTCGATAGCAGCTAAATATTTAGTTCGTGTAACAGGACGGCCTGTTACAATTATTGCTACTGAAGCTAAATATAGTGAGCCTTATTTTCCTGCCGAGTCAACAGATGCCAAACCGATAGTAATTGTGAATACAGGGTCTCATTATGTAGCAACACGGGGTGGAACGGTAAGGGGGACATATCTATGAGTCTTAGACGAACCCCTCATCCAATACTATTTAAATTGAGACACGTTAAACCAGAAATAATTTTACTTTGTTTCAGATGATAGTAATTGTGAATACAGGGTCTCATTTTCAAGCCACACGAGATACAAGATAGTCCATAACTACCCGACTAAATAAATTCTTAAACGTATCTGAAAGATTTACAGTGATTACTCAACCTAAAAATTGACGTTGAACTATCCTCAATTTCAAGATCCAACGCAATTATTTTATAGTCCATGCTCCTATTATATACTCTCATCATCAATAATCGTATAAAGGTAGTGTAAAACTTTGCAAAAAAGCACATCCGAATTTATACTAATGTAAACAAAAAGATACATAAATCCACAGGCATTAATGAAAACACATAAATAAGGAAACAAAATG
>JABIQV010000057.1 GCA_018699495.1 bacterium | reverse complement strand
GGGGTTGCGCTCGTTGCGGGACTTAACCCAACATCTCACGACACGAGCTGACGACAGCCATGCACCACCTGTCTTACAGTTCCCTTGCGGGCACTTTCCCATTTCCGGGAAATTCTGTAGATGTCAAGCCCTGGTAAGGTTCTTCGCGTATCGTCGAATTAAACCACATGCTCCACTGCTTGTGCGGGCCCCCGTCAATTCCTTTGAGTTTTAACCTTGCGGTCGTACTTCCCAGGCGGTTCACTTAACGAATTATCTGTGGCACTGAAGGGGTCGATACCTTCAACACCTAGTGAACAACGTTTACGGCGTGGACTACCGGGGTATCTAATCCCGTTCGCTCCCCACGCTTTCGCACCTCAGCGTCAGAATCAGTCCAGAAAGCCGCCTTCGCAACTGGTGTTCCTCATAATATCTACGCATTTCACCGCTACACTATGAGTTCCGCTTTCCTCTCCTGATCTCTAGTAATCCAGTACCAAATGCTTATCTCGGTTAAGCCGAGGGATTTGACATCTGACTTAAATTACCGCCTACGCGCGCTTTATGCCCAATAAATCCGGATAACGCTTGACCCATACGTATTACCGCGGCTGCTGGCACGTATTTAGCCGGGCCTTCCTTTAGAGATACTGTCATAATCATCTCTCTCGACAGAGCTTTACATTCCGAAAAACGTCATCACTCACGAGGCGTCGCTGCGTCAGGGTTTCCCCCATTGCGCAATATTCCCCACTGCTGCCTCCCGTAGGAGTCTGGGCCGTATCTCAGTCCCAGTGTGGCTGTTCGTCCTCTCAGACCAGCTACCGATCGAAGTCTTGGTAAGCCATTACCTTACCAACAAACTAATCGGGCATAGGCCCCTCCTTAAGCGAAAAACTTTCCTCTTACTCTCTTATGAGAAATGAGTATATTTGGTATTAGCCATCTTTTCAGATGGTTATTCCAAGCTTAAGGGCAGATTACCTATGTATTACTCACCCGTTCGCCACTAACAAATTAAATTTCCACCGAAGCTTCCAAAAAATTTATTCGTTCGACTTGCATGTGTTAGGCACGCCTCTAGCGTTCATCCTGAGCCAGGATCAAACTCTCAGCTAATTGAAAGGCCTGATAATAAAACCAGGCCAGTGTGTTATATTTTTTAGAAATAAAAAAGTATAAAAAAAATAGGCTCCCGCATGTTTTTAATCTAGACTTGTTATTTAGTTTTCAAAGAACGTTTTTTAACTAGGATGCAAATTGTACCTAATAAAGAAACACATTGTCAACACTAATTTTCACCTGTTTTTAGATAACCTCCACATAAAGCCCGCATTTCAATAAGTTCAGCTTCAAAAGGAATAATAAAGGGCAATAAAAAATATCAATTGATGACATTTGTTAAGAAAAATTCAGGACTTGTATACTAAGTTAGAAAGAAAAAAAAAGATCGAATAAATAAATAAAGGTACATTCTTTTATGGAGTAGTTACAAAACGAGATATAAAATTCCTCGCCCAGATATATTTTTACAGAATGTGTGTATTGAATAATCATTCCACACGAAATTAAGCCAATTTTACGTAGTGACATATTTCTATGGGGTAAATATAAAATATGTCCTTGTAATTGCTTATGTTCGAACAATTTTTAAGTAATACAAGGTCTATATAATCCACCATAAGGGACGAATAAAATACATTGGTAAATCCAAAACGTGCCTATAACAAATAAACTTCAAAAAATTTTATACCGTATGTGAATACTAAAACCATTATACAAATTCGATAATGTCGCGTGCCAATTAAATTTATATCCACCGTACAAGTAGACCCATTTTTACTATCTGTATTTCTTAAATAAAAGAGTTCTCGAGAAAATCACTAAACCCCCCAATAATATATTCAATTTATTTGCCTCATTCATTATTCATCTTTTAAATATTAAAACCGTGCCTAGACAAAGCCTCGAATACTGAAATCAAAATACTAGAAATATTGTGGTACTAAATAGCCGGAAAACCATTTCCCTAAGTTCCAAAAAATAAAAAGTTTAAGGAAATAATTGGACAAAACTACACTAGAAAAGGAATAGTAGCAGAGTAACAATAAGAACTGGTCTAATAAATAAAATAACCTTCTGCAAGAAAAATAAATTGTCTGAGTATTGCCTAGGTCAAAAATGAAAATTCGATGTCAACACACAAGCATTAAATAAGACAAAATAAGTATATTAAACCAAATTCACTCTTGAACACTGTATTTTTTTTATTGACAAGGGAAATATTCCCAAATCTAGTATGTCAAAAAAGATACGACCCAATACATTTTCCTTAATACATGTATAGCCGACACGTCTTTGACCAATAGCGCCTGATTGGCCCAAAAATATAAGCAACATCGAGATTAATCACCGATTCCGTGATTTTCAAATCACAAAATAAAACCCCTAGTCTAAATCCCAGGTTACATACGGAAATGTATTATTTTAGTTAAAAAAAGCCCCGAAAGTAGACTTCTAAAACGTGAACCACTAGAAACAAAGTTTCTCCCACTCATACTATTCATTTTTTACCAATTAATACCATCTTAGCCAAAAATCAACTACTCAAGTCCCTATATTAGGCCCTGCTACCGCAGGATAAATGATAAAAAAGGAGAAAAAGAGCCTGGTAGCCTCGAGATTGATTTGGGGATCGAGAGTTCGGATAAACTGTTGACTAATTTCCTAGCTAAATTAGCCTCTGGATACTGCAGTATGAAGGTTAAATGCAAAAAATCCGAGATGGATTTACATACATTCCCCACCCGGAACCGTACATTCAATTTTATTGAGATTGAAACCATTTTTCAAATGACCAAACGTAGCTTCTATGTGATTACGTTGACCTTTTTTGGCCTTAAAGTCACATTGGTACTTTCGTTCTTCACCGGGTGGTTCATTAGGTGGGCGACCGATTCGTTTAAATGAGTGAGGGATTTGAAAAGATTCCAAATATCGACGAATTTACCTAGTGGCGTAAAACTGATCGGATAAAACCACCGTTGCCTTTTTAGAAAAATGTTTTGTATGTTTTTCGAGACACTCTTTTAATTAAAGCCCTCATAAACAGGATCATATTGCGCAGGATCTAAACAGACAACCCCATCGACCACATCAGCATGGGCTTTGGGTCCAAACTCTACCGTTTCGCCCTCTTTAGCTCGAACGGAAGACCGCACGTCCGGCCAATGAAAAGGAACGATTCTATTGGCCCCCTTTCGATCACGCGTCGTTGCCATATGAACTTGTTGTTTTAAAATATCTTTTGCCACACCTAAATTGGCCTTGTTTTTGTCCGTCTCCACTCTTTCAGAGCATTCGCCTTGCGTAAAACAGCTTCCAGCTGTCTGATATTACGAATTACATATTGAACCATCTTTCATCGTGTACATCGTATGAGCGCCTTTATCTTCTTTTGTATTTTCAGAAATATCGAAAAACCTTTTCTGCTGTTCGTCTATAGGTACGAACACCACCATCTGGATCGAAAGTCTTTTTTGCGTCTAAGATTTCCTTGGGCAAATAGTCTCGCACTATCTCCAATACCTTTACATCATTTGGGTATGTAATAGTCACGGAAATTAAGGTCGCATCTACGATCAATTTATACCCTTGAATGAGCCCCTCCTTTTTCAATACATTCCATAGTTCATACTCAAATTTCAGAGCCTAACTTTTTCCTAACCGCTTGCGTCGCTTTGATAATAAACTGTGATGGATTATTGCTTAGCCTATTTTGGCTACAAACGTATCTTGACCAAAAAAATATTTGATATATGAATTTCTATGAAAATAATTCAGTACTGCCCGGTCGGTTAATTCCATTAGCATCTGGCCTAACTGTATTCCGATTGCTAATCGACTAGTCTTAATAATTGAGGCTTTTCTTTCATCAAAGTACTTCAAATAAATGGCAGCCATGTCATCACCCTTCATCAGCTCTGCTAGCTTTATCCATCGGTTTTTTTCGTCTAAGGGTCCCGAATATGGACTTAATTCCTTGAATACTGCTAGTTGTTCAAACTGCATTGCTGTTTTCTTTCAAGGGCATGCTTTTTAACCATTCAAAGTAAAAATCTGCGCACTCGATGGCTTAATTCCTTTGAAAAGATGTCTCTTTTATTCCCTATTTTGTGTACAAACTACCCAGCTTTTTTCTTTGAATTATACTACGTCACCAGGGCCAATATTAGGATCTTAACCATTTGTCCTCACTCGCAAGCTCTATTCCCTCATCTTCCCTTGACACTATCAAAAGACCCGATTGTAAGATTAAAAACAAGAGTCCATCGATAATGACGCCCCTTAAGGAAATAAAAAATCTAGATACCACCTTAAGTAGCACAGAGAAATAACGTATAAACTACTCTATCTTTTTATTGTGTAAGTAAAATATTGAAACTAATGTTAGCGTAACTCGTCCATAAGAATATAGAAAATGCTAAAAATGGGTGTGTTTTTTTATAGTACGTATATTTCTAGCCGGAAAGATCATACGTTATCCAGATCTAGAACTCTATGTCATATTTGCCGCTACTTATTTTTCATTTCCTACTACAGTTAACTCGTATTTACCCACCAAGATTGTTAGTTAAAAAACTAACACCGGGTCCCGTTTCCAGTTAATACGATATGGAAAAGCTACTCATGACTTTTTCACAAACGAAATGACGTCCTTAATCTAATTTAAAGAAACAAAAGGACCCGCTTGTTGGAAGACAAAGAAAAATATCAATCCTATGTGCCAGACTCATTTTAATAAAAAAGGAAACTAATACTCTAATAAAATCAATCCATTGAACAACAACAGGTGCTTATTTCTTCCTGTTATAGGGGAGTTTCATATCATCTATAAAACTCTTAAAAACAACACTCCTTTTACGGCTTTAATTTCGTCAATTAAAGACTCAGTAGGTGACTTCCCTAAATCAACTATGTTGTAGGCAATATTGCCGCGGCTCTTATTCATCATTCCGTGTATATTCAAGTCTTCTTTAGCCAATACAGATGTTATCTGGCTTACCATACTAGGAATATTGTCATTCATTATAGCTAACCTAACTCTGCCAGACCTTTCCATAAAGCAGTCTGGAAGATTGACAGAATTAACGATATTACCGTCTTGCAAATAATCCCTGATCTGCGACGATATCATAATAGCACAATTGTCTTCTGCTTCAATTGTAGAAGCACCTAGGTGAGGTAAGCATATTACTTTCTTATTTTTGACTAGCTCGGAAGAACCAAAATCGGTGACGTAAAATCTTAATTTTCCATCATTAAGAACATCTAAAATGTCAGTTTCATTGACGATCCCATCCCTCGAAAAATTTAAAAAGACAGCAGACTCCTTCACCTTAGATAATGTTTCTCTGTTTATAATGTCTTGAGTTCCCTTTGTAAGAGGCATATGGATAGAAATAAAATCTGACTTTAAAAGTAACTCATCGAGGGTTTCTGCCCTTTTGACACGGTGTCCTAATCCCCAAGCATTCGTTACGGTAATAAATGGATCAAACCCAATAACACTCATATCTAGATTTGAAGCCGAATTAGCCACCATTTTCCCAATAGCGCCCAGTCCTATGACCCCCAGGGTCTTGTTTTTTATCTCAGTCCCTTTGAACCGAGCCTTATTTTTCTCGACTTTAGATTTGAATTCGTCGGAGTCATTGCTTTTTAATGATCTGACAAAATCTACTCCGTCCACAATATTACGAGCAGTTAAAAACAACGCACTAAGAACTAATTCTTTTACAGCGTTTGCATTTGCTCCCGGGGTATTAAAAACAACCACCCCATTTTTTGTACAATTATCCACCGAAATGTTGTTTACCCCAGCCCCAGCTCGCCCAATAGCCTTCAACTGGGGAACAAGTTTAATTTTTCTTAAATCATGACTTCTCACGATCAAAGCGTCCGCCTTAAGCTCGTCTTTAACAACCATAAAAGTCTGGGTTGAAAATCTAGAGGTACCTTTTTCAGAAATATTATTAAATGTTCCTATAGTATACATAAGTCTATCGTTTTCTAAATTGATAACCTTTTCTAGCCTTCTTGCGGCCATATTTTTTTCTTTCTTTAACCCTTGCATCCCGTGTAACCAAACCGGCCTCTTTCAATGGCTTTCTGAATTCACCATTCATCTCCATTAAGGCTCTTGTCAATCCTAACTGACAGGCTCCCGCCTGCCCCGTTAATCCACCACCGGAAACGGTGACGAAAACGTTATATTTTCCCTCAATATTTAATAATCTTAAAGGCTTCATTACTGAATCATTTAAAATACCTCGTTTAAGGTAAAATGTCGAGTTGTACCTGTTTATTAAAAACAATCCTTTTCCTGGAAAGACCCAAACTCGTGCGATTGATGACTTTCTCTTTCCGGTCCCATAATTTGCATTCTTTGCAACTTTTAATTCAATCTTTTCATCTGAAATTTTACTCATCAATTCCTCCATTAATAATCAAATGTACCGGGTTCTGTGCCTTATGAGGATGACTCTCCCCAGGATAAACCTTGAGCTTCGTAAGCATCTGACGCCCCAGTGAATTTTTCGGCAACATCCCTTTCACGGCTTCCATGAGAACCTTTTGTGGCTGTTTTTCCAACATGTCAACAAAGGACCGTTCCTTAATCCCACCAGGATACCCCGTGTGCCAATTATACTTCTTTTGCTCACGCTTTTTTCCGGTAAGTAACACCTTTTTAATATTTGTAACGACAACAAAATCGCCTTCATCAACAGACGGGGTGTATGTAGCCTTTTCTTTCCCTGACAAAATACTAGCTATTCGACTAGCAAGCCTCCCCAATATCTGTTCATTTGCATCTACATGATGCCATTTTTTTACTTTTTCTTCTTTTCCCGAAGGATAATATGACTTCTGACTCTTATTCATCCAAAAATCTCCTTTAATAATTAATATAAGTAGCTGTTTTAAAAAACAACCCTGTTGGTTTCATAGTTTTGTAAAAACTTTCGCCACTAACCCCAAATTCTAGGGCCTTCGTCAATGTTTCAACTAAAAACCTATTTTGGTCACAAGCCAAAAAGGCACCAAGGATATTCCTTATCATGTTGTACAAAAAGCCCTGCCCAACTACAGACATGCAATATACCTTACTATCAAACCCTTGAAACTCACTAAATGCATTAAGCCTTTTAACGTGACATTCATATACTGTCCTACAAGACCCGTGCCCTTCATTTCCATTGTTATTAGAAAAATTGTTAAAATCAAATCTTCCAACTACAAGATCGGACAGGTCTGACAAAAACTCAATATCTACAACACCTTTTACAGAACCCACAATCTTTCTTAAAAAAAGAGGCTGCTCTATATCTGAAAAAAGAAAAAAATATTCTCTCCCAAACGCACTCTTTCGAATGTCCAGTGCCCTCGAGAATTCCTTAAAACATTTAGTGACCCTCAAACCAGACAATTTTGAATTCAAAGACTCTCTGATCTTAACGCTATCAAGACTAACTGACTTCCCGACTGAAAGCAACAGGGGCATTCCAACCGAGTGAACCCCCCTATCCGTGCGGCCGCAATAGTTCAAAAAAATTTCATTTCCAAAAATCTTTTTTGCGGCCGAAATTAAAACGGACTCTACTGTCGGACTAACCGATTGCCGCTGAATACCAAAGAACTGCTCTCCATCATACTCTAGGTATAACTTAAATGTCTGTGATTTAAGCAAGCTCTAAAAGAGATACAGGAGCTGCATCTCCTTTTCGAAAACCTACTTTTGTTAACCGAATATACCCACCATGTCTATCGGCATATTTCCTAGAAAAACTAAATATTTTCTTAACAGCACTTTTATTAGGAAGCATTTTCAACGCTTTTCTGATTGAGGAAAGGTCTCCATTTTTCCCAAGTGTGATAATTTTCTCAGCGTACGATTTCGCTGCCTTTGCACGAACATCTGT
Source organism: bacterium (assembly GCA_018699495.1). Taxonomy (GTDB): domain Bacteria; phylum Margulisbacteria; class Marinamargulisbacteria; order JABIPA01; family JABIPA01; genus JABIPA01. The sequence goes on along the minus strand of JABIQV010000057.1, from coordinate 21,565 downwards.
AGTTTTAATCTTTTGATTTTCAAACAATGCCAGTGTCAACGATCTCAGAAGAGCAATCCTCTGATCCGTCGGTTTATTAAGCTTCTTATTGCCTTTTTGGTGATTCATAAAACAAACCCTATCCTTCTTCTAACTTTAGCTCTAAACCGAACTGTTTCAATTTCCCGTTAATTTCATCTGCGCTTTTCTTTCCAAAATTCTTAATTTGAATTAGCTCCGATATATCTTTTTGAACTAAATCACCTAGAGTTTGGATGCCGGCACGTTTTAAACAATTTGATGATCTTGCAGATAACTCCAAGTCATCTATTGACATTCCCATTGCCTTTTCTCTGGTGCTTTCCAAATCGGAAGTTTCTGATTCAGACTCAAGTTCTTCAGGTTTTTCATTGATGGTGTTAAAAATACTTAACTTTTCAACCATCAAAGACGAGGCTTTTCTTAGAACTTCCTCAGGCCCGACGCTTCCATTAGTCCAAATTTCCAATGTTAATTTATCATGATTTAATTCGTTCCCCACTCGAATGTTATCTACCTGATGATTAACCTTTACGATAGGAGAAAAATAGGCGTCTATATCAATTTGATTGATATCGGATTCTACAGACTTCCTTACATCAGAATCATCATACCCAATACCACTAGACAATGTTATTTCAACATTTAACCTACCCTTTTGCTCAGTAACCTCCGCCAAATATTGCCCTTCGTTAACCAATGACACTGTGTTATCTAAAACAATATCAGCACCAGTAACGATTCCCTTGCCGGTCTTTTCTATTCGTAAAATTTTATCCTCGTATCCGTCAGCCTTAAATATCAACTGTTTCAAATTACTTACAATATCCATGACATCTTCCAATACCCCTGGAACTGTAGAAAATTCGTGAGTAACTCCCTCAATTCTAACTGACGTGACTGCATATCCTCCAATAGATGACAGGAGGATTCTCCTTAGAGAATTACCGACAGTAACCCCCATACCTCTATCTAACGGCGAAATAATAAACTTTCCGTGATTCAATTCAATCTCATCAAACTTAACCCAAGGTATAACGCTTTTCACAACTTTTCTCCTACAATCTATTTCTTAAAAATTCGACAACTAATTGTTCTTCAACAGGCACATCCACCTGGCTTCGTTGAGGAACATCCAAAACTTTTATGGACTTATTTTTTTCATCAACACTTATCCAAGACGGCGCTGTTGAATTATCCTTGTTATTAAATTCCATTATAGTTTTCTTACCATTTGGGACATAACTAATCTCTTCGCCGACTTTTACTCTATAAGAAGGAATGTCAACTTTTTGACTCCCTACTTTAAAATGTCCATGCCTTATTAACTGCCTACCTTCATACCGTGAGCGAACAAAATTAGACCTGTAAAGCACGTTATCTAAACGAGTCTCGAAAATCGTGATTAAATTATGCCCAGCAATTCCTTTCCTTGAAGAAGCTTCTTTAAAGTACCTACCAAGTAATTTATCTGTTACATTGTAAAAACACCTAATCTTTTGTTTTTCTCTCAATCGCTTGCCATATTCTGAAAGCTTTCGCAACATAATCTTACGCGGACCCGGAGGCGTGTTTCTTTTTTCAATTGCACACTTTGCTGAAAAGCATCTAGCCCCCTTTAAAAAAAGCTTAACTCTATTTCGTCTGCAAATCTTGCAACTGGGTTGATTGTAATTAGCCATATATTTTCTCCTAGACCCTTCTTCTTTTTCTAGGGCGACACCCATTATGAGGAACCGGCGTTATATCTTTTAAAGATTCCACCTCCAGCCCCGCTCCCTGTATAGCCCGAATAGCGGTTTCTCTACCTGAACCTGGCCCTTTAACCAAAACATTAATCCGCTTCATACCAACAACGTCAATTGCCTTTTTTGCAGCTTGTTCCCCGGCTTGTTGGGCGGCGAACGGTGTCCCTTTTTTAGTTCCTTTAAATCCTACATTCCCGGTAGAACTACTCGCTATAACATTACCCTCTAAATCAGTAATCGTAATTACTGTATTGTTAAATGTTGACTTAATATAAGCAGTACCAGCTGGCACATGCCTTTTTACTTTTTTACTTTTGTTTAATGACACACTATCCTCCCAGACTATTTAGTAACTTTTTTCTTGCCAGCAACGGCTATTTTCTTGCCTCTTTTAGTTCTGGCATTTGTATGTGTTCGCTGACCTCTAACTGGTAATTTTCTCTTGTGTCTCGCGCCGCGATAAGAACCTGTGTCCTTGAGCCGACGAATATTGGCATTCTCTTGCCTTTTTAAATCGCCCTCAATTACATACTCTCTAATCGCGCTTCTTAATTCAACGACCTGTCCTTCTGACAAATCACGTACTCTTACCGTATTTTCGATGTTACAAGAAATCAATAATTCTTGGGCAACATATGGTCCAATCCCATAAATGTAAGTCAATCCGATACTAATTCGTTTGTTCTTGGGTAAATCAACCCCGGCCAATCTAGCCATATTATATTTCCTCCTACCCTTGTCTCTGCTTGTGCTTAGGAATTTCGCATATTACCCTTAAGACACCATGTCGTTTTATAATCTTACACTTGTTACATATTTTTTTAACTGACGCTCGCACCTTCATTTAAAATCCACCTTTATCTTTCCAACGTTAAAATTTCCGGCTCACCATCTGTAATACAAATAGTATTCTCATAATGAGCAGAGAATTTTTTATCCCGCGTAATTATAGTCCATTTATCCGGTAATGTTAAGACATGATGTGATCCCATGTTTACCATCGGCTCAATGGCAAAAGTCATTCCACTTTTCATAACAACACCAGAATCCTTTTTGCCAAAATTAGGAATCAATGGATCTTCATGCAACTCTTTTCCAACTCCATGACTATACAGGTCCCTAACAACAGAAAACCCATTATCCTCTACATGGGTCTGGAGAGCGTTCGATACTTTACCCAACCTATTCCCGTGCTTTGCAGACTTAACACACTCAAAAAACGACTCTTGAGTAACCCTTACTAACTTAGCCACTTCTTTTGTGACTGGTTCAATTACAAACGTTCTGGCGGCATCGACGTGAAATCCTTCATAAAAAACTCCACAATCAACACTCCAAACATCTCCTGGTAAAACTATTTTTTCGGCGTTAGCTAATCCGTGAACGACCTCTTCATTCCGTGATACGCATAACGTATATTTGAAACCTCTGTATCCCAAAAACGAAGGGACCCCACCAGACTTGATAATATGCTCCCTAGCCAAATCATCCAAAAACTTGGCCGAAACACCGACTTTTAATTTTGATTTTAGTAAAGTGAAAACACTGGCCAATATAGCCCCACCTTTTCTCATGCTTTCTATGTCTTTTGGAGATTTCAATATGATCATTATTTATCCAATTCTTCTAGTATTAACCTAGTAACTTCGTTTCTATTCAGCGTCGCATCTATTATTGTCACATTATCCCCATAAAATGCCAACATTCGATTTATAGTTCCCTCAAATATACTATGTCGCTTACGAACAATAGCTTCATTGTCATCGTCTCTCAATATCAGTTCGCCACCACATTGAACGCATTCTTTCAAACCAATTGTATATGAATCTGATACATTGAAAATTTCATTACATTCGATGCAAATACGTCGATTAACAATTCTTCCTACTAAATCCTGGACCCGAATTTTTAAATAAATAACTTTAATTTCAATTGTCTTGGCATTTAAAGGAAAAAATTGATTAAAATCCATTGCTTGATTTAAATTCCTAGGGAATCCATCTGAAACAATCCCAGATTCCATATCCTCACCTTTGAAAAATGTTTTTACGAGACCCAACATTGTTTCATCGTCTACTAGGTTACCCGTTCCGATTAACGGACCCAACCTAGACCCCAATTCTGTGCCATTCTTCACTTCATCTCGTATTAAATCTCCAGTAGAGAGTTTAACTAGTTTTTTTTTTTTTGAGATAATAGAAGCCTGAGTACCTTTCCCGGATCCGGGGGCCCCGATTAAGAGTAAACAAAGCGTCATTGAAGCAGCCCCTCATACTTTTTAGAAACTAAATAAGATTCAATTTGTTTAACAAGATCCATTGCAACACCAACTATTATTAGTAAAGCGGTGCCTCCTAATCCCATAAAACTTGTAACTTTTGTAAAGTTGGCAGAAATTACTGGAACCAAAGCAACAAAAGCAAGAAAACATGCACCAACCAACGTCAGCTTAGAAACAATTTTTTCTAAATACTCTACGGTTGGACGCCCTGGTCTTACACCCAATATAAATCCGCCATATTTCTTTATACTATCGGCTAACTCTTTAGGATTGAAGGAAATAGCGGTGTAAAAATATGTGAAAATAAATATCAAAAAACAAAACGAAAAATTATATAAAAATCCATCGTAACTATAATATTTTGAGAAAAACGCCCCGATAAATTCGATATCAACGTATTGCGAGAACATCAATGGAAACTGTAGCATCGCTGAAGCAAATATTATCGGCATTACCCCACCCTGAATCAACCTCAATGGAATATAGGTATTTTGTCCACCATACATTTTTCGTCCAACGACTCTTTTGGCATACTGTACCAAAATTCGTCGTTGCGCCTCTTGAACACATACTATGCTGATAATAATCCCTAAAAAAACAAGAATCATGACCAAAACACCAAAAATACTAGTTCCCCCCTTGACTTGAATAACAGTGTTTCGAATATAACTCGGCATCTGCGCTATAATCCCAACGAAAATCAGAATAGACGCACCATTTCCAATCCCATATTCCGTCAATACCTCCCCCAGCCACATCACTATTGCGGCCCCTGCCACTAACGCTGTGATTGAATAAAATAAAAACAAGCCAAAATGGGCATCTTGCACTAAAAAAGCCTTGAAGCCAATACTCATAACTGTTGCCTGGACAAAGCTCAAACAAATTGCAAGATACCGTGTATACTGTCCCAATTGTTTCCGTCCGGACTCACCTTCTTCTGCGATTTCTTTCAACTTTGGATACATAATCGTTAAAAGTTGCATAATTATTGATGCATTAATAAACGGTAAAATTCCCAAAGAAAAAACAGAAAATCTGCTCATCCCCCCCCCTGAGAAAAGATTAAAAAACCCCAATAACCCTCCTTGTTGAAACAAGGCTTTTACAGCGTCTAAATCAACTCCAGGAATTGGTATATGACTTCCTAGTCGATACACTATAACAATAAACAGCGTGAACAGAATCTTTACCCTAAGTTCCTTGAGTCTAAATATACTAAGTAGATTACTCATCCTATTTAATTACTTCTGCTTTGCCCTTCGAACTTGCTATTTTACTGATTGCAGTTTTAGAAAATCTGTCTGCAATAATGCTTAACCCACCTGATAATTCACCATTTCCCAAAACTTTCACCAAAGCGCCCGTAGACTTCTGTGTCTTGCTAAGAAAATCCCTCAGGTCAATTTCACTAACTCCACTTGTTTTACATATTTCACTAATATATTCTAAATTAAACGCGACGACTTCTTTTCGATTAAAATTAAAAAAACCATTTTTCTTTGGAATCCTTCGATAAAGTGGCATTTGTCCACCCTCAAACCCCGACATCTGCGAAAATCCAGATCTACTTCTTTGGCCCTTGTGCCCTCGACCACATTCCCCGCCATGACCAGATGAGTTACCTCGGCCTTTTCTAGTCCGGTTTTTAACAGACCCTTTTTGGGGTTTTAACTCTATTTTATCCATTTTTCACAGTTTCCTTTTTGGACTCTTTAATCGTAACAGAAAACCGTTTACCTCTTAATTTAACTTGTTCATTGTAATCTCTCAAAGTCTTTAACCCTTCAATAGCGGCTTTTGCGTTATTAATAGTATTTGACCCACCAAGACACTTAGCAACTACATCTTTAAACCCTGCAGACTCCAACAATATTCGTACACTTCCACCAGCGATTACTCCTGTACCAGGTTTAGCAGGCTTCAACAGAACTTTTGCTGCTCCGAATTCACCCAAAACTTCATGTGGTAACGTCCCGTTGACAATATTAACAATAAGCAAACTTTTTTTTGCCCGATCGATCCCTTTTTTAATAGCAACCGGAACCTCCTTGGACTTGCCTACTCCAATACCAACTCTACCGTTTTTGTCGCCCACGATAACGAATGCTCTAAATGCTAACCGTTTACCCCCAGTGGTGACTTTGTTAACCCGACTAATTTTAAATGCTTGTTCAACAAACGTTGAATCTTTGCCTTTTCCAAATGTTGAATCTCTGCCTTTTCCAGACGAATTATTCTTTAGCATCGTTACATAACTCCTTTAAAATTTTAAACCTGATTTTCTAGCACCGTCAGCTAAAGCCTTAACGCGCCCCGTATACAAATAATTATTCCTATCAAACCAAACAATCTTAATATCAGATTCTTTTGCCTTTTCGCCCAATTCAACGCCGGCTGTAAATGCAGCCTCAACGTTCCCACCATTTTTCGATTTTATTGAAGTAGAAGAAACTAAGGTGACTCCCTTAGCATCGTCAATGATTTGAGCAACAATGGCGTTATGACTTCGTGAAACTACTAGCCTCAATCTGTCTTGCCCTTTTAAGATCTTACGTTTTCTTACATACTTGTTAATTGCCATTTTATCTCCACCTATTTTTTGACACTTTTTCCCGCTTTTAATTTAAGCGGAACGCCAACAAACCTTACACCTTTCCCTTTATACGCGTCGGGCTTTCTAAGTTTTACTAAGTTGGCAGCAACACTGCCCACTAATTCCTTGTCAATTCCACTAATTTTTATCTTAGTTTGGCCTTCCAAGGTAAAATCGATACCCTCTGGACAAGCATAAACAACCGGATGAGAATAGCCTAGACTAAAATTAAGACCATTACCTTCTTTTTTAACTCGATACCCAACTCCAACTAATTCTAAATCCTTCAAAAACCCAACGGTTACACCTTCTACCATATTCTTAATCAACGACCGATACAAACCATGTTTCGCTCGAATTTTTTTGTCTTCAGATGAACGCTCAACTTTTACAACAGTATCAGTTATGGATAATGAAATTTCTGGGGCAATTTCTCTAGCCAGAGTGCCTTTAGGTCCACTAACTTTTACAATCCCGTTGTTAAACTCTACTTTAGCCCCATCTTTTAAAAAGACCGGCTTTTTTCCTATTCTTGACATGTTGTACTCCTCAATAAACTAACCCAAGTAGCTCGCCACCAAGGTTATTTATTCTAGCTGTCTTACCATCAAGAATCCCTTTTGTAGTGGACAAAATACTTATCCCAAAACCACCAAGCACCTTTGGAATACTCGCCTTTTTGCAATAAACTCGTTTACTACACTTGCTTACCCGTTTCATCTCTTTAATCAAAGAGGATCCGTTTGGTGCATACTTTAAAACAATTTTTATTGACTGCTTATTTAAGTCTATACTAACTACGTCATAGGACTTAATAAAACCTTCATCCTTTAATATTTTACAAATTCCCAATTTTATTTTTGAAAAGGGAACTACAAGATCAGGGGACTTAACGTTAATTGCGTTTTTGATTCTACAAAACAAATCAGCAATTGGGTCTGTAATTTTCATATTTATACTCCTACCAAGATGCCTTTTTTACACCAGGTAATTTACCACTACCTGCCATTTTTCTAAAACAAAGTCTACACAAACCAAAAAATCTCATAAACCCTCTTGGTCTACCACAAATGTTGCACCTATTCCGATGCTGAGTCGTGTCAACTTTTTTCAAATTCTTTAAAACCATACTCGTTTTTGCCATTATTTCTCCACCTATCCCTAATTCATCCTAAAAGGAAAGCCAACTTCCTTTAACAACTCGAAAGCTTCCTCATTAGTATTCGCAGACGTTATTACGGCTATATTAAAACCCCGTATTTTGTCAACTTTATCTAAATCAATTTCGGGAAAAATAGTACAATCTTTTATACCAAGATTATAATTACCTCGTCCGTCAAAGGATTTTCGTGGAATTCCACGAAAATCTCGAATTTTAGGAAGAGAAATCCGAACCAACTTTTCCACAAATTCGTACATCTTCTGGTTTCTAAGAGTGACCATACTTCCAATAATCTGACCTTCTCTCAGTTTGAAGTTGGAAATAGACTTTTTAGCCTTAGTCAAAAGAGGCTTCTGCCCACTAATAGACCTGACGTCAATTACAGCACTATCTATTGCCTTGCTGTTTGAAATTGATTCACCGGCCCCCCTACTAATGACAACTTTCATTATCTTAGGGATCTGATGTACATTGGCGTATCCAAACTTTTCTTGGAGTCTTTTTGTAACTTTTTCTTTATATAATTGTTTAATTCCACTCATAATATTTCCACCTTAGCCTAGAACGTAAGACGACTTTTTTAACTTGCGCATTTTCTTGTCATCTTTTCTTAGGAACCCGACCTTTTCTCCTTTTTTAGACTCAGGAGAAATCAGCTTGACATTAGATGCATCAATCTGGCCTTCCAGCTTCTCAATGCTACCTTTATTCTGCTCATTTCCTTTCACGTGTTTAGTAATAATGTTCAACTTTTCAACAGTCAACTTTCCTGCCTTAGGCATGACGGCCTTAACGACACCCTTTTTTCCCTTATCTTTACCAACGGTGATAACTACTTCATCGCCTTTTTTAATCTTGTTCATATATATAACTCCTATAAAACCTCTGGTGCCAAGGAAACAATTTTAGAATAACCTTTGTCTCTCAATTCACGAGGAACCGGTCCAAATATTCTAGTCGCAACTGGATTCCCATCGGGATTTATAAGTACTATAGCGTTTTCATCGAAACGTACAACAGTTCCATCTTCTCGATTAATCTTCCCTTTAGTCCGAACCACTACACCTTTTACAACCTCACTCTTTTTAACCGTCCCATTAGGTATTGCCTTTTTTACAACACATACCACCCTATCTCCAACTCTGGCATATTTCCGATGAGAACCACCTAAGACCCGGATTACCAATACTTCTTTTGCGCCTGAGTTATCGGCCACCTTTAATCTTGACTCAACTTGAACCATATTCCATTACTCCTATGATATAACTTCTTTTACAAACCACTTTTTTGTTTTACTAATTGGCTTGCATTCTTGAATTAAAACGGAATCTCCAATGGCAATTTTAAACCCCTCTTTAATATCAGACGGGTAGCACTTAGAGGTCTTATAACTTTTGTTGTATTTAGAATTAATTTTCATTCCCTCAACTAGAACTTGAACAGTACGACTGTCACTCAGCTTTTTCACAGTTCCTTTAATAATTTTAAAGTTTAATTCTTTAACATCAGACGTATTTGTTTTAGACATTTTGTTTCCTTGTATTTCCAAGCTGAGTTTTCAGTCTTGCAATCTCACGCTTTGTTTTTGATATTTTAGATGTATCCTTCAAGTCATTGCTAACAAGTTTCATTCTCAACTCAAATAAAGACTTAGTCATCTCAAATACCTTTTTTTCTAATTTTTGCATTGTATTTTCGCTCATATAATTATCCTAATTTAATATTCTCTTTTAAGAAACTTTGTTTTAAGTGGCAATTTATAACTAGCCAACGCTAGTGCACGCTTCGCAACTTCTTCCTCAACACCACTAATTTCGAAAACCATTTTACCACGTTTAACCTCTGCCGCCCAAAATTCCGGGTTTCCCTTACCTTTACCCATACGTGTTTCCGCTGGCAATCTAGTAATACTCTTATCTGGAAAAATCCGTATCCAAATTTTACCGCCACGTTTAATATGTCGAGTCATAGCTCGTCTAGCTGCTTCGATTTGTCTATCGGTAATCAACCCATTTTCAATGACTTTCAAACCGTAATCACCAAAAGAAACTTCAGTTCCGCTTCTAGCAACACCACGATTTCGTCCTCTTTGTAACTTTCTGTATTTAGTCTTTTTTGGCATTAACATTGAAATATTCCTCTTTAACTATCCGCTTGTTTACGTACTGGTTTTACATTACTTTTCTTAATAATGTCCCCTTTATATATCCAGACTTTTATTCCTATTTTTCCAAAGGTGGTATTAGCCTCTCCATAGTCATAATCTATATCCGCTCTAAGCGTGTGTAATGGTACACGCCCTTCTCTATACCATTCTGTTCTAGCGATTTCAGCGCCTCCCAATCGTCCAGCACAAGCAATCTTTACACCTTGAGCGCCTGATTTCATAGCTTTTTGAACGGTCATCTTCATAACTCGTCGAAATGGGTTTCTTTTTTCAAGCTGCATAGCTACCCACTCTCTAATCATTTTTGAACTAATTTCAGAATCTTTGTCCTCGATTATTGTAATCTGAGCTTTCCGGTTGATTAACTTATTAACTTCTTCTGCTAAGAACTTAATATCCTTACCACCTTTTCCAAAAACAACACCAGGTCTCGCCACGTGTATTTTAATTTCGGTGTGTTGGCTCTTCCTATGAACTTCAACTTTAACAACGCCAGCCCGTTTTAGCTCTTTTTCGATAAAACTCTTTATTTTAATATCTTCTAAAATTAATGTGGAGTAGTTAGATTGGTCAGCGAACCATGTAGATTCCCAATCCTTTACGATACCAATCCTCATTACATTAGGATGTGCTTTTTGTCCCATATGCCTAACTACTTCCTTTCTTCCAATTCAACCACCAAATGACATGTTCTTTTTATTATTGCAAATACTCTTCCTCGAGCCCGTGCTTGAGACCTCTTCAATCTGGGTCCCTCATTAACTAATAATTTTGAAATAACCAGCCGCTCAGGATTTAAATCAAGATTATTTTTAGCGTTAGCTTCCGCTGAGTTTAGCAAGTCAAACAATAGCTTTGCCCCTTTGTGAGGGAGAATTCTCAAAACCTGTTTGCTATCATTCAATTTTTTTCCACGTACTAAATTGGCCACTCTCATAACCTTAGATGGTGACATTCTAATATAATTTGCTTTTGCTACTGCTGTTTTGTCTTTGCTCATTTTAATTCCTACTTTTTACCGCCACCGTGCGACCGAAATGTTCTAGTATAAGAAAACTCGCCCAACTTATGACCAACCATGTTTTCTTGTATAAAAACTGGAACGTGTTTTTTTCCGTTATAAACAGCGATAGTATGCCCAATCATCTCAGGAGTGACTGTACTTCTACGAGACCAAGTTTTAATAAGCTTTTTCTCTTTGCTTTCATTTAACTTGTCTATTTTCTTCTCTAATGCCTCTTCGACGTAAGGTCCTTTTTTTAATGATCTGGCCAAGGTAAATTCCTCCTACTTTCGTTTATTAACTATGTACTTATTAGACTTGTTTTTTTTGTTTCTAGTTTTCATACCCATGGTATTCTTTCCCCAGGGAGAGCACGGATATTCCCTGCCAATTGGAGCCTTACCTTCTCCACCACCATGAGGGTGATCACACGGATTCATGACGGTCCCTCTAACTTTAGGACGACGTCCCTTTAATCTAGAAATACCTGCTTTTCCTCTTTGCGTGTTTCGATGATCGGCATTACCAACCACTCCAACAGTGGCAACACAGTTTACACTAATCAATCTTGTTTCGCCAGAGGGGAGTTTGACATTCCCAAACTTATCTCCCTTTGCCACTAAAGTCGCGTACGAACCAGCAGATCTAGCCAATAACCCTTTGCCATTAGCATGAAGAGCAATATTATGAATAAATGTTCCTGCCGGGATATCTTTGATTTTTAAACAGTTTCCAGGTTGAATCTCCGAATCCTCGCCATTTTCGACAATTTGACCAACCTTAAGCTTGTCAGCTGCTAAAATATATCTCTTTTCACCATCACTATAGGCAACTAAAGCGATATTTGCCGATCTATTAGGATCATATTCCAAAGAAAGAACCTTTCCCTTAATCCCGTCTTTATTCGTCCTAGAAAAATCGATAATTCTGTAAAGACGCTTTAGACCACCACCACGTCGCCTAACAGTAATCTGTCCAGTATTATTCCGCCCATTCGTTTTAGACTTAGTTGTTGTTAACCGTTTCTCGGGCCTTTTTGATGTCAATTCAGAAAAATCAATTGTCTTTCTAGTCCGTTTTCCATTTGATGTTGGTTTATAATTTTTAACTGCCATTTTTTTTCCTCTACGAGTAAATCTTCATTATACTATCAATCACTTGACCGTCTTTAAGCGTAACTATTGCTTTCTTCATCCAAGATGTTTCTCCAATAATTTTTCCTCTACGACGTTTTTTTGGCTTTGTTTTTATGATATTTACAGATTTGACATCAACACCAAAAAGACTTTTAACAGCGTTTTTAACTTCAATTTTATTTACAGATTGCCTTACCGATAATGTGTATTTCCCTTGTTTGCTGTGTGCCATGGATTTTTCCGTGACCAAAGGCTTAATAATAACTTCTTTATTCACTTAAACTACCTCCTAATACACTTAAACAAGAGCTAGATACTAACGTCAATCCACATTGAATTGTTTTTTCAACATCTAAATGCCCACTATATTGAATAGACACGTTGGTTAAATTTCGAGCGGCCCTTTCAAATGAACTATCCGACTTATCCAAAACAATCTGTACCTTGCCTTTTGTTTGCGAAAGTCCATTAATCAATTTGGCAACATCCTTAGTCTTCAATCCCTCGTCAACTATGCTATTAATAATGACGATCTTATCTGAGTTTCTGTTCACCAAATCAATTTTGGCTAAATTAATCTGTTTTTTGTTCATTTTGTACCTAGTTGACCGATTTGATGGACCAAAAATCACTCCACCGCCTACTATCAAAGGGCTTCTACTCGTTCCTCTCCTAGCACGCCCAGTCCCTTTTTGAGCGTATGGTTTTGCCCCACCGCCACGCACATCAGATCTGCCTTTAACAAGAACGGTTCCTTGTTGTCTTATCTTTTTTTGAAGGGTACGAAGAAGATGTAATTGGTGTGTATTCTCCAACGCTTCCCCATCATACTTCAAAGAAACTTCGCCGTCTTCTGAACCATCTAGGTTGTATTTTCTTAGTTTAATTTCCATTTGACTCTACCTTAATTACTAAAAGATTTCCTTTTTTCCCAGGAACCGACCCTTTTATAAAAAGAACGTTATTTTCAACATCCTTCGAAGCAACGGTTAGGTTTCTAATCGTACGAAACTTGTTACCCATTCTACCGGCCATCTTCTTTCCCTTCCAAACTCGCCCAGGATCAGTACCTCCACCAATGGAACCAGGTCTCCTGTGACTTTTTGAACCATGACTCATAGGACCACATGCGAACCCGTGCCTTTTAATAACTCCGGCAAAACCTTTTCCAATCGTTTTTCCCTGAACATCAATAGAATCCCCAACATTAATTTGGTCCATTCCAATATCGTCCCCAACTACCAATCCTGCCGAACCGTCAGAACTAATTCTAGATTCTTTAATAACTTTTTTAGGACTAATATTTAACTTCTGAAAATAGCCCCTTTTTGGTTTTATAAGGGATTCCTCATCAACGTTTTGATAACCAATTACCACAGATTCATATCCATCTGACTTTTCAGTTTTTATACCAAGGACTTGACCTGAAACCACTTCTACAATACTAACCGGCACAACATTTCCCTCAGCCTCTATAAGCTGAGTCATTCCTATTTTTCTACCTAATACTTTTAACTTCATATTTTTTTTACCTTAGTTAAGTTTAATTTCTATATTAACACCAGCGGGTAAATCCAACTGTCTTAACGCATCAACAGTTGAAGCTGGAGGATCGACTATGTCAATAATCCTTTTATGCACACGAATTTCATAATGCTCCCCTCCACGCTTGTCAACGTGAGGAGACTTAAGGACACACCATATTTTCTTTTTCGTTGGCAACGGAATCGGCCCCAAAACCTTTGCTCCGGATCTTTGTGCAGTTCCCACAATTTTTTGTGCGGAAAGGTCCAAAATCCTGTGATCAAATGATTTTAACCTAATTCTTATTTTATGTTCGTTTTTAGTTTTAGTGCTCACTATATTTCTTTCCTACTCAATAATCTTGGTAACAACACCAGCGCCAACTGTACGGCCACCTTCACGAATTGCAAACCTCATTCCAGCCTCACATGCGACTGGCACGATTAATTTAACTTCAAGAGAAACATTATCGCCTGGCATTACCATTTCAGTGCCTTCAGGCAATGTAACGTCTCCTGTTACGTCTGTTGTTCTGATATAAAATTGTGGTCTGTATCCTTTGAAAAATGGCGTGTGTCGTCCACCCTCTTCTTTTTTCAATACATATACTTCAGTTGTAAAATGTGTATGAGCTTTGATACTTCCTGGTTTTGCAAGAACTTGACCTCGTGTAAGGTCTTCTTTATCAATTCCACGAACTAATGCGCCCATGTTATCGCCTGCTTGACCCTGGTCTAGCAATTTACGGAACATTTCGATTCCAGTGATTGTTGTTTTTCTAACCTCGTCACCCATTCCAACGATTTCTACTTCTTCACCAACTTTAATCGTTCCTCTTTCAACACGACCAGTTCCTACCGTTCCACGGCCTGTGATACTGAATACATCCTCAATTGGCATTAAAAATGGCTTATCTACTTCTCGTTCAGGCATTGGAATATAGGAATCAACGGCATCCATAAGTTCCCAAATTGCTTTGCAATCCGCGTTGTCTCTCGAAGAGTCTGCTGCTTCTAATGCTTTTAATGCAGATCCTTGTACAAATGGAACGTCGTCTCCTGGAAATTCATAAGCACTTAGTAGTTCTCTTAATTCCATTTCAACTAGTTCGATAAGTTCTGGGTCATCAACTTGGTCTGTTTTGTTCATGAAAACAACCAAATACGGTACATTTACCTGTCTTGCTAACAAGATATGTTCTCTTGTTTGTGGCATTGGTCCATCAGCAGCACTTACTACTAATATTCCACCGTCCATTTGTGCAGCTCCCGTGATCATGTTTTTTACATAATCCGCGTGACCTGGACAATCGACGTGAGCATAATGTCGTTTTTCAGTTTCGTATTCAACGTGAGCGGTTGCAATAGTTATCCCTCTTGCACGTTCTTCTGGTGCAGCATCAATTTCGTCGTATGCTTGAAATTCTGCGCCTCCTACTGAACTCAATACTTTCGTGATTGCCGCAGTTAATGTTGTTTTACCATGGTCAACGTGACCAATCGTTCCAATATTAACGTGGGGCTTACTTCGATCAAATTTTTCTTTAGCCATTTTTTTATCCTCCCTTGGATCTCTCAGCAACTAGCGCTTGGTACACATTCTTGGGGCATTCACTATAACTAAAAAATTGCATAGTGTAAACTCCCCTACCCTGAGTTAGGGACCGAACAGCGGTTGCGTAACCAAACATTTCGGATAAAGGCACATGGGCCTTTATTTTTTTAATTCCCTGAATATCTTCATCAATTGACTCAATTTTACCTCGCCTACTGTTTAAATCTGAAATTACGTCACCCATATTTGTTTCAGGGACTTCAACTTCTACATCCATAATAGGCTCAAGAATTTGAGGGGATGCATTTTTAACGGCTTCTTTTGCAGCGTAGGAACCAGCAACTTGGAAGGCAATATCGGAAGAATCAACTGGATGAAAAGAACCATCTAAAACAGTAACTTTCACATCGATTAGAGGGAATCCCGCAACAACCCCGGTATCCAAACAACCAACAACACCTTTTTCAACCGAACCTATATATTCTTTTGGAATACGTCCACCAACAACCTTGCTTTCAAATTCAAAACCTTTACCTCTTTCCAAAGGCTCAATCGTAATAATGCAATGACCGTATTGTCCACGCCCACCAGTTTGACGAACAAACTTACCTTCTGCTTTAGCATGTTTGGCAATCGTCTCTTTGTAGGAAACCTGAGGTTTTCCAATATTTGCCTCGACAAAAAACTCACGCTTTAATCGATCTACGATTACTTCCAAATGCAACTCGCCCATTCCAGAAATAATTGTTTGTCCAGTGTCAGCATCGGACCTGTATCTAAACGTAGGATCTTCTTCAGAGAGCCTTGTTAAAGACGTTGATAACTTCTCCTGATCTTTCTTTGTCTTAGGTTCAATCGCAACAAAAATAACAGGCTCAGGGAACGTGATATTTTCAAGAACAGTTTTGCTATTCTCTTCAGCTAACGTTTCCCCGGTTTTCGTATCTTTCAATCCGATCACCGCAATAATATCACCAGCGAAAGCTTCTTTTAATTCAGTTCTCGTATTTGCGTGCATTTGAAGTAATCGCCCAACTCGTTCTCTTTTATCCTTGGATGTATTAACAACATAACTTCCAGCTTTTATAGTCCCTGAATAAACCCGAGCGTATGTAAGCTTACCGACGAAAGGATCCGTCTGCACCTTAAAAGCCAAGGCCGCAAATGGGGAATCCACATCAGCAGGACATTTAACTTCATCTCCTGACTTCGAATCTATCCCAACAACCGCTTCAACATCTAAAGGTGACGGCAAATAACTAACAACTGCATCTAGCAACGGTTGAACACCCTTGTTCTTAAAAGCAGACCCACCTAAAACAGGAATGATTTCAACCCTACAAGTCAGATCTCTAATTCCAACTATTATATCTTCAGTCGTAAGCTCGCCTGTTTCCAAATATTTTTCAATTAATTCTTCGCTAGACTCAGCAGCAACTTCGCAAAGTTTTTCCCTGTAAGCGTCATATGTAGCTTGGTTTTCTTCCGATATCTCATGAACAGTAAAAGATTCACCATCTTTTGAATCGTAAATAATCTCTTTGCTATTAACAATATCAAGCATTCCAATTAAGCTATCTTCCGCTCCAATAGGAGCACCAAGTACAACTGGATTTGCGTGTAAATTATCCTTTAACATTCTGACTACATTGTCAAAATTAGCACCAACTCGGTCCATCTTGTTAACAAAAGCAATTCTAGGGACCTTGTATTTGTTCGCTTGTCTCCAAACTGTTTCCGACTGTGGTTGAACTCCGGCAACACCGCAAAAAACAGCGACCATTCCGTCTAAAACACGAAGAGACCTCTCAACCTCAACTGTAAAATCGACGTGACCAGGGGTGTCTATAATATTAACGTTTGTGTCTCCCCAGTGGCAGGTAGTAGCTGCAGAGGTAATAGTAATACCCCTCTCTTGCTCTTGAACCATCCAATCCATAGTAGCGTTTCCGTCGTGGACTTCACCAATTTTATGAGACTTCCCTGTGTAATACAGAACACGTTCGGTCAACGTTGTTTTCCCTGCATCAATATGAGCAGCAATTCCAATATTTCTTATATTTTTTAATTCTCTAGACATTTCTTACCACCTAAAATGAGCAAATGCTTTATTGGATTCAGCCATCTTATGAGTTTCTTCTCTCTTTTTGACCGTACCACCTGTACTATTAAAAATATCAATAAGCTCGTTGCTCAAATTAAGAGCCATGCTTTTACCGCTTCTTTTGCGAGCATAACTCACCAACCATCTAATAGCTAAAGAAAAGGCTCTTTTAGGCCTAACTTCCATAGGTACCTGATAGGTGGATCCACCAACGCGTCTTGATTTTACTTCCATTGCTGGCATTATATTTTTTAATACCGTATCAAATGCGTCCAATGGTTTCTGGTTCGTTTCTTTCCCCAACTTTTCCAGAGCTTCATACACAAGTGACTCCGCTATACTCTTTTTTCCACCTAACATTATGCCATTAATAAGTTTGGTAACTTTTTGGCTTTGATATTTAGAATCTGGAGTAACTGGGCGTCTTTTAAATTTCGCTTTTCTTGACATTATTTAAATCCTATTCTGCTTTAGGCTTTTTGGCACCGTAACGGGACCTCGCCTGCTTTCTATTTTCTACGCCCGCTAAATCGCCTCTACCTCTTATTGTGTGATACCGAACACCAGGGAGGTCTTTTACTCTTCCACCGTTAATAAAAACAACAGAATGCTCTTGTAAACGATGTCCTTCTCCAGGAATATAACTCGTTACTTCCTGTCCGTTTGACAGACGAATTCTCGCTACTTTTCTCAAAGCCGAATTCGGCTTTTTAGGCGTAGTTGTATAAACTTTTATACAAATACCCCGTTTTTGAGGACAACTTTGAAGTGCAGGGCACTTACCTTTTCTCTTTTTAGGTTTTCTTTTAATTCTAAGTAATTGATTTGCCGTTGGCACAAGCATGCTCCTTCATATTTTTTTCAAGGCTTTCGGATGTTACTTGAAAACCTTATTTAATGTCAATATACGTTTTTAAGACACTACTTTCTGTAATTCGTCTGACGTTCGTTTTTCGACACCCTTTGATTTATTCTCGCCGACTTCAAGACCGATGCTATTGTAAAAGGAAAATCCTGTTCCCGCAGGAATCAATTTTCCAATTATTACATTTTCTTTAAGTCCATACATAGGATCCCTCTGTCCCTGAATTGCAGCTTTAGTTAAAACACTAGCTGTTTGTTGGAACGATGAGGCTGACACGAAACTATCTGTATTAAGAGAAACTCTAGTAATTCCCAACAATACTCTAGTCGCGGTACAAATTTCACTTTCTTCCTCAACCAATTTTGCATTTTCAGCATTAAAATTTCGCATATCTACCAATTCGTTTGGCAAGAATTTACTATTTCCAATTTCGGAAATAACTAATTTCCTAGTCATCTGACGAACAATTACTTCAATATGTTTCCCGTTAATACTTACGCCTTGGGAACGATATACTTTTTGTACTTCGTCTCCAAGATACATTTGCGCTTGGTCTACGCCTCTTGTTTCTAAGATATCATGAGGACTTAAAATACCAAATGTGAGTAAATCACCTTTGGTTACCTTTTGACCGGCGTACACTTTAATTCTTGTTCCGGCTGGCAACTTGTATTCACGTTTTTCTTTGTCTTCAGATATTAGTCGAATAATCTGAGTACCACCGTCCTCAAGTAACTCAACGACACCAGTAATTTGAGCAAGAATGGCGCAATCCTTGGGACGCCTTGCTTCAAATAGTTCCTCAACCCTTGGCAACCCGGAAACAATATCTTTAGCACTTGATTGTTCAACAGATTCCATCCGTCGTTGTACTAAAATATCGTAGTCAGAAACCTTATCTGAAGCCGAAACAAAAAGTTCATCTCCCTTAGAAACAGGATAAAATTCGCCAACCTGTACTTTGACCAAGTACTTGTCATCTTTTGCCTTTGATTCTTTCTTCTTATCGATAACCGAAATATCCGATATAAGCCCACCAAAGGTAACTATATCGCTTGAAGAAATATCAGTACCGGCTCTAACCCTAGTACCTACTTCAAAGTCGCCTAAGAATTTTTTACCGACAATAAACTCTTTATATTCACCAGAAGCTGATATAAACATATCACCATCTTGAGAAACAACATTAGTCGCGTGATCTTCTCCGTCAATTACTTCTGCTTCGAAACCAAGGAACTTAACGACACCCTCACTATTAGAAAAAAGATAAGAAATTACAGGATCGAAATCACCAATAGGTTCTCCATTCTTAATAGAGTCCCCGTCTTTGACTTTCAAGGTAGATCCCATTTGCATTGTAATTTTTTTAACTTTTCCGTTCGATTCTTTCACGTGAATATCTGAATCCTCAACTAAAATCCATGATGTTTTCTTGCCTGACTTTAATCTACGAATCTTAGTTTCTTTTGGAAATTCAATGGTCCCGTCTCTATCGGACGAAACTGTAACCCTAGATGCTTTCGTTAAATCTACACCACCAGTATGGAAAGTTCTCATCGTTAGCTGAGTTCCTGGTTCCCCAATAGACTGAGCGGCAATAATTCCAACTGCTTCACCCATATTAATAATATTTCCGGTACATAAATCGATGCCATAACATTTTTGACAAAGACCTCTTCCGGATTTACAACTATAAATGCTTCGGATTCTAACTGCGCTTATTTCTGTTGCTTCTATAGCCTTTGATTGTGCAGCCGTAAGTAAATCACCGGATGTTGCAATAACTTCTCCAGTTACTGGGTCAGCTATATCTTCTAAAAGGTACCTACCTTCTAATGATTCAGATAAAGGAACAATTTCATCAATACCATCTTTTACAGACGTAACTTTTATTCCATTTTCTTCACCACAATCTTCTTCTGAAACAATTACATCTTGGGCGACATCAACCAATCTTCGAGTTAGGTACCCTGAATCGGCAGTCCTTAGAGCCGTATCTACCAATCCTTTTCTAGCACCATAAGACGAGATGAAGTATTCCGTAATCGAAAGACCTTCCTTAAAGTTTGCCTTAATAGGAATAGAGACCGTTCGACCTTGTGCATCAGACATTAAGCCCCGCATTCCTGCCAACTGTCTAACTTGGTCAATATTACCCCGAGCGCCAGAATTAGCCATAATATAAAGGTTGTTTAACTTTCCTAATGTAGATTCCAACTCATCCGAAACTTCTTGAGTTGCATTTCTCCAAATATCGTTTGAACGGAATATTTTTTCGGTCTCAGAAATTTTTCCACCATCGAATAACTTTTCAATACGTTTCATTTCGGTTTCTGCCGAAAGTAGAATCTCCTTTTTCTTTTCAGGTATTTGTAAATCGTCTACCGAAATCGAAATTCCTGACAACGTTGAATATTTGAATCCTATACGTTTCATTTCATCCGCCAAAAGGGAAGTGACATACGAACCATATTTATGAAACCAATCAAATACCAGTCCACCCAATCGTTTCTTTCCTATAATTTCGTTGACAAATACTCGATCACTAATGCCTTGTTCTTGTAGGATTTTCCAATAAGATTCATTGAAAATCAATCGTCCAACAGAGGTATCTTCCCACTTACCATTAACACGTACTTTAATAATAGTCTCTGTTCCTACAACCCCTGATTCCCAAGCAATCATTGCCTCGTTAATGGTTCCAAAAAACTTACCCTTACCAACTTTACATTCTTCATTTAATGCGGTTAGGTAATAGCAGCCTAAAATCATATCTTGAGTAGGCGTCACTATAGCTTTTCCACTTGAAGGCGACAAAATATTGTTCGTGGACATGATTAACAACCAAGACTCAGTCTGAGCCTCTATTGAAAGCGGAACGTGAACAGCCATTTGGTCACCGTCAAAATCAGCATTAAATGCAGTACAAACTAAAGGATGTATCTGAATCGCAGACCCATCAACTAATTTGGGTTCAAACGCCTGAATACCAAGTCTATGAAGAGTCGGCGCCCTGTTAAGTAAGACAGCCTGCCCTTTGATTACTTTCTCTAACACATCCCAAACAATAACATCTCTTTTTTCAATTTTTCTCTTTGCGCTTTTAACGTTTGAAACATGCCCTTCACTTACAAGTTTGCAAATTACAAACGGTTTAAATAATTCCAACGCCATATCTTTGGGCAATCCACATTGGTGAAATTTCAAATGAGGTCCAACAACAATTACTGATCTACCAGAATAATCTACACGTTTTCCTAATAAATTTTGTCTAAACCGCCCTTGCTTACCTTCTATAATATTTCCCAATGACTTCAAAGGACGCCCATTAGAACCGGTTACCGAACGGCCTCTTTTCCCATTAGAAATTAGAACATCCACTGACTCCTGAAGCATTCGCTTTTCAT
>JABIQV010000056.1 GCA_018699495.1 bacterium | reverse complement strand
TTATCCTTCTTTAAAAAAATTATCCGCCTCAATTCACCTCAAACGCCTCATGTTATAAATGTAGATAAGAATCCCGCATATACCCATGCAAAACAGAAATTAGAGCGAGAAAATAAATGGCCGAAACAATGCAAATTAAGGCAAAACAAATACATGAATACTATAATTGAACAGGGTCATAGAACCGTTAAATGGAAGATGAATCATGCCATGGGTTATCACACGATGTGGCATGCGGCTACGACAATTACAGGTGTTGAAACAATGCATATGCTTCGAAAAGGACAAGTACCATTTTATAACAAAAAAAATGCTCAATCATTAAGGGATTTTATTCATCGTCTCTTTGATATAACTGGGTCCATTTTTCCTATGTATTCTAACCGGAAAATGATCTTTTAATTTAACTTTTATCTGGGTTTTTAGGTCTGTTTTTTATTTTCACAGTTTTTGCACCAGAACCGGAAATAGCACCATCTCACACACAAACCTCACACAAAATTAATTAAACCCCTTAATTCCATTTCGGATTATTGATTAAATATAATGAAATTAGTTCACCTAATAGTCTTTTTCTAAGAAAAAATAACTGTTATTGTCTATATATATGTTTACGACTATGGGTTTAAGGGTCAATGAATGACGACCGATATCTAACCAATTTTTAAAGACTATGAAATAGTTTTGAAAACGAATCGATACCTAGATAGGATGGATATAATGAAAAAAATTATGAGTGTTAATCGTAGTCGTGGGGATGGGTCTTTGGGTGAAACGTATTATATACACTCCAACAAAAAGGTCGATTTATCTAACACATCAATACAAATGACTATAACTGATGGTAGTTTAAGACCATTTTCCGAGTATACAGATATTAATTTAATGGGGTGTACAAACATCACAGATGTAGGGTTGGCTCATTTAAAAAAGGCCACGTCTATTAATTTAGCTTATTGTCATCTAATCACAAATGAAGGATTAGCTCATTTAAAAGAGGCCACGTCTATTAATTTAGCTTTTTGTACAAACATCACAAATGCAGGGTTAAAACATTTAACACAGGCCAGGGATATTAATTTAAGGGGTTGTCATCTAATAACAGATGCAGGGTTAGCTTATTTAACACAGGCCAGGGATATTAATTTATCTGGTTGTCGTAACATCACAAATGCAGGGTTAAAACATTTAACACAGGCCAGGGATATTAATTTAACGGGTTGTCGTAACATCACAAATGCAGGATTAGATCATTTAACACAGGCCACGTCTATTAATTTAACGAATTGTCCTAAAATCACAATTAGAGGGTTAGCTCAGTTTAAAAAATTGAATCCAATGTGTAAAATTTCTGGCAGATAGGCTTTTTAATTTAATTTTTACTCGAGTTTTTAGTCCTTATTTTTATTTTTACAGTTTTTGAACCAGACCCCAACGCCTAGACACCAGCTGTCTCAGTTTATAGACTCTTATTATTAATGAACCCACAATTATCCTTGGAGGATGTTTGCTTATGAGATATAAACTATTAGCTGTACGAGGTGCCCAAAAGGTGCAATCCTCGCCACCAAACCCACATCGCGTCGTTCACACCGCCACTACATTTTTGCCACATGGGAAAAAGTGGAATTGTTTATGGTATATAAAATTTATCAAAGAATTGAACTCGTAATAATGTGTCACTAATCCTACAAACCAGTCCACTCAACACCGTATTTTGTAATCAATATCGTAGGCTAATTGGTAAGTTGATTTATTTTCCCACAACTACCTCAATAGTTAGAGGATTCTGACTGTTTATTACTTACAGCGGCCCTATACCATAAAGTGAATCATTCTGCTGACGAAACAGTGGTCATTTGTAGAGATACAAAAAAAACATAGTATTTAGTACAACCCTCTATATGGATATGTTAATTAAAATGAAAAATACCTCGACTGACAAGGCTACTCAAGACTGTATTTCTGTCCCCATATTTCATATTTGTAACGATACCCAGATAGGCCTAGACTTGTTAGAGTAACCTTTCTCCAAATAGTAAGGCGTTTATCTTACGACCGTTACAACAACTCGATGCCAAAAAATACAAAAAATTTAATCCGCCTCACCAGGGTATCTACGTTCGAGTCTAATCAAGGAGTCTAAAAAATCTGCTTGTATCTTTTCCTTTATCTTAAGGTTTTTCTCATCTCCGTATAAGCCATCGTCTTTGAACAAGCCCCGATAAGACCCTGCATCCGATTCGTCCCCATAACAACGTTCGAAGTCGTTACTAGCACCGACATACTCCAAAAAGCTAACCGCTGTTTGGGAACTCGCTTCAGTAGATCCAAAAAATTTCTCTACAAATTTATCACGTCCAGATCCATCCCCAAATCTAGCAGTCGCTAAAAATTTCTTAAACGATTTAGACCCATAATGCTGAAGATTATCCAATAAGTCCTCTGCATTTCTTTGGCCAATAGGGGCCGTAACAACAAATATAGCAGCAGACAACGCCTTTCCTTTATATAACGCTCGGATTAACTTTTCAGTACGTTGTTTCTTATCCGCCTTCAACTCCTCTAGGTCCTCCTCTGTTATATCAGGCTGTGACGTAACAGATGAGGCAGGGTGTGTTCTATCCAAAATACCTGTAAGTATCCCTGGCTTCCAAGCTTCTCCAGGTCCCCATAATTTAATAGTGGACGACCCCTCGCGATACGTTCCAACAGTGGCAACCGTCGTATCCATTAATTCATCAAATTCAGTAAATACGCGTTCTGCACACATCAGTAAGGTAGAGGCATTTGCTCTTCTTGTAATTTCAAACGCTTCTCTATGCCCTGACCTTTCAGGAAGAGCTGGGTCATCAGCAACCCAGTCCTGTCGACTCGTTGAAAACTCATAGGACCTGCTTAATTGACTAAGTACGTCTCCTGAAAATTCATCTGTAATACGGCCCCTCTGGTCATCAACCTCTAGATCATAGGCTTTTTTAAGATCCTCTTGAAATTTAGACCGAGTCTCAGGTGTATTATTTGTTGGTAAATGCGCATTAAATGTCCCGTCCGTATTAATATACAAACCAGCCTTAACCATTACGTCATAAACTCCATCAGGCAACGCAAATTTAGAGACAATTCCTTGAACCTCACAAAATCGGTTATAGGCTTGTTTCGCTTGTCTTAACCTTATGTTTTGCTTCTGATTATGG
The DNA here is from genome assembly GCA_018699495.1 of bacterium. Taxonomy (GTDB): domain Bacteria; phylum Margulisbacteria; class Marinamargulisbacteria; order JABIPA01; family JABIPA01; genus JABIPA01. Next base: position 1,915 of record JABIQV010000056.1, on the reverse strand, counting down.
GTGAGGTCCTCCGATTCCGGCACTTCACACCGTCCAATCAACACATCAATAGCCAATTCCATTTCAGTTTTCATTCTCATAACTTGGTCAGCTGGCATCGGATCCGACGGATTCCTAACTGCTTGTCCAACTAATTTAGAATAGATAGTTGCCGCGTCCAACACTTTTTTGACATCTCCTGTTGGGGGCTCTAATTTTAGTAATTTTTCTGCCATCCGGTCGATATAAGGTTGAAGTTTTGCATTTGCGACACCTCGTCTAAGTGCAATATCATCAAATTTTTCAGTATCGGAATAGTCCACTCCGTATTGAAATTTATATGCATCCTCCCCGATTGAACCCTCTGGCAAAGCCATCATTTCAGCCATGCCTGTAGAAGCGTCTTGAATTGCCGTTTCAATAGCAGCCTTCATATCGGCTCGCGCGCTTACCCCCCCTTTCGCCGCTAGCAGCGCAGATCTTAATTCCGTATTTATGGCCGACATACAATCATCGGCTTGTTTCTCTAAAATTTGCGCTTCTTTTGCATGATAGATAGCGTTTAAGCTGTTCAATCTTTCTAAAAATAACGCTGATTGGGCTGATTGGGCGGGTTTATCCTGAAAAACGGAGACACGTAACTTGTTTAATTTATTTAGTCGTGTATAAATAGATTGATCAAAAACACGCAATCTACGATTATCGATTCCTATTCTAAATTCATCGTTTCCCTCTCCAACTTGAGACTCTAATGCATCAACTTGTTCGTTCATAGTTCCAACCAATTTCGCAAAAAGAAGCTCCGCTAGGAGGGTTTGAGCAAGTTTTTGTTTAGCTTCAATTTTACCTTCCATATTCGCTACAAATTTAGGCGAAATCTTGCCTAGACTTAGTTTATCTACTAATAAGGCTTTCCCTATACTAGCTAAAGATTCCACCTCCTTCATTAAGGGGCCGGAATCAGGAGGGGCTGTTAATACGGCTTTGTTAAATTGTTCAAATAAATCATCCGTATGATCCAAATCAAATCTAAATTCATCAACCTTTGTCTTTATAGAGTCTTTATGGGGCTCATCTCCTGTATCCATAGCGTTTACATACGCCTCATTAATGCTGTCTTCAAGATTCTTTTCAGCTGTTGCTTGAGCTGTGAAAGCAGCTATAAGCGTTTCCTTTGCACTATCCGCTACGGTGTTAAATGTACTACTGCACTTCGATTTATCCTTTTTCAATTTCTCATCAGAATCTATAGACGCTAAAACGTTATCAAACTTCTCTGTTAGCCATTCGACATCTTCGTCCAAAATAGTACCGCTTTGACCGCTCAATTTAGTAGCTTTAAGTGCGTCTAAACTACTCTTTTTACTTTTTTAAATTCTTCCAAAGATGCACCAAAATTCTTAAGAGGATCCTCTCCATCTTCTAAATCTAACTGACTAGCCACAGTTTGAAGAGCGTTTTTAGTAAATTGAGTTACTAACGTCTAATAAGGCCTTTAATAACACACTCCCCTTATCAAGTTTATTGCCTACGTCAAGTTTTGGTGGGTCTTGCCTCTTACCGCCCCCTCCACCTCCAGTTGAACTTACTAACGGTCGTTTCATTTTTCAAAACAAGCGGCCACATTATCAATATCTCTGTTCGCAACTGCATTCAAAAACAATTCATTAAGGTCGGAATCTAAAACCTCTCCGTTAGGAATAAGTTTTGTTAATCCAACAGCATCTCCTCTGGAAATAAATATGAATTTAACTGCATCCAGTATCTCAGGATCCCCAATAGATGTTAGCCCAAAACCTCCTATCATAAAGTCACTCCTATAGTCTAATTTTAAAAATCACAATATAGGACATATACCCAAAGATACTTATGGTTCAAACATCAAAATAAAAAAACTTGCCCTATCCCTCACAATAAGTTTATAAGAATTAAACCA
>JABIQV010000055.1 GCA_018699495.1 bacterium | reverse complement strand
GGATAATGATGACCAAACAGAACTTCTAATTACGATTACGCCCCGTATAGTCGACGAAATTGACCAGCTAGAGCCGTCACAGAACATTTTCCTTTCACCCTTATAGAAATTGTTTTAGCAGTATCGTGAAAGGTACCATTTGATATGTTTTTAATTAAACATTGATGCTATGTCGATCACTTAATATATTATCAATATACCATGTCACATATTAAAAAAATTGGAATCCCTTCAGCCCTTTGTTTATTAAGTTTAGCGTTTACTTATGTATCGTTTCCAAATATCTACTATTACAATCATTTTTTTTCCTGGATTTGTTTTGTTCCTATTTTTGTCGCACTAAAATCAATTTCAAATATATGGGAGAAACTCCTTATCTCGTGGGTATTTTTTCAATCTTTTTTACTTCTTCTTTTCCACTTTAAGCTCGAAAAAATTCCGGTTACTCTAAATGTTAACGAGCAATATGACGGGGTACTAATTTTTAGTATTGCATTGCCCATAATATGGGGATGCTCATTTTGGATTATTAGCATGCTATTCAAAAACCTAAGCTCTTTTGTTCGGGCTTTAGTTCAAACCTCAATCTGGTTTTTTACTGAATACTTAATTATCGAACGATTAATTGGATTTCCATTCTCTCTGGCCATCACAAATTTTCAGAATCCCGTCATTATTCAAGTAGCTTCTGTCGGTGGGATAGGCTTTGTAAGTGCTGTCATATTTTTGTCTAATTGTTCAATTGCTCAATCCATCCCTAACTTAAATAAATTAACCACTACCTCATTTCGCCTAAAAAACTTCTTAAGTATAGGTATCTTTTTAATCTTAATGTCCGTTATTGTTTTATGGGGAACATATCGCATCAAAACGCTCTCTAAAACAGACATGCCTATCTATAAAGTCTCTATCATTCAACCAAATATAACTTCCGGACATTCTGCCTTGATATCTTTGAACAAACACTATTTTAATTGGCATATCCAACGCGTTTTTAAGTTAACATCTCTTGCCGAAGATAAATTCACCCCTGATTTAATCCTATGGCCTGAAAGTACACTAATTAATACAACGCCTTTATCAAAGGATTTTCTAGAATTCCAACCGTTCATTAAAACAATTGAAGCAGATTTAATATTAGGCTCAAAATACATAGATAAAATTAATGAAAAAACGTATAATGCCGCCTACCATTACTCACAGGGATTTCTTAAAAACTTAAGCTTTAAAACAAAACTTGTTCCTTACTTCGAAACAGACATAGACACGCCCTCAACAAAAAAGAAGGTATTTGTAAATGTGAAAAAACACTTAACGATCGGGCCTCTGCTCTGCTTTGAGTTATTGTTTTCTTCTACAAGCAAACAACTCGTCAAAGATGGCGCGACCACCTTGATATGCCTATCGAACAACAGCTATTTAGGAAAAAGTAATTGGCCCATTTTACATGCCTCTTATGGCGTTTTTAGAAGTGTGGAAACAGGAACGCCCTTAATATTTGCAAACAACACCGGCTTTTCCATTATTTCAACTCATTTAGGTCAAATAACCCATATTTCTCCATTTTATAAGTTATCTACCTCAAATACTTATATTTATCCATCCTTTTGTGATACACTGTACATGAAGTTCCCTAATCTATCTGTTCTGCTATTTTGCTTTATTTTAAGCACGTATAGTTTTGTTCAACTGGTCAAATTATTAATAAAAAGGAAGAATCATGATTAAACAAATATCCATCTATTTTTATATTCTCACTTTAACCCTTTCATTTTTACTAGGAGGCTGTTCCTCTCAACTGACGAGTAACTCAACTACTGACAATTCACAAATTGATACATCTGTTCCAAAGGTTGGGTCAAACTCTCTTGTTGAATTTGACCAAAAGCTTTCTAAAATTCATGACGAATCCTCTGCAATTCAAGCCGTAGACCATTTCGCAAATCATGTTATCAATAACTCAACAGTAGGAAAAATATATACATCTTCAAATAATCTAAATTCGTCCATAAGCATACAATCGAAAACTATATTTTCTGAAAAATTAATTAAAGAATTCGCGTCTGTCGAACTTAAAGCAAGAACTGCAACTAACGAAGGTCTATCCATTCAATCTCTTCGTATATCTGAAACTAATTCCGGAGGAATTATTTCTCCTAAAAAATTGGCAGATACCATAAATTCTTCTAAATCCAAAAATATCCCCGAAACCAGACGTATCACCCCCGAAGACATATCATCGACTCAAAAAATAGTTCGACAAAACATTCCTAATCTTAGCTCCGAAAACTCGTCCAGCATGACGCCTCTAGAAGCCAGTGTTTTAGCCTATTACATCACAACTGGAGACTCTGGTTCAGGAGTTCAACCTGGCTATGAGCTTAAAGCGACTGAAGATCAACTGTCTGAATTTGTAAATAAACTTGTAGAGGAATAAGTAAATGAAAAAAACAGT
>JABIQV010000054.1 GCA_018699495.1 bacterium | reverse complement strand
TATCTGATTCTGACGATGAATATGATATATCTGATGACGAAGATGATAACGTGAATCCTGTAATAGCCTTACCAAAAAGTTCTTCAATATTTTCAGCAATGTCATCTCTTTATGTAGATAACACCTAATTAAAATAATTCGTTGGAAATAGAAATAGATTAACTGATTTAAGAATTAGGGATCGTTTAAATATTTGATCATTTATTCAGGTATTTTTGTTTTAATTTGGGGACGTATTTTTATCGTGTAGTGGAGAGAGGATATTAATGGGTTTATATTTATTTTTCATACGATGGTATAATACTGATTGAATTTTTATATATGAAAAATAGTAACATGAAAAAATTAGGAAATAGTGATAGGAAATCTTATAAGGTTATTGGAATAACGTGTGGGGATTTAGGAGGCGTAGGCCCAGAATTGTGCTTGTCTCTCTTAGAAAATATTCAAAAATATCCTGAGACGTATAATTGTGGGAAGCTTAAAGTTGTTTTATTTGGAAGTAAGCAATTTATGTTAAATGGGCCTCTAAAATTTGATTTTGAACGGCTAAATATTAAGTTTCTTAAAAAGAATGGTGTGCAAGATTTTGTGTCTGATACGCCATTATCTTTAGGGAATATTGGTTTCGTAGATTGCGACTCACCTCAACCTGTTTCCTGGACCTTAAATAAGGAATCAAAGGAAAATGGGATTCATTCATATTCATTTTTTAATAAAGCTATCGATTGGGCAAACAACGGGCTTTTAAATGCAATTGTTACGGCTCCTATCAATAAAATGTCCTGGAATCTTGCGGATGTTCCGTTTAGCGGGCATACGACGATGTTGAAGGAAAAAACGGGGGTAGATTTTGTTTCTATGGGTTTTTATACAGAACGGTTAAAAACTGTTTTGGCCACGGTTCATGTTCCTTTTAAAGATGTTCCTGATTTGTTGACTTATTCATGCTTGAAACAAGCGTTAGAGTCATGTTTGGAGTTCATGTGTAAACTAGGTGTGAAATGTCCGAAGATTGCTGTGGCGGGCCTAAATCCTCATGCTAGTGAAGATGGCTTGTTCGGCACAGAAGAAAATGAAATATTGATTCCTTTTGTGAAGAGAATAAATTCGGATAGTGATGAAAAAGGGATGTTTGGCGAATTTGAATTAACAGGTCCTTATCCGGCAGATACGTTGTATCATCGTGCATATATGGGCGATTTCGATTGTGTGTTGTCTTTGTATCACGATCAGGGGCTAATTCCGGTAAAATTGTTGAGTTTTCATGAAGCGGTAAATGTTACGTTGGGGTTGCCCTTTATTCGAACGTCTCCGGATCATGGAACGGCTTATGATATTGCTTATCAGGGCAAGGCGTCGGCCTCTTCTATGGAGGAGGCGTTTAAATTGGCGGTTCGGTTGTGTTAATGGGTGCTGAATTATTTTTTTTTTTTGAATTGAAATGAATTTTAGGTTTCGAGTTTGGAACGTTTTTAGTGACGACGGAAAAGGAATATTGATTAAATGAAAAATCAGAGTAAACGATTAGGCCAGGTGTTTTTAAAAGATAAAAATATTCTTGATAAAATTATTCATTATGCGGAGTTGGAACCTTCAGATGTAGTGATAGAGATTGGGTGTGGTGAAGGGGATTTGACACATCGTTTGGTGACTATGGCTGCACATATTTTGGTTATCGAGATTGATGGTCGTTGTGTTGGGGCGACTAAAGAACGATTGTTAGCGTCAGATTTAGGTTTTAGTGACGTTTGTTTGGAACATGAGTTTGTTGTGAGTAATTCGACAATAGTAGATATATCATCTTCAAAAAATTCTAAACTAGAGACAACTCGGTGCGAAAAAAGTCTGTCTATTTCTACAAGAAAAAGACAGGTGACTTTTGAAAAAAAAGCTACAGATATTTTTCCGGTTGCTGAATTATATTCTGAGACTCTAAAAAAGAGAGTATCCTTTTTTTTGGTAGATTTTTTAAAATTATCTTTAAAAGAATTATTATTAAAGAATTTGTGTGCTAAAAATAATCAAAAAATTGAATTCTTGACTATTAAAATTGTTGCAAATGTTCCGTATTATATTTCTGCTAAAATTATTCAGAAATTGGCTAAGGAGAAAAGGTGGTTTCAATTTGCCGTTTTGATGTATCAGAAAGAATTTGGTGAAAAATTGAAGGCAAATCCTGGTGAGAAGATTTATACATCACTCACTGTTTTTTCTAGGTATCATTTTTTGCTGGATTATGGGTTTTCTGTTAGTAGGAGAAGCTTTTTCCCGGTTCCAAAAGTTGATTCCTGTGTTATTAAGTTGACGCCTCAATTTTGGGGGAGGGATAATAAGGTTTTTACATTAATTGAACGACGTTTTGTCGATGATGTTCAGGAACCTGGATTTGTTTCTCTATCTGACGATGATAGCGAAATATTAGGGGACAGTGGTAGTAACACTGAAAAAGATTCCGGATATCTTGGGAAACGACTTGATAGACGAGTCGATAGTTTTAGAAAAACTAAGGCTAGTCGGGAAACAAGGACGACTCTTGTAAAACCCGATGGGAACACAATGTCATTAAAGAATGGAATTAATGAGGACTTGTTATTTAGTATTGTCCAGACAGCTTTTTGGGCTAGAAGGAAGACGTTTATGAAGTGCTTAAAGACATCTCCTTTTATTGAGTTATCTGGGGACTTGGTGGAGTCGTTTAGTGTCTTTGAAGGAAGACCGACTGTGCGGGGGGAGGTCTTGGGACTGGGGGATTTTTTTGAGGTTTATAGAGAAGCTCTACATGGGGTACCCTAGTCTCATTTTTGAGGAAGAGAATATGCATAGCTGGGTTTTATTGTGGGTGTTAATGTTTAAAGATATGAGTTTTTAGAATGAAAAAAATATTTGTAGTTATAGGAACTAGACCTGAGGCCATTAAAATGGCTCCGATTATTGACGCAATCAGAAATTCTGATCGCTTTGATGTGGTGGTTTGTATTACAGGGCAACATCGTGAATTACTTGAGCCTATGCTGGAATTCTTTAGAATTGTCCCTAATTTTGATTTGGGGATTCTTGAAAAAAATATTTGTTTGACGGAATTAACGGCCAAAATTCTTCAGAAATTGAGTCCTGTTGTAGCCTCTGTTAAACCTGATTTGATTTTGGTTCAAGGCGACACTACGTCAGCATATGTCGGAGCGGTAGCTGGGTTCTATCAAAAGGTAAAAATTGGGCATGTTGAGGCAGGGTTAAGAACTTATGATATTACATCTCCATGGCCCGAAGAAATGAATCGACGATTGATTACTCAGTTATCCGATTTTCATTTTTGTCCTACAGAGAAAGCGATGGAAAATTTGTTGAGAGAGGGTGTTACTAAGGATTCGATTTTTGTTACAGGAAATACTGTTGTTGATGCTTTAAAGGATACACTTGGGCGATTGGCAAATAAACAAGGCCTTGTTAGACGGTGTTTAAAAAGAATAAGTTTGGCCGGATATGATTTGAACTTGGATGGTTCTGAAGAAGTAAACAAAAATATGGGGGATTGTTTATCTGGTAAAGATAGTTTAATTAGACCTTTTATATTGATAACGGGGCATCGGAGAGAGAATTTTGACGACGGCCTAAATACTATTTGTGAGTCTGTTAAGGAGTTAGCAAATAAATATATGAATTTCGATTTTGTCTATCCTGTTCACTTAAACCCTAGCGTGCAAAAAAGCGTTAAATCAATTTTATCGGGATTGAATAATGTTTTTTTGTTGAGACCTCTTATTTATCCTGATTTTGTAATGCTTATGAATAATTGTAAATTGATTCTTACTGATAGTGGGGGGATTCAAGAAGAAGCCCCTACATTAGGCAAACTTGTATTAGTTATGAGGGATAATACGGAGAGAAGTGAGGCTGTCGATGCTGGTG
>JABIQV010000053.1 GCA_018699495.1 bacterium | reverse complement strand
TATATGTTTGAGGTACACCTCTAAAAACAAGGACTGTTGCTAGCATAATGTAGTAGTGTACCGATTTTTTACGTTAATGTTGAATGGATATCCTATGTTGTCGCTTAAAAAATAAATGACGTTGTTATGAATGTTAAATAGTTAGTCCAAATTGAAATGCCCATTTTGATTTTGGGCTATCTAAATAGCTTGATAAATCAAATCCAAGTAAGAACAAGACCCGAGAAGCGCTGCATGATCAGGATCCGTTTCTTGATAAAGTTTAACATCTAGTCCCATTTTATAAAGTTCAGACCGAGCCGAGCTAAGAATCGTTTTCCCCAACCGTCCTTTGCACCCAATACTTCCACCTAATATGTAGGTATTAAATTCAGATACGCGATGAGTGTCTTCGTCTGACCATCCCTTTTTAGCTGTCATTCCGGATTGAATCAAGTAGATAAGTTCAGCAACATACCCCCCGACGGATTCGATTATTTTCTTCGATTTAATCCAAGAGATGTCATCGGTATTTAATTCTTTAGCTTGAAATCCAGTTAATCTGATGATGCCTCTATGTGACAAAATATTTTCTATGGGTTCATTTGGAAACGACGGGATTTCTAGGTCAAAAATATGTCCATCTGTATAAAACATCGGATATTTCTTGTCCGACATATCTAAAAAAGCGCCTCCCAACCCTGTTCCAATGCCCATAAATCCATAGTGACCAGTGTCTTCCAATTCGGGTTTTCTATCCAATAACATGAGGTAAGAGCCTAAACATTGCGCGAGTGCGTCATTTTGAATAAAGAATAGTTTTCCAGGAGATAACTTCATAAGCGCATTTTTCGGAGAAAATAAATCAAATTCACCGTCGAACGTCCCGAGGTTTTCAGCTGAACCCGGTTTTAACAGCCCTTGTTTATCAAAATTCCCTGGCATAGAGATAGACACCATATTTGAAGAGACAAGACAGTCTTGGTTTATATCGAGATCTAGTGCGTTATTTAAGATTTGAATATTTTTCTTAAACGAAGGATTGTCTACTGTTAACTCGATTTCGTTTATTATGTCTAAAATTTGCGTACAAAGTTCTTTTTTCCCTTTTTTAGTTGAGTAAGACTTTTTATACAAACAAAGAGGATAGGGCTGTTTTTTTGACGATAAAAAATAAGCGGCATGAATCGACGTTCCTCCGACATCTAAACAAATATAGGTTGGAAAAAAATAAGAAGGGTCGTTAATGGGCACTTAGTTTTGCGATTCGTTGAATGGCATATTTATTGGCTACGTCTAAAGGAGGAACGTTTGACATAGAACTATCAGCAATAATTGTTTTTAATGTGTTTCGTATATCAAAAACTTGAGGGTAAACATGTTCTTCCTGAATTTCTGGTGTCCGGTACTCATGAATAACAGCGATTACGCCACCGGAATTCACGACATAATCAGGTGCATATATAATATTTTTTTCAAATAAATCGAGGGCCAGCTCATCACTTTCAAGCTGACAATTAGCCGCGCCGATGATTATGTCTGTATTTATTTTACTAATATTTGCCTTTGTTACACTTGGTCCATACGCACAAGGGCAATAGACATCGACTTTTTCTTTAAATTTATCTTCTGGTTTAATGATTTCAAGGTTTGGAAATTGGGCACGTGCTTTTTTGCATTGCTCGTCTGAAATATCGATGCCTATAATTCGTTTCGTTTTGGAATAAAGGTGCTCAATTAGCGTACAGCCTAATTTTCCAAGACCTTCTACTAAAATTGTTCGGTTATTTAAGTCTTCTGTCCCGTAGTACGCAAGGAGACATTCTTTTAGAGAGGAGATAATTCCTATTCCTGTAAATTTGATAGGGTCTAAGCGTTTTCCTAAGATTTGTTCCGAACATTCGGCAATGTCGTTAAACGCACTCGTTGTCATACCTGTATCAGAGCCAGTAAAAAAATAAGGTGTTTTTAACAGGTCTTTACCATATTTTTTGAAGAACCATTGAGTCGATGAGACATCTTCTCGTAAGGGTTCGCCTGGAGGGTGAAAAAGAACAGCACTTCCACCACCATAGGGTAGTCTTGCTAGTGCAAGTTTGTAGGTCATCATTTTAGATAATCGAAGAGCGTCGGTAAGTCCATCTAGAAATGAGTTGTAACTTCTCACTCGAGTGGACCCAAAACAGGGTGTATTTTGATTTCCCTTGTGAACAGAAATAAGACCATAGACACCTTGTGTATCAAATAAAAAACTTACATTTTCATGATCTTTAAATTCTTTTATATTTTTTAAACTTTTTGCTGTTATTTGCATGATTGAATCTTGTCCAAGTGTATTCATTTTTTGTTTATTTTTCAACGAAAATGTTTCGGTTCTTTTTAGCTTATTTTACACGTGTAATTGATGACGAAATGGTAGTGACTTCATTCATAGTCGAAAAATGGGTCGTAACGGCCTATTTTACAAGGTCTGCCTATACCTACACGTAGTCATTGAGGTCTTATTCGGCATGAAACTGGTTATATCTTTTTTCAGAAAGTTATTTTAAACTTAACAGCATGATTAAATTAATACGTTTTCCCATCGCTTTACTATGTTTTGTTTCTGTATTAGTCGCGCATAATGAAAATAAAGATTCCCGAGCCCAATTTTTTAAGGATGATTTGGGTGTAAGCCAAGAACAATTTAAGAGAATAGAGACCATTGATAATTATTATAAAATAAAATACCAAACGTTAAACGCCGACCTAAAGCTTAAACAAGCCGAATTAACTAAATCCATTAAACATCGACCGTTTAATGACTCTGATGTTAAGAAAAAGATTTCAAATGAATCGACGGTTAGTGGGGAAATTAGATTAAATAATATAAAACATCATTTAGAAATTGAATCTTTGTTGGATTCATTTCAGAGAATGAAATTTAACGAATATTTTAGAATGTAACGTTTAATATGGAGCTTTCATGATGTAAGCGATGGTGTAATAGGACGGCCTATTGTCGAAGGCTGTTCCACTGCCTGTATTATTAATGGTTAAGGAATGTGAATGGTTGGCTGAATTACCTGCTGTCGTAAAATTATGAGTATGATTGGCATTTTGAGCATTTAAGGTATGGGAATGATTGCCATTATAGGCAGTACTATGATGATTGGCCCATGTCCCATTGTCGCCATCTCCCCAACTGGGGCCATAACCTCCACTATCATTCCAATCATCTTGGTAAGTAGGAATGCCATGATTATGCGAACCCTCAGAATTTGCAGTATGTGAGTGATTTTGATTATTGCTTCCAGAGGTTCCTGAATGGGTATGATTCGTATTTTGAATCCCAATCGCTCCAGAATGGTTATGTGCAGGCATATTAGCAGTAGTAAGTGTTCGAGAGTCTGATCCTCCGGTATTACCCATGGTAGCGTAATCTCCAGCCCCAGAATACCCAACAACAAATTTACCGCTTAAGTTCGGCGTACCATTTGCTCCAGTACAAAGTAACCAACCGGTTGGAATCGCATTTATAGCACCACTCCACATAATGATGGCACCTGCTGGCACGACGGATATTCCATTAGATAAAACAAAATCAGTTGCTGTAACCTCTCCAACAACATCAAGGTTACCAGATCCATTGAGACGCATGGTTTCGGTTAATGTAGTGTTATTTTGGCTATAAAAAACAAGGTTTTCATTGCCATTGTCGCCATATCCAATAATTGCTTCTCCTGTGTCACTACCTGATATATCCTTCATTCCTATAAACATCGTGTC
>JABIQV010000052.1 GCA_018699495.1 bacterium | reverse complement strand
CTCCTTATTAGTCAGTTAATCCAGTACCTATCTATCACAACTTGTACATTACCAATTTCTAACATAATTTTTTGCGGTCTACGATTTAGCTACTCTTCATCCGAAATAGATACGCTTAAATCAGGATTACGTTTAAATAAAAAAAAGCAGTTAAAACAGTTTTATAGAGCTTGCTTTCATTCTCCTCAAGAATATAAGTTATTTTTTAACGATTTAGGAAAGAGATATCTGTCTCTTTTTGAATCGACCCTACTTCTTACTGGATTAACCTATCTTGAAAAATATCAATGCTTAGATGAACAGGGGTTGACTGAGTTAACGGCATCAATATCCCCTACCCGTGTACGGTTTCAACTCTTCCAAGGATCGTTCGACTTAATCGCTCCTTTAACTAAACTTGAAGCAAAAACCAATGATGCTGACCATAAATCGACTCGTTGCGATTCGTTTCAATTGTATAAATTTGAGACTGGGCACATTCCTTTTTTTAATGAAACGTCATGTAACCGGTTATCTGACGTTTTCGACCGACTAAAACATCCGAATTAGATTAGTCACTGTTAGTTAGTCTGTGCCAATACACGCCAAATATGTTTACCACAGGATCTTTATCCGTTCGACATATAATGATTTCAATTGTTATTAACAATATAAACTTATCACTTAAATATTTTTAAGCAATGTGTCTTCAAAAAGGTACCGGTTATGCATCCAAGAAGAATTAAACCGCTTGAATCTTTTAAAATAGAGACTCAAAAATAAAACTCAGGAAGCTAATTACACGTAGAGGATACACACTTCCCAATAAAATTAACGCTCGAATGTTTTAACAATAGCCTTGCCCCCAGCATCAACATCACCATAGCCAACATAAATATAATCATCCGTAACCACCATATCAAAAGCAGAAACAGTTCCGGACGTTTCTGTTCCCGCCCCTACTACAAGGCCAGTTCCACTTCTTGTTCCCTCTGAGACAGTCACATCTCCAACAACGTCCCATTCATCATCATCGTAGATTACAACCACCAATTTATTTTCGTCTGATGTCATTTTGTATGCAACATAAAAAATGTCATTATGGCTGACCAATTGATAGCTAGTTATCGGCCCTGTAATTGCGGTTTCGTCATTGTACCGCTCCCATTCGCTGTCTACATGCTGCCATATTTCTAGGCCACTACTTTCATTTAAATAAGAGACCGTAAGTACCTCATTTACCCATGTTAAATAAGGACTCGTTATACCCTCATCAGAAAATCCTTGTTCGCCTATTAACTCTTGATTATCCGAGTCTCCTTCTAAATCAAATAGTGATACGCTTAATTCCCCATTCACGTCTTCATCTCTATAAGCGACCCAAATAGAGGACGTGGTTGAATCTGCTACAGAGTTTATATTTACGTGAAATTCTGACACATAGTCGACAATAGGGTCATCTTGAAAAGGGTCATCCTGAATAAAGGTCCAGTCTCCAAACGTCGCATTTTGGGATTTAATAAAAAGGTCATTGGAGTATCTATATACTGAATATAAGGTTCCGTTGTACGTTAAAAAAGTTGCCCCACTTATAATTTCCGAAGATACGCCAGACCCAATGTTGTCTTCCCAGTTGAAGCCATCATACGTGTATAAAAATGGAGTGCCAGAAGAGACGGTTCCTTGCACCCCAGATACATACAGCTCATTTTCCCAATAAAATTGGTTTAGTTCTGTAGAATTTCCTGCAGTAAACCCCGAATCCCCTTCGACTTCCCATCCAAAATCGGTTAGTTTGTACTGAGTGACTACTCCATTGGCAACAATTCCATCAACTCGAGAAGCGACCGCAACATATAGTGAATCGTCTACGACTGTTAAATCTATGTCCGAAATCAAAAGATCCGAAACGAAGCTGTCATTTTCTACTTCCCATTCTGTAATCGAGGTTTCTATTAAATTTGAACAACTAGATATAAAAAAATGGATGGCCAGAATTCCAATTAAAACTAAATACTTTATGATCCACATACAACTATTTATATCAGTTTTCGTCTATATTTTCTTGGATTAATTCATTCACGACAGGTGCTTAGACATCAGAAGATTTCACCAGACCCTAGAATTTAGAGGCTTCTGCCCTAAATAAGTTAGCATCTTCTGCCCTACCCCTTGTATCAGCGACCTCAGCACGCTCTTGAAATAAAAACTGTAAATAAGGCCCTTCTGAATCATTACAGGCGACTGATAATCTCTGTTCAGCTTTTTCGAATTTTCCCTTTCCAACATTTAATGTAGCGAGACCAAGCATGCCCATCTGGTACCTTTTTACTTTTAACGCATATGGAATGCGATTCCCGTCAGAGCTCCTATAAGCAGAAACCCACGCCTTAAATACTTTTTTTGCTTGCGATTCTTTTCCTTCATATCTCCCTTTCAAACGCCATAGATCTAACGATGTGTTATCAGCAATAGACTCTGCAACGACAGTTTCTATCCTGCAGAGGGTTGTAAACTTCAACACAGAATAAAGCCTCGCCCATGCTTGAGAGAGTTCTTTTGTAGGATTGTCTCCTTCATAGTTTTCTGCGTTTTCTAAAAATCGCATAGAGTTAGTAATATCTTCTTTCCAGAATCCGCCCTTACCTCTCATCAAATACAGTTCAGCACTATCCAACAATGCTCGCCTATATTGAGCAGGATATTCGGAAAATAGTTGCCGTTTTTTCATCTCAGAAATAAAAATAGAGTAATTTTGTAGACTTTCTTCTGTTTTATCTTTAATTTTTCTGTTTGTCTCTTTTTGAAGACTATCTGTCATAGACATCGTCTCTTTGTTAGCCAAATATAAAACCTGACTCTTTAATATTTGTGCTTTAACGTATTTAAATACCGTTGTTTTTGAGCTACTTTTAATCGCGGCTTCTATGGATATTAGTCCTCTATCAAATTGTTCCATTTTTAACAAAACGGTCGCCAAATTTGCCATAATCATCGGATTTTGGTTATCTAAACTTTGAGCCTGAAGAGTGTCCGTCAAGGCCAGTCCTAAATAATCGGCAGAGATATTTTTATGAATTAATGCCTGCCCAGGGACACGACTCGAATCTTCATTTTTAGACAATGCACTATAATAATCAGAGGCATCTAAATGGGCCTGCCTCCTATCATTAAATAAATTAGGGTTCGTAGAGCCATGAAAAATAGCCCCATTTAAATAAAATATTGCTTTATCGAAATTTCCTAAATTTAAATGCTTTTCTGCTTCTAAATGCCAGTTTTTTGACGCCATCTCATTTACTTCAGGACTCTTTCCCTCAAAATTCGAAACAATCGGAATATCATCTAAAAAACAAGATGCGTAGGTCTCTACTGGATAATTTGGTTGTGGGACTGGAGTTGCCTCAATAATATTTGGACGTCTTTCAGCGTTTTCATAACGGCCCACATAGAGACCATCTGACAGATCGTCTTTAGAATGAGTCTTTTGGTATCCACTTCCGGATATAGACGAATCGACTAAAGTTGCGATTGGAGGTTCATATGGTGGAGCTGATGGAATAGGTAGTGACTCTTCAAATGGAGGAGCTGATGGAGTAACAATTGGATATATGTTCGAAAAATATGTCGTTCTATCCGTCGATGTTGATGAAAAAGGTCGTTGAGTATGAGATTGCTTAGCAGCTATAATCTTATTTCTTCGTTGCATATGGTCTCCTCCAAATGAGTGAATACTATAATAAGCGGTACCTACTTACAGTATAGCAAAACTATTTTAAAATGGATGCGTTGCAATTTATGCTTGGAAAAAGAAACGACTACCCTAGTAGTTTATAGAGATTATCAACTAAACGTTTACGCGGCTTTAGCTGTCAAATTAAATTGAAGCTTATTAACGACATCGTCTTTCTCTGAAAAATAGTCCTTCATTTTAGAGTGCATAGAAAAAATATCTGTTACTTCTTGATGCACATGATTAAATGTTGTCGGAGAAACATTTTCCTTGGAACTCGCCAATTGTTCCATGAACAATTCTTTTTTTTCGTCACTTAGCCCATCTATGACTTTTAACTTTGTATCAGAATAATAATCCATTACATTATAAGACAAGTTATTCAATTGGTTTTTTTCTTCTAGTAGTCCCAAAAAATTATTTTGAAACGCCTTTGAAAAATCTAATTGGTTGTTAGCTTTATTTTTCACGGTCGACTCATTCTCATTCGGCTCGCTAGGTGTTATCGATTCGTTTATAATCGTACAAAAATGCGCTAAAAAGTTTTTAGTGTCTCCAGTCACGTGATTTAATATCATCGTTAAAACCTGGAATTTACACACAATACTTCTAAAATATTTGCTAAGTTCAATGACTTCTTTTTGCATCTCTTTAAACTGTAAGACCGAAATATCTTGAGGGATATCGCCTTCGGTTGTTTTGTATTCACTACTTGTGGCCCCTCCGCCACCGCCTGCGCCTGCGCCGGCTCCCGCACCCGACCCAAATCCACGCTCAAAGTGACTTGACCCCCGTGTCTTAAAAAGAGAATAGAGGCCCCATTTCATGGGAGAAACGGACTCTTTTGAATCAGATCCGATCCAATCTCTAGATAAAAACGAGTTCATGAAACCTGGTTTTTTTTCCTTTAACATCATTCCGATTGTCTGTTTTTTATCTTGTTCTTTTTTTAGAATACCTAAGTGCCTAACTTTATCTAAAACAACCATGTACGTACCAATTATTAAACGACCCCCATTTTTTAAGAGCTTCCATATAGATATGGCTTCTTTCCCCTTAGCTCGTAATGAATTAAACCATTTATTGTTTTTCTCCATCTTATCCAAATGAGGACTATCCATAGCTATGCTTCTAGCTTGATATAAATTAGTCACCATAGTTGCTATTTTTCCTAATATAGACTTTTTTATTCCTTTTTTAATTTTTGGTGGTTCATAATCAGAAGCAAATCGAAAAGAAACCGTGTCTTTTGCTTGACTGTTAACTACTGGCTGACGAAAAGAAGCCGTGTCTTTTGCTTGACTGTTAACTACTTGCTGACGAAAAGAAACCGTGTCTTTTGCTTGACTGTTAACTACTTGCTGACGAAAAGAAACCGT
>JABIQV010000051.1 GCA_018699495.1 bacterium | reverse complement strand
GATTTAGTTAATAAATACTAACACATGGAATACTGAATTATCCCAATTATAGCGCCAACTATTGTTCCAATAAAAGTAACAAATTTAGTGACAGGCCAATCAAAAAACGTGTTTACCTTATACTTCCAATTACTATTTTTTACTATAACTTTTCCGTTTTTCAATTTGTTGTAAATATCTTTAAACCAGTAAACCTTTGCGGTTGTCGACTTGTGAAGGTCCCCATATCTTTGTTCTTTAAACGCTATAACTTCGTCTTTACCCTCAAGAAAGCCTCTAGGTATTTCATCGTTAAGAAACATTAGATTCTTCATTTTTGGGCTATCTACACAGTTTTTCCCATATTTAGATTGAACTATTAATGAAAGATTGTGTTTTTTTGAATCTGGAATGGAGGGTGCTATTTTACCTGATAGTACCTCATGTCTATGAATTAATGTTTCAAATCCAAAAATTATATTCGACATATTCCAGTGGACCCAGTTAACTTGAGAGTTATTAGATACAAAGTCAAAAAACTTTTCAAGCATTATCATTTCTAACTCATCATATTTTTTTAAAATATCATTTTTATCTATTTTTTTTACTTCAGCCACCAAATGAATAGAAAAACTTTTCATCGTAGAGCTTTCGTAATGTAAAATGGCGATGGAAGTTATTCTAGGAGTGAGAGTGTCATTGCAATCGTATAAATTTTCGCAAGAATAATGGATGAAATACAATAAGTTTTCATACTTTTTTAATTCTTCGATTTTTTCCTTATACTTCACTAAATACCTCTTAATTTTTGAAAAAAAATCTTTATGTTACAAATGGGTTACAAAATATTGAGATTTAATTTCCCTTTAAAACCAAAAAATCCACCAAGAAGGTGGATTTAGTATTTAAAAGATATATGGCGGGAGCGATGGGACTCGAACCCACGACCTCCTGCGTGACAGGCAGTGCGTCAAAGCCCTTTTGTGCGTGTTTTCATATTGATTCACAGCTGATTTGTTTTATTGAGGTGGGTTGAAACAGGTTGGGATTGATTCAAAGCGTTACCCATACGTTACTAATAGAGAAATCAACCATCCCCAATAGATATGATCAAATATATCTAAGTATTTATGGAAATTGTTAATAATCTGGGAAATAGGTGGGGGCTCTTTAAAACATTTAAGGTTTATATTTATCCCCCAAATAAAGAAGTGTTTACTGTTTCTTTAATTAAATCTTTCTAAGTCTTTCAATACACCATTTAGAAAAGACTATTATGTCTAATAACTCTGATTCAATGGAATCTTGGGTTTTGTTAATGCTATCGAATTTATTAATCTTATTAAAATATTTAGAAGCCATTGCCGACTCTCGTTGGGTGGCTTCTTCATAAATTTTATTCAACGGTTCCATCTTTTAAGTAGCTGGGTTTAAAAGTACGAGGTCGTTTTTTTGAAGAGATAATTTTTCAATGGATTTTTGTTGGTGCTCTTGGCTAAGATGAAAATACCTTTCGGTTGTGGTAATTCTGGAATGTCCTAGAAAATTTTTAACAGTATAAATATCTATATCATCCATAACACAATGACTGGCAAAGGTATGTCTAAGTGTGTGTAGAGAAGCATTTTTGATATTGCACGTCTCTAATAGTTGGTTAAAAGATTTTCGAACGCTCTTTATTTTTGAACCATCTCGGTGACAAATAACATATTTCCTTTGATGAGGTTCTCTAAAAGTTTTATATTCAATAGCAGGTGTACTAGCCTTTTTTGCTTCGGCGTTTGCTTTCATTTTTGCTTTTGTTTTCTCTATAGCATTAGGGTGAATATACTGTGTTCTTAAATCAAGCAGATACTCCCTTAACTCTGATTTTATGGGAAGCGATCTATCTTGTTTGTTCTTAGAATTAAACGTACGGGTATTTATAACCTGAATCTGATTTTCATCAAAATCAATATGTTTCCACTCTAGATTCAGCATTTCTCCAATTCTAAATCCAGTATGGATTCCAATAAAAATAAATTGTTTTTGAAAGAGACTAGCATTTTTAAACAACATTTCTACTTCTTCAGTTGTTAGATATCTGGGTAGCTTTTTGGTTTCTGTTAACCGGGTAATTTTTATTTCAGGGTACATATATCCCCATTCTTGAGCCATTTTTAAGGCGCTCGACAACCAATTTAACTCAATATTAATCGTTCTATTTGATACCTGTTCTTCTTTCCGATAACTCTTATATTTTTCTACTGCTAATTGAGGGAGTTCATGTAGGTACTGAATATTAGAGTAGTTTCTATCGCTTAGAAGAAATTTCTTAAATGTTTTTGTTGCTAGCACTTTAATTTCTTTGGTCTTAAATGATTGTGTCGTTGCAACATGATTTAAATATGTCTCAAAAAAATCTATCAGCTTAACGCTTTTTGGGAGCATAATTCCATTCTTTTGAAGAGCAAGATTATCCTCAATATCTCTCAAGACTTTTAAGGCAACGGCTTTTGAAACCTTCCCAATTTTTTTCTTAAATTGTCGTCCATTTTTTCTATACATTGCATAGTATGTGTCATTATATTTTTTTATTGATGCCATTTTTTTCTTCCTTTATTCTTATTTTTAATATATCAACGATACGTTTTCTTGAAATTTTTCAGCACAAATCTATACTTCAATGAAAGGGATCTCATCAGATTTTGACTCACTGAATGAAGCTGGGACCTCACGTTTTTTTAACCATTCCTCAATGCTTTTTGAGTTAAATCGAGGTTCTCTCCCAATCATAATAAAAGGGCTCTGATTGCTTGAAACCAAATGATTTATAGTGTTTTCCTTACATGTTAATAGCGTGCATAAATCTTTTTTTGTTAATAAGTTGGCTGGTCCTTTACTTGGCATCCTTATGAGCCTCCTTGAATATAGGGGGACGATCCCTCTAAATATTTTCTAATTTCACAGTCAAAAATATCTTGGAAATCTATTTCCTGATGAAAGATAATTAGGTGTCCGTAGTTGCGTTGAAATTGATTGTTCTGACTTAATTTTTTTCTGGTCATGAAAAGACCGTCTCTTTTAATAAACTCTTTTAGAGTGTGGAGTTTATATTTATCTTCATTGTTAGTTGGCTTTGTAAAAGAAAAATATTTATAAACCACTCCTTTGAAAGCTGGATAAAGGAAGGCTGCGTCTATTTTTGTAAATGGGAAGCCTTTTTTATTGTAAGCAATTCTAGATTCAATCCTCGTGATTTTTTCTTTAACGCCCATCAACTTTCCCTTGTTATAAATCAGTAATTGGTGGGGACGTTTTCCTAAATAGAAGCCTGTGATGTCACCTCTATCTGATTGATATGAGTTAGTCATCCTCTTGTGTTTTAGATCGAACCCTTTTAGGGTTTTCTTCATAGTTGTTTCCAGGTCTATAATGAAATGTATATCGCGTACATAACTCCATTTCTTAACACCAGTTTTTTCTAATTGTTTGTTTAAGTCATTTAATGATCCAATTTTTGAAGGGTTTAAATCGATATAGTTTTCTCCATTAGCTTGGCATCTCAGTTTAATGGTTATATTTGGCTCTAAAGACCCTTTCTATTTAAAATCAAATCCCCGTTCGAAGAAGCGGCAGTTTATTTCTCTAGAAACACAGAAACCAGCCTTTTCATCTTCGTAAAAGTTTTCTAAATTAATGCTTTCGCTAGTCGATAGATAAAGCCTATCGAAGCCCACTCCTTTTATCTTAAAAAACGGTTCTTCATCATAATTTCTTTTAATTTTTGACACAGCTCTCTCCTCAATGGAACGCAGGACGGTTCCAAATAAGATTTATTTGTATAACAATTGAAAACTGAAGAAAGAGGAGATATTATGTTGGTGCACAACAAGATTTTGATATCTCCAAAAATTGCTAAGAATTGCTGTTCTTAGCTTTTTTTCTTTCTTGATCGAATTAGATTTTATTTCGTCATATAATTATCCTCCTAAATGGTTTAGTTTGAATTCAAATGCTTTGATTTATAACTCGATTTGGAGATTAGCATACAAAAGGGCTGATTCTCTTTTTGTAAGGACAATACATGATTCTGCATGATTTTGTAGAGGTGTACTTAGTAGGCCAAAATTAGTGAGTCAGCTTTGGGTTATGTCAGTTTTATTTTTTGAAAAAATTTTCCTTCTTTTCTTCTTTCTATTTTCCCTGTCTTCTATATATTCTTTTGCATCGTTAACGATCTGTTGGGGAGTAAAGCCTTGTTTTTTTAGCTGTGCATAGGTTAATGACTTTTTAAACCTAATATGATTTTTAGTGTGAGAAAAAAATGCCTCTCTTAGTGTGTTTCTAAACCCTATATTGCAGATAAACTTGTTGAAATCTATCTTTACCGTTTTTTGGACTCCCATTTCTATTAAGTTCATTTGTCCAAATTCTTTATTAGGGTGTTTGTTTAAATAATTCATCAATAGTTTAATATCTGAATTTGAAGTAAATTTATGTAATAATAGTTTTTCTTTGAGAATACTTGCTTTACCATCTAAAAAAAGCTTGCCACTCTCAGAATCAAACTCTATCCATAAAATTTCATCAGTTTCGCTGAAACTTCCTGCGTTTTGGTCTATAGGCTCAGGAGGGTTAATAATAATTTTATTCTGATTTCGGTTTTTTTTATGGTCTTGTTTAGCTAGGGCAGTCCAAGCATTAAAATAGGCGTCAAATTTTTCCGATGGTTTGACTACATACGAATGATCCCTGAAAGGAGGGCCAAAAGGGATACCTTCAATAGGTTCTGAAATTATATTTATAGCACCTTCCCTAGAAATAGTATTTAAAATGGTTCGAAATGTTTCTTTGTTGAGATTTAAAAGAAGCTCATTTTTTCTAGTTCGGTCAATTTATATTTTTTTATCGTATTTCGAATGTATCTTAGTATTTTAAATATTTGGCTATCAAATTCTATTTGTCGATCAGTATGTCCTTCATTTTTTACATTCATTTTTAAAACCACTTTTCATTAACAGTAAACAGACAGTCACAAAACATTCTTTTTCCATTAGTTCTTATTTTTTTAAATATCCATACCTTCAACAAACACATTCACAAAATCAACTATTTTAGTAATAACTCTCTCAGCAATGTTTTTTCGTTCTCGAATTTTAGGTTTGACCTCTAGAATATCTACAACCTCATCGCGCAAGGGTGGTCTTTTGTCCCACATATACCGTTCTATGAGATTATTAAGATCGGAATAAGGAACTTTTTCATCCTTACAAATTTTCTGGATTGCTGTCTCTTGTTGTTCATTCCAATACCGGTCAAAGGCATCTAATACACCATTTACCGTGGCAGCTTCAGGCAAGTTCTTTTCGATAAACTGCATAATCAGATCTCTTTTGCTGCGCAACTGAACATCTGTACTCAAAAGATCGAAAATGACTTTTTTCTGTGCTTGATGATCGCTTTCATCTGCTAATTTTAATTTAGCTAACAACGATAAAATATATCGCACGTTGATTTCATCTCGATGGATAAGCTCTAGTTCAAAATCGACATCATCTAAAATTGATACCTTTTCTTTTTGTTGATTAGATTTAACCTTGTCGCATAAATCAAAGTATTTGCTTTTGTAGTCTTCGATTGCCTGTTGAGACAGTGCGATATCTAAAAATGAAAAATCTGCAAAAGTATTTAAAACATTTAAGAGCCTTAAAATTTCTCTAAACGACTGAACAAATTCGAGTTCTTCAACTTCACTTGGTAAGTGATCCACGCTATCTACCGTTGGTGCTACCATTTTTAATCTGTTAATCACATCATTCATCTTGCCGACATAGTCTTCATAAGGGGCCATTAATATCGTTTCTTTAGCGTCTTTATTTGAGAAGAGTGTTATGGCATCATCTGTGGCGTTCTTTAGGTTACGGAAGCATACAATGTTCCCTTGAGACTTTTTCTCGCCCAATATGCGGTTCGTTCTTGAAAAGGCTTGGATGAGGCCATGATATTTTAAGTTTTTGTCTACATATATTGTATTTAGTTTCTTGGCATCAAAGCCCGTTAAAAACATATTTACCACCAAAAGAATATCTACTCTTTTTTTAGGGTCAAAACCCACTTTTTCGTAGTCTTTTACCCGCTTGGCAATATCTTGATAGTAGTTATAAAAGGACCGGCTATCTTTGGTCGAAAACTTTGTGCCATACTGGGTATTGTAATCGCTAATAAAGGCATCTAATTTGTCACGGCTGTGACCCGTTAGGGATGATGGGTCTAGGTTTACATCATCAGAAAGCAAACCATTAGCATCTTTATCATCTTCATTCGGAGTAAAACTAAAGATAGTGGCTAGGTTTAGAGTATGTTCACCATTTAGTTTCTTTTTCTTAAACAGGTCGTAGTATGAAATAAGCGATTCAATACTACTGACACAAAACATGGCCGTATGCTCACGTTTATGCGTTTTTCGGTCATGATGGGCGATAATATAATCGACAATTTTTTCCAAACGTTGAGGCGATTCTATTAGTTCCTGTGTGTCGATATCTTCAACTTTAATATCTAAAGCCGTGGACCCGGATTCTTTTTCTTTGTAACGACCGACATATTCGATGGCAAATTTAAGGACATTCTCATCTCGGATGGCATCTGTAATAACATATTTATGTAAACACTCTTCAAACAATTCTTTAGTTGTACGTTTACCGTGTTCATTTTTGACGGCATTGTCTGCAAATATCGGTGTACCGGTAAACCCGAACATCTGACCGGATTTAAAAAATGAGGTAATCCGTTTATGGGTATCTCCAAACTGACTGCGGTGACATTCATCAAAGATAAAGACGATGCGTTCATTTTGGAGAGATTCCATTTTATTTAAAAACACGGATTTAGTAATTACATTGTTTAGTTTTTGGATGGTGGTAACGATAAGTTGCGTGTCATCTAAAAATTGGTCATAAAGGGTTTTTGTATCGTCGGTGCTATCAACACTCCCTTTGGAAAAACTATTAAATTCTTTGGCTGTTTGGTAATCCAAATCTTTCCGGTCTACTACAAAGACAACCTTTTTAACTTTAGGAAGTTCAATCAAAATTTGACTGGCTTTAAATGAGGTTAACGTTTTTCCTGAGCCTGTTGTGTGCCATATGTAGCCATTTTTTCGCCCTGTTTTAACTCGGTCTATTATGGCTTCTACTGCATAGAACTGATACGGCCGTAACACCATTAAAATACGATGTGTTTCGTTCAAAACGGTGTATTTAGCAATCATCTTGGCGATATGACAGGGCTCTAAAAAGAGTGTTGCAAAATCGGCCAACTGGGCCAGTTTCTCATTTTGTTCATTGGTCCAAAAAAATGTCTGTTTAAACGATTGATTACGGTTATTTGCAAAGTACTTTGTATTCACCCCATTTGAGATCACAAAGACCTGTACATACTGAAATAACCCATATGATGACCAGAATGAATGACGGTGGTATCGATTGACTTGATTAAAGGCCTCTTTAAGCTCTAATCCACGCCTTTTTAGTTCTATTTGAACCAATGGCAATCCATTCACTAATAGCGTCACGTCATAACGATTTTTATAGGTGCCTTCTATTGTTACTTGTTGAGTTACTTGAAACTGGTTTTGGCACCATTGGGATTGATTGATAAATTCTAGATAGATGGAGGTTCCATCTTCTTTTTTGAGATGCATTTTGTCTCTGAGTATTTTGGCACGTTCAAAGACGTTGCCTTTGTTTAAGTGGTTGAGTACTTTTTTGAATTCGAGGTCTGTTAGTTGCGTTTTGTTGTGGATTTCTAGTTGTTGTTTTAGGTTGGCTAGAAGGTCGGCTTCATCTTTGATTTTAATGAACTTATGACCTAGCTTTTGGAGTTGAGCTACGAGTTCGTCTTCTAGGGCTTGTTCGGGTTGTTTACTCATTGTCTGAACCTTGATTTTCTTGATTTTTGGGATTAATAAGATTGATTGAATTATTGTGGATACGTTTAAATTGTAGGCTTTTGGCGCCGAAATTAATAAGTAGTCCGATTTCTAGATTATAAGCCTCTAGATAATTTTTTGCTTGGGCTAGATGGACATCTTCTAATGCAACCAAAGCTTTTAGTTCTACCATGACGCAATTTTCAACAAAAAAGTCGACACGTCTTCCACCGATTCGATGTTCTTTATAAAAAATATCCATTTCGTATTCACGTGCAAAAGCTAAGCCCTCCGTAGACATCTCGATTTCTAATGCTCTCTGATATATGACTTCTTGAAAGCTAGTACCTAATAAGCGGTGAACTTCCATAGCTGAACCGATTATTTTTTGCGTGATGTCGGAGT
>JABIQV010000050.1 GCA_018699495.1 bacterium | reverse complement strand
TCTTAAATACACAATAATCCCTAACTGAGATAATAAGTTACAATTTTCTTTTTTCTCAACAACACCACCCCCTGTAGATATAATGCTGTTAGTAACCGTATTGCTTTCTAAGAGTTCATTTAAAAAAGTAGTTTCCAATTGTCTAAAATGTGATTCTCCCTCAGAATTAAATAACGAAATTATTGTTCTTCCTTCATCTCGTTCAATCGCTCTGTCCATATCGATAAAAGACAACTTTTTAGATGCAGCGAGATGTTTACCGATAGAAGACTTACCACTACCCATCATACCCACCAAAATAATATTTTTTTTAATTTGTCTCAAAACCTAATTTACTTAATCGTCTGAAAATCGAGTGTTTATTCAACCGTCACACTTTTAGCCAAGTTTCTAGGTTGATCAACATCGCAATCCAATTTGACGGCAATATGATAAGCCAACATCTGCAGTGGAACCGCTACTAATAAAGGTGACAATTCTTCAGAAACGTTGGGAACATAAATGATATCGTCGGCAACTTCCTTAATAGATTCATCACCTTCAGTTGCAATAACAATTATTTTTCCTTTTCTTGCCTTAATTTCTTGGATATTACTGACCATTTTTTCGTATGTCGCTGACTGTGTTGCAATGCAAACGACGGGGAGTTTATCGTCAATAAGTGCAATTGGACCATGTTTTAATTCGCCCGCCGGATAACCCGTTGCATGAATGTAAGATATTTCCTTTAATTTTAAAGCACCTTCCAATGCTGAAGGAAAATTTATACCTCGTCCAACAAATATAAATTCTCTGCTTTTATGATACTTTTCTGCAATTTTTTCAATCTCAGCATCTTTTGTTAAGATTGTTTCGATATATTCGGGAACTTTCTTTAATTCCGCTACCATTTCCGCTGCTTTTTCTTCGGAAATCATCCATCTTAATTGAGCAAAGTAAATAGAAAATAGGTACATCGTCGTTAACTGTGCTAAGAAATTTTTAGTAGATGCAACTCCAATTTCACGACCAGAATGGGAATAAATCACGCCATCGGATTCTCTATCTATTGTACTTCCTTTTACATTTACAAAGGATAATATTTTAAAAAACTTACTCTTTGCCTCTCTAATACAAGCTATCGTATCTGCCGTTTCCCCAGATTGAGAGATTGCTGCCACAATTTCTTTTCCCTGCGAAATCATTTGCTTATAACGGAACTCAGAAGAAATATCGACTTCCGTCAAAACACGAGACGTTTGCTCAACTAAAAACTTACCGATGAGCCCCGCATGCCAACTCGTTCCACACGCCTGTATAATTAATCGATTTATTTCTGCTAAATCTGAATTTGGCATTCTGATATCTTTAAATTGAATTTGACCCTTTTCGTTTACATATTTAGAAATAATAGTCCGAATGACAGCTGGCTGCTCTGTTATTTCTTTCAACATAAAATGATCATACCCTGATTTTTCAACGGCCTCAGAGTCCCACGTAATATGTTCTATGTCTTTGGTCACAATCACGCCATTCTTGTTCTTAATTTGATAACTATCTCTTTTTATTATCCCTATCTCATTGTCATCCAAATAAATGACATCTTTTGTGTGAGGAATTATGGCGTTAATGTCAGATGAAATATAATTCTCATCTTTTCCTATCCCTAAAATTAAGGGACTTCCTTTTCTTGTTACTACCATTTTTTCTGGCTCTTTTTCTGTAATTACAGCAATTGCATAGGTCCCTTTTAAATCCAAAACTGCCTTTTCAACAGCTTCTTCTAAATTATCTTGGTAATACCTTTCTATCAAATGCACGATGACTTCCGTATCTGTTTGAGACCTAAAAATATGACCTTCCCGCTCAAGTTTTTTCTTAATATCTAAAAAATTCTCAATAATTCCGTTATGAACTATCGCGATTTTTTTTCGTTGACTAACATGAGGGTGTGCATTTACTTCGTTGGCTTCACCATGAGTTGCCCATCGTGTATGACCTATTCCAGAAGTTCCCTTTACTGTTAAATTCTTTAAATGACTACTCAACACGTGTAACTTCCCTGGCTTTTTCCAGGAACTAAGTTCACCCTTAAATATCGTTGCTATTCCTGCAGAATCATACCCTCGATAACTTAATCGTTCCAAACCAACTAATAAAACTGTTTCTATGTCTTTTGACCCAATATAACCAACTATTCCACACATGCCATTTTCCTCCTAAAGTTTATCTTCGCACGGCCGCAAAATCGATATGGCCATTCATTCTCAAATATTCGTCTTCTTTTTCTGTTTTATTTAATTCTTGTATTGATGTCGAAAAATCCGTTTCAGACACCCTTTTCTTAACCAAAAAATGATGCTCCGCTTGCGAAGCAATTTGAGGTAAATGAGTGACCGCTAAAATTTGACATTTTTTGCTGAGATCACTCATCATTTCACCCATTTTTTTTGCCGTAACGCCACCAATGCCGGTGTCTATTTCGTCAAAAACTAATACACTTTTTCCAGATACCCCTTGCACAACTTTATGAATAGAAAGAAGTAGCCTGGAAATTTCTCCCCCAGATAATACCGAACTCAGTTCCTTAACTTCATGTCCTGGTAAAGTCGAGATTAAGAAATTACACGACATTCCAGCATTTTTGTCAAATTTCCCTGCCTCTAAAAATACCTCGAACCGTGTTTCTACAAACTGAAATTCCAGATTTATTAAATCGACTTTAATTTTATACTGAAACGATTCAACAGCTTTTTGTCTAATTCCAAAAAGAATATTTTGTTGAAGCATCATATCTGATTCTAAGTCTGACTTTTCTTGCTCATATAAATTATAGTCTTTTAGACTACTATCGTAAGCTTTCCTTTTTTCCATAAGCGCCTGACTAAAAATTGCAAGATCCGCCAACGTTTTACAGTGATACTTTGATTTGGTGTCAAAGATTAATTTGACTCGTTCTTCAATTCTTTCCAAATCAGATTCATCCACTTGCATAAGTTCATAGGATTTTTTCGAGAACATATTTTGCGTTTCTTCTAAGGACACCATTGCTGTTTTTATATACTCATTTATTTCATCAGAAATAAATCCAGATTGAGCTAATGGGTCCAAACTATTTTCTACTGCACCTAATTGTGAGTAAGCCGAAGATGCTTTGGACTGAGCCTGTCTAAGACTGCCTTTTAGTGTCTCCAGATTATTTAGTTCTTTTAGTCGATTATCAAGGTGCCCTTCTTCGTGTTCTTCAAATGAATAAGACTCGATTTCATTTATTTGAAAGTCTAAGTAGTCCATTCTTTTAATAATAGCTTCTTTACTTGCGCCCAAATTTGACATTTTTTTTCTTAAATCCTGCCATCTCTGAAATGAATGTCTATAAGTCAAAAGAGGCCCTTTAATTTCTAAAGCAGAATAAGCATCTACCAAATCAAGCTGGAAATTTCTGTCAAAAAGTTCAAGTTGTTCATGTTGATTTACGACCTGACAAAGCGACCCCGCTAACTCTCTTAACTTTTTCAATGAACAAGTTTGTTGGTTGACTCTAATTATATTTGGTTTATTATTTGAAATTCGCCTAAATACAGTAATCGACGTTTCACCAAACGTTAAATCTTCAAATTTTTTCGAATTTTCTTCGGACAATTCAAACTGTCCTTCTACAAAAGACTCTGTATTCCCAATTTTAATAAAAGACTCATTTGCAGGCGCGCCAAGAACAATGCTTAATGCCTCTATTAATATTGATTTTCCAGCACCTGTTTCCCCCGTAAAAACGGAAAACCCTGGTTTAAAATCAATGTCTTCATTGGTGATCGTTAGAAAATTAGAAATTCGTAGTTGTTTAATCATATTAAGTTTATTATTTTAATAGATTATATAGGTAAGAATAAGGCAATGAACAGATGTATATTTTTTTTACTCTCATATTTTATTTAACAATAGCCATCCGTGACATGAGAGACATCAATTTAAACGATGACTAGTAGATCTCAAATCGCAAAAAAGATCAGAAACCAAGGACTCATCGCTTAAAAAGCATTCGCTCCAAAAAAAAGATACCTAAGAACAAAACCTTATGAAAACTAAACGTTTAAAATTACCCGCATTGATAGATATATACTTTATCGAGTCCCCATTCAAACCGCTCCACCGAAGCGGATACCATTCGTAAGTTACTGGATTGAAGAGAATACGTAACAGAAACAACCCTAGTCCCGGTCTTCACAGCCCCCAATTTTGAATGAATGATGTCCCACGTTTCTTTTCCAAAACAGGTGCCACAAATATAAATAATCGAATAATTATCAAAATTAATGGCCTCAAAATCTGATTCTACCAAATTTATCGATGTCAAAGATAACCGATTCACAACTTTTGAAGACAAAATCCGGAACGAAGGAATCATATCCACGCCAACGGCCTCAAGCCCGAAATAACAGGCTGCAAATAAAACACATCTCCCCTTCCCAGATCCTAGGTCTACGAACGTGTCATTTGCAGTGGGCGATACAGATTTTAATATATTTCTTATCGTAAAATATGGCGTCTCTCCATAGGTAAAGTCTGACGTATCATCGTTAAACGACCATCCTTTTTTATTACATGCTTGTTTCATCTCCACTAGATGTTTTTCTTGTGAAAAATTAAAAAAATAATAAATAAATAGCCAAAAATCTATGTAAATCAAATAAGGATGTTTAAAAAAAATAGGGAGGTTTTTAATACAAAAAATAACCGACTGAGCCCAAAAAAAGAGTCCTACAACAATCAATTTCATTTCATTTCCATCCAATAAAACCGCTCTTGATTACCTTTCGTTCCCTTTATGCCTGCGTTTCCTTCTCCCTTAATTTCAAATCCAAAACTAACAAATCGTTGACGCATAGTCTTAAAGACATCTTCTGAATCGGATGCCGATAAAACACCTCCATTAGGAACTCTGTGCTTTTCTATTTCAAATTGTGGTTTTACCATAATGACAAATTCCGCTGTTTTAGACACACACTTAATTAAAGCCGGAATAATTTTTAATACACTTATAAATGAAACATCCATCAAAACGAGATCAATTTCTCTACCCAAATGTTTAGTAATCGGCCTTACTGTCTCTAGGGTCAAATTTCTAGCATTTGTTTTTTCTAATAATGTACATCGTTCATTATTTCTTATTTTGTTGTCTGTAATTCCCTGACCAACATCCACACCAATAACATGAAAAATATTTTTCTGTAGTAAAAAATCTGTAAATCCACCAGTTGAAATACCTATATCTAAAGCAATTTTTCCTTTTATCGAAAAGTTAATCTCTTTCCATGCACCTTCTAGTTTGTAACCTGCACGGCTAACGTATTTTTTAATCCCGATTATCTCTACACAAGCAGATTGCTTCACACGTGTACCTGGCTTATCCACAGGTTGGCTATCGGACCGAATTTGACCGGCCATAATTAATTTTTTACATTTCTCTAAACTTATTTCGGGGTTTAGCTTATGAACTAGTTCGTCGATTCGAATCTTTTGTTTAGGGTTATTCTTACTGGAACTGAAAAAAGTCGGCGAAGAAATATTTTCGAGAAATTTATTCCCACTCTTTCCTGTTAATCCTTCGTTCTTGAATCCGGACTTTCTGTCATTTCCTGAATTATCTATAGAAAAGTTACCGCTCTCTATGTTCTTCATAAACCAATGCTTTTAATGATTTAATATCGTTAAAAATTTTTTTTATTCGTAACGAAAAAGACTTATAGAAAAAAACAGGCATTTTTTGTTGGTTTAATGTGATTTCTTTGGTATCTAAATTACAGTTAATGATGTTTTTAACTGTCTCATTTTTTTCAACCAATTCCATTTCATGAGTAGTTATTTTTAACGTATAATAGCGTTGAACATGGAAACTTGAAGAATAATTCGAAATAACGATACTTTCTATACTTTTATTTAGAGAATTAAATACATCTTTAATTAAGCCAAAAGGATCAGCTTTAACTAAATTTGTCTTTTCAAAAACACGTTGATATTTTTTACTCGCTTCGTTTAAGTGATTGATGTCAATATAATTATTACTCATCGTCACGTTCACTTTCATTCTCTGCTTCGGTTTCATCACCTAGTTTTTCAAACTCTTCTTCAGCCATTAAGAGTAGTTTCTTTGTTTTCTTTTTTGTATCTTCTGTCGCCTGCTTTAGAAACCCATTAATCGTCCCTGCTAAAATTTCTTTTACGCCCTCTAAATTTTTTTTGGCCATTTCTTCTGAAGAAGAAATGGATTGATCATTACTAGCTCCATTTATTTTCATTTATTATCCTTAATATAACGAGATCGTCTTTATATAATAATAAAATACGCTAAAGCAAGCAACGTGGTATTATATTAGTTAAGGTTATACCAAATATTAAATTCCATCTTAAAAAGTCGAGGAATCATTGATATAGTCCCTAGTTATTAAATTTTGGAAAACTATGAAACATACATATTTAATTAAGTCACTTTTACTTTGTTTTTTGTTCATCGTATATACGTCGACGTCTTTATATTCCATCACGTCTGAAGGTAATATTTCAAATTCAGTGTCTGAAGTAATACCGACCAATAAAGCCTACGACTTTCTCGACTCCATTACGTTTGTAAATACTCAAAGTGACGTGAACTTAAAGTCTCTTTATGGCCAACTAATAGTTGTTATTTTTTTTGATAGAGATAATCTTCTTTACAATCAATATAAAAACCAAATTTCGTCATTCATTAATCTCTATCCGGAAGAAGTTACTGTTATTGGTATTTTCCCAGAGCCTACAAGAGAAAATAATGCTAAACGGACGATATTGGAATCCATCAAACAACATAACTTAGACTTTCTTATCGGATATTCAAGTAATTCGACTTCATTATCTAGATTAAGGTTAAATGATCAAAACCCACAATTTTTACTAATTGATCCGACTGGCTATTTCCTTACCCATCTACTAAACATCCCTTCCCTCTCAACAATAGAATCAATAATAGAAAAAAAACTACCTCATTACATTAAAAAAAGAATGATAGTGCCACCCACTTATGAAATAGAAAATTATTCAAACCCTTTAAGCACGTTAAATTACCCGTCTCATATCTCTGCCGATAGCGTTAATAACAGACTCTTTATTTCTGATACCGGTAACAACCGGATTATCGTCACTTCAACAGAAGGCGAAATAGTGAAAATAATTGGAAGTGGGGAAATCGGATTATTAAATGGAAATTTTAATGATTCAAAATTCTTTGGCCCTAGAGGAACTGTTTTAAATGAAAATCTTTTGTATATTGCTGATTCAGATAATAAATTGATTCGTATTGCTAATTTTGATACGAACCATGTAACAAGTCTGGAACCGTCTTTCACGTCTGCAAATATTAGCTTTGGAGAATCGGATATTTTTTATCCATATGATATTGAAATCTATGACAAACATATATATATTACGTGTCCTATCGTCGGCGAACTCTACAAAATTAACCTGGCGACGTTAAAACTAACCGATGCATTTGAAACAAAAAACACCGTTTCCTATCCAACGGCTTTATATGTTTCGGAAAACAATTTACACATTCTTGATTCAAAAAAAACTCGTCTTTTTTCCGTAGAAAAAAAGGCCACTTATTTAAACTCAAATCAATCAACTAAACCACCGTCATTAACACTCACCATACAAGATATATCTCCGTATTATTCGTCAGATATTATTTCGGATACTAACTATTTTTACATTCTTGATTCTGAGTTTTCTTCAATATCTCGAATAAAAAAAAGAAGTAAATATAGTGAAGATTTTTATAGGACTGACGGGTCTCGTAACCATAACTTAAATGGCGCTAAGTCATTCGCAAAAATAGGGTCTAAAATCTATATCGCCAATACAAATAATCATTCTATCGATGTTTTAGATATTTACACTAAAAAACTCTCAACTCTTAATATCCACTTATAATTTAGGTAATGGGTGAGCTACAGTAACGCCAATGCTAAAAATAAATATTGTTGTATGTATTTAATCAACACACACACGAATTTATTTAATGTCTGGAATTTTATTTAAATTTTTACTTAGATTGTCAATAAATAACGTAATATCCGAATCTATTACACTTTGGGGAATTGGGACAGTTTCGGGAATATTAATTTCTTTCAGTTCAGGAAAAAAATGATAGACATCTTTTATATACATAGGCTCTGAATTTTTTAATTTATCTTTAATTAACTGGTTCAACAATTGAATTTTTTCCTCTTTCGAAAGGTTCTTCTCAAGCATACATTTCTGAATTTCTGGAACGACCAAGTTTAAATATCTTTTTTGAAGCGCCCTGGACACTGTATTCATTAAATCAATTTCATAAAATGGTTTTGATAAATAATCACAAGCGCCTTTCCTCATCATAACTGCTGCCATTTCAATTTCTTGGTAAGCAGACATTGCAATGATTTCAGCATCATTTATTTGCCCTTGAATTTCGTCAATTAAATCGACGCCATTAACATCTGGTAAATAAATGTCTAGTAAAATCAAATCTATTGAATTATTTCGAATCAATTCTTTTGCTTTACCTCCATCTTCAGCCAACAAAACATTATATTTATCCGACAAAAAGAGTCTCAAATTATCCAGTAAAATATCATCATCCTCGACAACCAAAATTGTTTCTTTATTATCAGAACTTAAATATTTTTCATTCATTATAGTTAGATAAGATTCAAGTTCTTTTATGCTAGACAGTCCCCGACTATTTTTTGAAAAAAATATTGAAATAATTTCATCAGATTTCAATAATTCACCTTCTGCTCTCCGTTTAATAATTAAAGAATGAAGGAGCTCTTGGCGCTTCTGGAAATCTTCTTTTTTGAACATCAAAGACTCTTTCATTTGCTCAATTTTATTTAAATAGGAAGATCTCATTAAAATAGACTCTAAGACAAGTTTGATTTTCTCTGGATTCAAGGGATTAGAAAAAAAATCGTAGGCCCCATTTTTAAAACAATTTACTGCATATTTTATGTCTTTAGCCGCGGAAATAACAATTATCTCTGGTAAAGAATTTATTATCTTCAATTGCTTAATTGCGTCAATTATCTGGCGTTCAACTTCTTCCTGGGTTTGCGTATTCTCACCCATAAAAAGGTTCTCATTCATCAACACAACTCGTAGTTTATGAGACATTGTCGAAAACGTTGAAAAAAACTCATTTTTATCGTTTATACGTAAAACATCATACGACGTTTCCATATTTTCTATAATGAACTTAGGAACAGAGTAATCATCAGAAGATTCTGCCAATATTAACATTGAATTTAACATACCAATACTATATTAGTTAAAAGACGTGTAATCATCAACTAAACAAAAGAAACACTTTAGATATTCACTTTTCCTTTATTTTTTGTCATGATTAAATCAATAATTTTAAGATCAATTTAGGAGCATTTAAATGAGTACAGTTAGAATAGAATCAGATTCAATGGGGAATATAGATGTTCCAAATGAAAAATACTATGGCGCTCAATCAACACGTAGTTTGAAAAACTTTGATATCGGTATCGAAACCTTTCCTCCAGAATTCATCCAGGCATTTGGATACTTAAAAAAATCATGTGCGCTTGTTAACAATGAAAAAAAATTACTATCTGATGAGAAGTTAACGCTAATTATAAAGGCAGCTGATGAAGTAATTTCTGGACATCTGTCAGAACACTTTCCTCTTTCCGTTTGGCAAACAGGAAGCGGCACTCAAACAAATATGAATGTTAACGAAGTGATTTCTAATAGAGCTATCGAAATTGCTGGCGGTGTCATGGGATCAAAATCACCGGTTCATCCAAATGACGATGTGAATAAATCTCAATCCTCAAACGATACCTTCCCAACAGCGATGCATATCGCAACTGTACTTACTTTGCATAAAACATTATTTCCAGTACTTGACCAATTTAGGCAAGGACTTCAGAAAAAAGCGATTGAATTTAAACATGTAGTTAAAATTGGACGAACACACCTTATGGATGCAACCCCTCTTACCGTTGGTCAAGAATTTTCTGGCTATGTTACTCAAATAGATCATGGAATCCAACGGTTAAAAAACTGTATTCCTTACCTTTCTGAACTTGCAATTGGAGGAACTGCTGTAGGGACTGGATTAAATACCCCTGA
Source organism: bacterium (assembly GCA_018699495.1). GTDB lineage: Bacteria > Margulisbacteria > Marinamargulisbacteria > JABIPA01 > JABIPA01 > JABIPA01. The sequence goes on along the minus strand of JABIQV010000050.1, from coordinate 59,675 downwards.
AGGATTTTCAGAGGATGTATCTTCTAAAATTTCTGAACTAACTGGCATGCAATTCAAAAGTGCCGAAAACAAATTTGAAGCTCTTTCTGGACATGATGCTATGGTAGAGCTTAGTGGCGCTTTAAAATGCATTGCTGCTGCACTCTTTAAAATTGGTAACGATATCAGATGGTCCGCATCTGGACCTAGGTGTGGATTTGGAGAATTATCAATTCCAGCAAACGAGCCAGGATCTAGTATCATGCCTGGAAAGGTTAACCCTACCCAATGCGAAGCAATAACTATGATCGCCGTGCAAGTTATGGGTAATGACGCGACGATAGGATTTGCCGGTGCTTCTGGTAGTTTTCAATTGAATGTTTATAAACCGGTTATTATTTATAATATTCTTCAATCAATTCGTCTTATTAGTGACGGAACAAAAAGCTTTTTGGAACATTGTGTAAATGGAATTGAAGTAAACACTATAAATATAGAAGAAAATTTAAAAAACTCGTTAATGTTGGTCACAGCGTTGAACCCTCATATTGGATACGATAAATCGGCCGAAATAGCGAAAAAAGCATTCAAAGAAGAAACTACTCTGAAAAAAGCGGCGTTGTCTCTTGGTTATCTTTCAGAATCGGAATTCGATAAATGGGTTGATCCAAAAAAAATGGTAGGATCTCTTTCTATTTAAATGATTAATTTTGACTCTATTGAGGCCTGTATTCAGGAAGGTACACTTACCTTTCTAATTGGGCCTCAACCTAAAGATAGAACAGAATGGCTTCAAAAAATTAATGATTCCATCGAGTCGGCAAAGCAACCGACAATGTTATCCACTGATCGTAAAGGCCTATTTAAACGGTTATTTTATCGTCTCGATGGTGACGATAATTCAGAGCTATTGCCTATAAAAAAAACAACTCATTTATCATTTCTAAACCAACTAGAAAAAAATGATATACAGGTTCTAGAGGATGGTATTGACGACCCTTCTCTTACAGTTCAAAACTATCTTTCATCATCACTTGGTATTTCTTTTTTAGTCGAAAAAAAAATTGAATTAGACTATTGGTTAAGTTGGTCTGGATTAAAGTCAAGACAAAAAAGTCTCATAAGTGATTTAACTTGTGAAAAACAAATCATCTTAAAATTAGCATCAAAACTGATAAAAGGTCCCCGATTAATTTTAATCGATTCGATTTTAGATTCCTTGAACACTGCGCCAAGAAACGATATTTTAACCTTACTCAAAAAAACAGCTAAAAAGCATAAGTTTGCATTTGTTCTATCTACAAATTCATTGGCATCTGCATACTCGCATGCGACGACTATCGCAGTGATTATCGATAATAATATTCATCAAATCGCAGACCCTCAAACCATATATTATGCACCAAGTACTACCGATATCGCATTGTTTACGGGAGAAGGATCTCTTTACCCTGTGACAGTGCTAAATAACAATGTCATTAAAATAGAAAATGAAATTCATGAAGCCCCCCTCCCTGCTAATTTGATTGGAGAGAAAAAGTTGAACCTGTTTATACGTGCAAATCAAATATTTTTTAATCCAACAAGTGACATTGAAATTACAATCATGGACATTAAATTTATGGGAAGTATCAGTATATATACAGTCAAAACGAGTACAGGACATCACTTGACCCTAGCTGATTATACGGCTAATGAGTATAAAGTTGGTGAAAAAGTTGGAATTAATTTTCAATTTACTTCATTTCCACTGTTCAAGATTAAAGAAACTGTGCCCACACAATATGCTCAGATTTCTGTCTAACCGGTTTATACTTGAATCCCTATTGCATTATCCCCTGTTACTCTCTAAAATTTAGCGCATGATTAAACGATATAGCACTCCAGAAATGCTTCCAATCTGGGAACCAAAAAACAAATTCCAAAAATGGCTTGATGTTGAAATTGCAGCATGCGAAGCGCATCAAGAACTTGGAAATATCTCTAAAAAAGACGTCGACATAATAAAAGAAAAAGCTGCGTTCGATGTAGACAGAATAAGTAAAATCGAGGCCGAAATTCATCACGATGTGATCGCCTTTTTAACTAATTTGGCTGAAAACATTGGGCCAAGCTCTAGATTCGTCCACATGGGATTAACCTCGTCTGATATTGTAGATACTGCGTTTAGCTTACTTATGAAAGATTCTGCTAAAGTGCTGTTGACCTCTGTCGATTCATTTTTAGAATCGTTAAAAAAACAAGCTTATGCTCATAAAACAACATTAATGATGGGTCGAACTCATGGGGTTCACGCAGAACCTACGACGTTAGGACTAAAACTTTCTGTATGGTATTCGGAAATGAAGCGAAACAGAAAACGACTTGTCGCTGCAACCGCGTCAATAAATGTTGGAAAACTATCTGGAGCCGTTGGAAATTATTCTAATATTGACCCTATACTAGAAGAAAAAGTGTGCACGAAACTAGGGTTAACCGTTTCGGATGCGTCTACTCAAATTTTACAAAGAGACCGTCATGCAGAATTTATAACTACGCTTGCAATTATTGCTGGAAGTTTGGAAAAATTTGCGACCGAGATTCGTGGACTACAAAAAACGGAATTCAATGAAATACTTGAACCTTTTTCAGCAAAACAAAAAGGTAGTTCCGCAATGCCTCATAAAAAGAATCCCATACTCTGTGAACGTGTGACCGGATTATCTCGAACGATTCGTGGATATGCGGTAACTGCAATGGAAAATCAAAACCTTTGGCACGAACGTGATATTAGTCATTCGTCTGCCGAACGAATTATTTTTCCAGACGCGACAATTACATTAGATTATATGTTCAGTATCATGAATCGTGTGATTAAAGATATGCAAGTTAACGAAAAAGCGATGGCCGAAAATATTCGCCGTTCATATAACGTTTTCTTTTCTCAACAACTGTTGTTGAAACTTGTTAACAAGGGAATCTTGAGAGAAGATGCCTACCGAATCGTTCAACGTAATGCTCATGCCGCGTTTGATGAACGGGTTATGTTTGATGAAAAAATTAAAAGTGATAGTAGAATTACGGATGTACTTTCTGATAAAGATCTTGAATCTGTTTTTAATTTCGACAAGTATACAAATCATGTCGATATGATCTTCAATAGAGTTTTCTAGCGCATCTAGTGTCGATAAGATTAGATTGACCTTATTTTTTCCTAACGGTGGTATTTTTGGTTGTTCCCCAGGGAATTCATGTGGGGACAACCGATTCGTTTAAATGAATGGAGGGTTAATCTATTTCGAGATTCTGACGTATTAAATAACTTTATTCATCGTCACTTTATCATAACTGGGGCTGTTTTTCTGCTAATTAATAAGAGGACTATACCTTTTTGATTTAATCGGCTATTCGTTAAGTTATTAGGGCTTTATCTTGTTGTGACTTTGTACAACTCCGGTACATAATTTAGGAATTTTTTTTACAAGGTTGTCACTTTTAATAAAACTCTTCTCTAAAACAGTTAGCATGTCTATCTATACGGAGATACTTCTTTGTTACAATTAAGACTAAACGCTATTCAGAAGATTACCCTACACTATTCTGGTTAGAAACCGTCCATATCAAAGATACAAAAAGACCCTGACCCATCCTGTTCCGGCTCTGTCGCAGACATTGTAGTGTCTTGACTTTCTGTGTCTCTCCACATGTTTTCTTCATCCCCTCCCTGAGTTATGGGAGGCGTTATAACGCCTCGTTCTTCAATTATTGCAGGCATTGGTAAATATCCTAGCGGGTGTGTATCGGAAAAGGATCCTAAATCCATAAAATCCATAAAAGCATTACTTACAACATGCACTTCTCTTTCTCCATCCTCTATTTCATCACTAGGTAAACCGAAAAAATCGGACTCTTTTCCGGAGAAATTACCATCCATTGGAAATTGTAGACCATTCCCCTCCATAGCGATAATTTCACCTAATGGTTGTACTGATGGTAAATCTCCTAGCGTGTGTATAAAGGAGAAGGGGTCTAAATGAATACCATGGCCTACATCATACCCTTCGCTTTTTAAGTGGTCCAATTTACCCATATTTGACGATGAGGATATTCCAGCTCCGTCGTTAGTATTCTTTTTGGGGAGCCTAAACTCCAATTCAAATTGCATATCATTCACACCGCTATTGAACTTTTCACCTAATCGATCGTTTAAAGATAATATTTTATATACCATAAGTAATGATTCTCCAAGATTATTAATATTTTTAATAAATTAGTCTCATTTAGTTATCGTATCGTTTATTAAAAAATTTCATTTATATTAAATATCGTTGTTTTTACATTCAAAAAGGATAATACGAACAGTATATTGCTCACTAAGCAATAAAATAGGCAGTCGTATAACGAATTATAAAGATTGAAAAACCTCGACTGGGTTTTATATAAGACAAGGTAATACACGTCCGAAAAAAATTTAATATTTGTGATTTTAAACCTTGTGGTTTTGGATATGAATTTGGAGGCGGCACCCAGAGTCGAACTGGGGATCAGGGTTTTGCAAACCCATGCCTTACCACTTGGCCATGCCGCCCAAATTTATTAGACTCCACCTATTTTATCAGTCTAAATAGGTAGGCAAAAATTTTAAGATATATCGCTTGTTTATGCAATAGCGAACAACCTAATATACACAATAGTAATCAACTTACACATTCAATAGATATCCTTAATTAAGTATCAAATTGGTCCCATAACAATCACTCGTACGCTATAAACCATTTAATCATTCTTATTACCTCCAATTTAAGTTAAACTTATTTTTAATGTCGAAAAATAAACAACCATCATGGCTTCACTTAATTTTGGCGCTTCTCATATTGAGCCAATGTTTTTTACTCTATTTTAATGCGTCTGCTCTACTCTATTTTTATACAAGCATAGTAACTGCCTTAATATGTTTTGGAATCCTGTTTTTAAACGATAAAAAGATGCCATCACCCCTAAAAAACCCAACAATTTCGGTCACTAAAGATGCTCAATTCGATACTTTATTAGAAGACTATAATAATGAACTTAAAATGGCTAAACGTGTTCAACAAGGGTTACTAAGCGTATACGACACAGACATTGAAGGTGTATGCATTTCTAAAAAATGCCTTCCTGCAAGCAGTGTTAGCGGCGATTTTTATTCCTTTTTCCTTTCAGGAACGACCGGTTCTACTTCTAAATCAAGTATCCCAGGTGTTATGCAATACCAAGAAAAATCCGACCGTGTATTAGGAGTCGTTATTGGAGATGTTGCTGGGCATGGACTGTCATCTGCCTTAGTTATGGCATTGGCCTCAGGAATTATAAATGAAGTAAGTAAGACGACATCGAAACCATCTGACGTGTTGAAACTAGCAAACCAAAACTTAGTCACCTATATTAAAAACTCTCATATCCGATACGTCACCTCGTTTTACGTTAGTATCAACTTGGATACCAAACTATTAACTTACTCAAAAGCAGGACACCCTGCCGCATACATTATTCGAAACCAACAAATTATAGAACTTGAAACTGGTGGACTATTTCTAGGAATGTATGAAGATGAAGAATATGAGCAAAGCCACGTGCAACTTGAAGCAAAAGACAGGCTCTTTTTATATACCGACGGCCTCTTAGAAACTAAAAATTCAACTGACGAGCTTTTTGGAATCGACCGTCTCCATCAAATTTCTATCGAAACAAAATTATTGCCAGTGAGCGAAGCCGAGACGTTAATTTACAAAAGTGTTCAATCATTTGGGGCAACAGACGAAATCGCTGATGACCAAACATTAATTATAGTGGAGATAAACTAACTATGTGGGTAACTAAACTAGACGTTCAACGTGTTCAAAATTTTGACAAAATTAAAAAGTTTGGTGATTGTCTCTGCTCTGAGACAAAAATTGGATTATCGTTTAATGGAAATTATATCCGAACACTTTATTCGACAGGGGCAAAACAAAAAGAACTTTGTGTCGGTTATTTACTTTATGAGGGACTGATTGATAAAGATACTTGCTTGACCATTAGTGACTTTTCACCTGACTATACCATTAATATAGAGGCTCCCAAATCAACTATAGACAGGCCTTCTACTGTAGACAATGTAGAAAACGAGACATCTTCAAAGTCTGCAGAGAAAAAGGACTTCATTATCACAAGAAGTCAGGTATTTTTGTTAACGGCCTACTTCCAAGAAAAAGCAATGTTGTTTAAACAAACGGCAATCACGGAAAGTGCTGCGATTGCTGATACTGACTCAATTATTGCCTTTGGGGAGGATTTAAGCGGAGAACAAGCCGTATGCAAAGCATTAGGAATTTGGAGAGGTCTCAAAGTAGACAAAAATCTTTGTAATACCCCCATTCTAATTTCTTCGGCCAAACTTTCTGTTGATTTAGTTATGAAAGGCTATCGTCTAGGAATCTCTCGATTTATCTCGCGGGTTGCTCCGACCTTAGCTGCATACGAATATGCTATTGCTAACGACATATCGTTAATAGGATTTTCTCGAAATAAAAAGTTTACCGTTTACACAAACCCCGGCAAAGAAGTTCGTCTTTAAACACCAACCGATACTCTAATTTTCAAAGGTGCTGCTTAGCAACCTCTCTGCATCTATCGTCTTAGTCTCTTGTTCACTAGTTCCTAGTCTAAAAGGGTCCGTTGCTTATTCCGCTCGACGGATAAACTTAGTTGTCAAAAAGCTATTATAAACGATAAATAAACCGGTCCCTGTTTTATGACAAGTAAACAACTATAGAATAATAGATCCAATGAAAACGAGTGACGTTTTTCAAAAACCGAGTAGATCCAATTTAAAAATATTAGCGAATTAAAACAAACCGTTCAGATAATTTTTCTCTGATGTTCGACTGCTTTAGCATAAAAAATGGTACGAATAAAATACAGGAAAACAAGACCGTGCTACTCATTGATACTTTCAAAAAAGGAAGCCCCGCAATATATGACATATATAACCCAATAAATGTTTTAGAATACATCGATGTGACAGCCCAAACTCCAAAATTAGTCACCCCATAAAAAACCAATGGACTGATCAACGTTGCCATAGCAACCGATGATATTTTCTGGCTTTTACAAAGAAATATACTTAGTACACCTACTAAAATAATAGCGCCATAAACAAAAATCATTGAAGCATGCCAGCCTAAGAAAATATCACTTATTCCCATCGCTATTAAAGGCATTAATAATCCCCATTTTTTATCCTCTACACTAACGGCACAAAATATTGTCATTGCTAACAAAGGTGTGAAATTAGGTGCGTGTGGTATTAATCGCGCCAATACCACGGCTAAAGTTAAAGTAAGGCCAAATAAAATTCGTTTAACTAATTTAGTATTCATCATAGATAAGTGTACTAAATGTGATTTTTAAGAGCAACTAATATAGTACACGATGCATGCAACATTTTTCTCAATTTATATCGAAAGAAAAGTCACTCTCTTGAGAAACTTTCAACTAAGACGTAGACTTTTCATTATGAGAATTTCACCCATTTCCCTCCGATCCTTACAGGCGACCTCACGTGCAGAACCAGGTGCAACATCTAAATCTTCTAAATCAAAAAAAAAGATTCGTTCGGAGGTGGACAGAAATAACGAAATCTCTAATTTTGGGAACGAAATCTCTGGAATCATACTGTTTGACGACCCGAAATTTCTTGAAGAAGATCCCTCTTCATCCGAAGATTTATGGAATAAAGAACACGATAAAATCGAATTCTCTCAGGAAGCAGTTTTTAAAAATGAATTAAAACTCTCTCTGCAAGCGCATCAATCTTTATTAGACGTGATGACCACCACTTCTAAATCCATTTCTTTAACTCCAATAATGTCTTTACAACATTTGACCCTTCCTGAGGCGCTACTTTTTTTTAATATTATTCATGACGACTTTCCTAAAGAAGACTGTATATTAAAATGGAACTACGAGGCAAAAGGTTCGGACAAACGAATCCTTAACTTTCCTTTCTATTTGAAAAGAAATAAAAATTTTGTTTCGTATCGGAAAATACTTCACCATGTTGGCCACCTAAAATCTAAAATTGTAGAAAAAGGAACCCAGGTTGGGTCCATCAAATATGTTCTCAGAAATAAAAAATTAGAAGAAATTGAAGGTATCTATAAAAACAACAAAATCCTACTGGATCCAATTTGGGTTCATTCAAACAAAATAGTGAACGAAAAAGTTAAATTAGGAACTGCCTCAACGGATTTAATTCCGGATCAACAACAAAAACGAGGATTTGTTCATAAAAACGATCCTCTTCAAATTTCTGTGTCAAAAATTGCTACATCAAAAATAGATACCAATATTTTTGTTACGTTTAAAAAGGTCAAAATTGGAAACTATTGTCTGAATACTAAACTTATTTTTTCAAAATATTGTTTAATGCCAATTTCTGGAGTCATTGAAATTTTATATACCTCGTCTAAAAAAGGTAATTATCCTTCATTCTTTTAGGTATTAAAGCTATGATTCTTTTTTATTATGGAATTTAAAATTATCAAACTTCAGAAAGAAGACCTGTATTCCAACACGTCATCATTCATTTGCAAACCCATACACATGCTTAATCACATAAAAATGAATCAAACGCCACCTGACACCAAATTTGAACACACTGATATAGATGTCATATGGGTATATAAAACTGAAAATGGATATCAGACTCTAACTAACCCTTTTCGTAATAACAGTGACATCAACAAATTGGATAAACAACTGTTGTCCATAGACACCGAAACAGAACAGTTATCCTGTATTGAATTATCAGGATATTCATTTTTAGACTGCTTGAAGTTTCAACTTCAAAATTATTCTCACGATCTGACTGCTGTTGAAAAAATCTACTATATTTCGTGGGTTTTTGAGGACTTTGTTAATAATGAAAGACTATCAAAAGAGTCTCTTTTTAAAGAAATATATCCTTTACTCAATCTTCAAGCATTCAATCATCGCCCAGAAAAACTTCAAAAATTGACACGCTTATCCGATGAGCTATTATCATATTGCCATTCAAAAAAATTCTCTCTCAAGCAAATTCAACTTATTTCTCAAATTGACAAAAAAATCATGGATTATGTGCTTTCAATAAATACGAAAACTCCCGTTTCTGCTAGCATTTTTATTCAATGGGTCCAAACTATCAATGATTGTTTGATTCAATATTCATGGACAATGGAAAAATTTATCAGCCACATGGAAACGGAAGGGTTTGACACCGTTCAACCAACAAGTGCTCCTGAAACAAAAAAAGACACAGGTTTCACTCTTGATATAGCGTTGTTTAAAAATGAACTAAAAAAATTGAGATACAAAACACTTTATGACTACAACAAGGTCATAGAAGAAAAAGTTGATGACTTAAATTTACCAAACGATACGAACATTAAATGGGATGAACGATGCGAAACACCCGGATTTTCTTTAACCTTTAACGTGAAATCTAAAACCGATCTAAATAACTGTCTAACATCCCTAAAGGATCCAGCTTGTCAAAAAAAATTAATTTCACTATTGGAGGCCATCTAACATGACAAAACAACAATTATCCATTCCAATTACAGCAGAAACTCCTTCTTTAGCAAAAAAGTTAGGCAAAGACTCCATCATCGTGACGACAAAAAAACCGATGGAAAAAGACTATAGAAAAGGAAAAAAGGCCTTGTACGTTGAAGAAAAAAAAGGAACTAGTTTTGATACCTGTGCAACAATAGGCAGCGAGTATGTATGCTGTAATGTCAAAGTACTCAAATCAGTGACAAATTGTCCTTTCGACTGTTCATATTGTTTTCTTCAAAATTATCTAACGAACGGTACAATGAGTGCCGTAGGGAATACTCAGTCACTTATCGAGGAAGTCAAGCAACGGTTAGAAGAACAGCCCTGGCGCTTCTTTAGAATAGGAACATGGGAACTTGGTGACTCTCTTGCTCTTGAAAAAGACATTAATCAAGCTAGCGAGCTCATTATGGCATTTAAAAACTTACCAAATGCAGTGTTAGAACTAAAAACAAAATCTGACTGTGTTGATACCATTTTGGACTTAGACCATGGTAATAAAACAGTTGTTTCATGGTCTATCAATCCTGCAAAAATAATTGATGAGCAAGAACATAAAACAGCCTCTCTTCAAAAACGTTTGGCAGCCATGAAAAAGGTAGAGGCTGCCGGTTATCCGATAGGCCTTCATTTTGATCCAATGATTTACTACCCAGAATGGGAAGCCGATTACCACGAGCTTATTGATCAAATCTTTGATACTATTTCACCTAAAAGTCTTGCTTGGGTGTCCGTTGGGTCTCTCCGATTCAACCCTGAAATGAAACAAAAAATAGCGCTTAACTTTCCCAAATCATATATTCATTCACAGGAAATGATCTTAGGGCCAGATGGAAAAATACGGTATGTAAAACCACTTCGATTAAACATGTACAAATCATTTATGAAAAAATTAAATTCGTTTTTAGATTCTCAAACCGTCTTGTATTTTTGCATGGAACGCTTTGATGTCTGGGAAAAAATACTAGGATACTCTCCTCGATCAATTGGACATTTGGACTATATTTTTGCAGATAAAATGAGACTTAAATATCCAGAAATGGTTGAAACCATGGGGTCTCTAGAGATGTACGAAACTCACCAAGATACGTAAACCTGTCATTAAATGAACCTTGTTAGAATGTAGGAGGAAATTTAAGCAGTTTTACTCGTATAAGCCTGAGCAATATTAAGTGTATGACTTCTAATTTTTCTTAATGAAACTACCATATCTGAATAGGTCAACGCTGTTAAAGGTGAATACTCTTTTTTACTAATTCGTTCCACATGCCCTTCTCTTATTTCGTCTATTTTGGCTTTAATTTCATCTGACGTTTTGTATATTGAAAGTTCTTCTAAGTTAGACGGTTCGTTTATACATGACGACACAGCCTCAAAATACGTTTCAACTTCTTTTAACAATAACGAAAATTCTTCCTTTAAAGCGCCCTTCAAAGCCCCCTCATTTTTCAACCTTACTGTAGACATTACTAACTTTTCTAAATAGTCCCCTAAACTCTCCAACTCATCAGCAACTCTCACAATTGATTGAGCCTGGGCCGACTGGTCCGGTGACAATCTTTTTTCCATAACCTGACACATATATACGGTTACTTCTCTTTCGATATTGTCTGTAATTTGCTCATATCTTTTAATTTTCTTAATCGCTTCGTCATCATTATTAGGCGTTTCAAATATGCTTCGTGTCACATCAAACATACTATTTACAACATCTTTAAATTTTAAAAGTTCCTGTTGAGCTTGAATAATTGCCGTTGCTGGTAAAAATGAATTTTTATTTCCAAGTAACGTAAAGCTAGAGTCTTCCTCTTTCACCTTTTCTGGAGTTAATTTAACTATCAAATTTGAAAACTGCTTTAAAAACGGTAAAAAGATTAAAGTTGCAGCTACATTAAATATTGTGTGTCCAGATGCAATATGAAACGCGATATAAGGACGCTCCCCTGCTTCATTCACAAAATTTGCAGCATTTGGAATCAACCACTCTATAAACTGAACATAATAAGGAAATATGGCTACCATTATCCCAACACCGAATAAATTAAAGATAGCATGAGCTTTTGCCGCTCGTTTTGCATTAATATTTCCACCTATCCCGGCTAATAAAGCTGTGATTGTTGTTCCAATATTTTCACCTAACACAAAAGCTGCTGCCGTATGAAACTCGATAACTCCAGAAGCTGCCAATGCGATAGTAATTCCTAACATCGCAGACGACGACTGAATGATAATCGTCAATAGGCAGCCCATGATGATGCAATACACGTAAGACATATAATTATGCCCAGAAAAATAATGAAGACTTTCAATAAATGCAGGATAAGTACGGAGAGGTTTAAATGCGCCACTCATTAACTGCAAACCAAAAAATATTAATCCGATTCCAAATACAACGCGTCCTATTTGTCTCCATTTTTCGGATTTAGCGTATAAAGTTGGGTATAAAGAAAGACCTATCATTAAGAGCCCATACTTTCCAATTTTTATCGAAATTATCCACCCTGTGATAGTCGTTCCTATATTCGCTCCAAAAATAACACCAATAGCTTGGGTAAGCGACATTAACCCAGAATTTACAAACCCAACGGTCATAACTGTGGTGATGGACGAACTTTGAACTATCGTAGTGACCCCTAATCCTACCAGTACTGCCAAAAACCGGTTAGAGGTTAGCGACCCAATGATACGTTTTATTACATCTCCACCCAAAGCTTGTAATCCATCGGTCATGTTTCTCATTCCGTAAAAAAACAAACTAAGCCCGCCGAACGCGGTGTAAATTATTTTGAATACATCCATATTTTTTTGGATTATATAATGAAATAATAAATATTAAAATAGATTAATTATTCAACAAACATATTTTCTATATTTGTTCCATTTTGAGGTCAATTTTATTGAACCCTGGCAAAGCTGGTAACGTTAAAATTCAATACCCGTTTCTCTTTTTATCTCATTTTTTTCCCAAAAAATAGTCCTTCATAATTCGGGTGATTTTTCTTACATCATGTTCTTCTATAATGGCTGGAGGCATCGTATAAATAAACGACTCAAAGCCACGAAGCCAAGCCCCTCTATTAAATGAATAGTCACCGAACCCTTCGATATCAGATTTATTGTGAACCTCAATAACACCTATACCTCCCTTAATTCTAATCCCCTTAATTAATGAGTGCGTAAATCCAGCCAATTCTTCTTCCAATATTTTCTGAATCTTTAAAAACTTGTCCGAATAGTTATTTTTAGTAGCTAATTCGATACTTTTGATAGCCAAACTACATGCAAGTGGATTTCCCATAAAGGTAGGCCCATGCATAAAGGCCTTCTCCGGCTTAGATTTTTCGTAAAAGGCTCTAAATACCTTATCTGAGGTAATTGTGGCAGCAAGTCCCAAATACCCTCCTGTTAACCCTTTACCACATACCAAAATATCTGGTTCAGTTTTAGATTGATGATAGGCAAAAAATGAACCGGTCCTACAAAACCCCGTCGCCACTTCATCGTAAATTAATAAAACATTATACTTATCTGATAAATAACGAAGGTCATCCAGGTAATCTGCTTCAAAAAAATTAAACCCTCCTGCGCACTGTACCAAAGGTTCAATTATTATAGCGGCTATTTCCTCGTGTCTTTTGCTCAAAAATACATCTAACGTTTTTAACTGTCCTTGTTTTATATCAGGATCTGAAGATGGCGCCTCAAAAAAATGATGCTTCATTAAAATAGGAGAAAAAATATGATGCATGCTGTCTTCTGGATCACTGATCGACATTGCTCCAGTTGTATCACCGTGATAGGACTTTTTAAAACATATCATTTTAGTTTTATTTGGCTTCTTTTTGTTCATCCAATATTGAATACTTAATTTAATAGCAACTTCAATCCCTACCGAGCCACTATCTGAAAAAAATACTCTGTTTAACAACCCACCACAAATAGAAGAAAGACTCTTTGCTAACTCAATTGCGGGTTCGTGAATTAGACCGCCAATCATCACATGAGAAAACTTATCAATTTGAATTTTGAGAGCATCATTTAAAGAGTGATGATTATATCCATGTAGTACGGACCACCATGAAGAAATTCCATCGATTACCCATTGTCCATTGATTTTTAAATTGACCCCTTTTGCTTCTTCCACCAGTTTAGGCGAAAAATTATCCCCCATTTGGGTATATGGATACCATATATGCTCTGTTCGTCTCATCATTTCTTTTTTCATGAAATCAATTTTACAGTAAGGATAAATTTTTACAAGAGGAAGCGTTTTACAAAAATGTAATAAAATATATTTAATATTAACATTTTTGTAAAAAATTTGCCGTTTTTGAAATATTATATTTATTTTGAACCATTACCAATGGTTGCAGTTTATGCAGAGTCCCCCAACATTCGCCAACGTACGTCTTAAGTATGAGTCTTACAAGATGTAATTATAAATCTTTGGTATTGTCTAATTTCGTTTTAGAAAACAAGCTAGTAAACATGCTTCTTTTAACTTTAAATTCACTTGAATTAGGTTGTGTTTTCTTTACTATATTTTGAAAAGAAGAATTACTAGGTTTCGTTGAAAGGTACTGTTGTTTTTTGCTTGAATCCTTTATATCAACCTGTCTAGAAACAACCATTCGTTGTTCTACATGAGCCGATTGTTTCGGAGCACTACGACGCGTTGAATATTTTTGATCACTTGATAACATATAGGTTTGTTGAACTATCTCTAGGTAAGGCAGTCGTCTTTGTTTAATTTCCTTCATTGAATATCTGCCAGGATTATTACTTTCTTCTCTAGCTAACGCCCTAAGCTGTTCGCTTGCCGCTATGTATTGAGGATTCTTATAAGCTGCAAATGTTGAGCTCGCTATAAGTATTCCAACTATCAAAACCATCTTAACCGTTCTCATAATTTTTTAATCCCATCTATACTCTGTTAGACTTGTATAAGTGTACTGCTCGGTTCAACGTTTCTTAAGACCGCAGAAGCAACTTATGTAAGATATATATGCAAATTTTATGCCAAACTATAAAAAACTATTAAAAAAAAGCTCCATGCTCTCTTTATCTCATAAGGAAAAAATTCAAAATTTCTTTTGGATGGGTACGTGGAGTCTTGCTGGGTACAGATATGGATTTAGTGACCAACGAGAATCTATTGACGTATTAGAACGTGCCTACGAAATAGGAATAAGACGCTACGACTCTGCATACTTCTATGGAAATGGCGAAGCCCTTCACCTTTTGAGAAAAACATTCAATTCGTGCCTAAATTCAGTATTTATATCATCAAAAGGTGGTCTCATTTGGGAGAATGGAACAGTTATTAAGTCCACAGACCCGTCAATTTTAAACTCAGATTTGGAAAAAACATTGGAGATACTGCAGACAACCTTTATCGACCTTTACCAACTACACTGGCCCGTGTTAACGTCCTCTTTTTCTGAACCATACGAATTCCTTCTTACACAAAAAAACAACAAAATCATTGAACATTTTGGTCTCAACAACCTGACTTATAAAATTATTTTGACGTCATTACCATTTTTTAAGGAAATATATTACAATTTTGTAAACCAACTGCATTACAGCCCATTTATGAATGAACAAAAAATGGTTCAATTACTCAAAAATGAAACTAAGTGTATAAATATTGGAACAGGAATTTTTGAGCAAGGATTACTTTTACCAGGCTTTGATACCAAAAAGATAGGAAAAAAAGATATTAGAAAAAGTCATCCTCTATTAAAAAACATAGCCCGTGAAAAATGGGTATCATCATTTAGTGCCGCTTGCATGCCTTTCAAACTGGACCCAGAAGTGATTATATTGCTTTGGGCCTACTTTAGAACAGAATTAGATGGGGTAATTATCGGACCTCGCACAGTGAATCAGCTATTGACGTTAAAACCCGCTTTTGACTTGATCAATGACTCGTCAATAGCTGATGTTCTGGCTCCTGTATTTAACTTTTTGGACGCAAAACCGCCTATTTGAAAAACATAAAATCCTCAAATTTATTGAGAGAAAAAAAATTGATACAGCCTACCTTTAGTATTTGTTGACGTTTTAATATTGAATTAGGAAATAGCCTAATTCAATACCGGTTCAGGCTTTTGACTTAGCGCCTCTATTGCTTTAATTGGATAAAGAGACGTATGCCCATCATTCCAATTAATACCAAATGCGTAATTTCCAACTCTCTTAATATCAACAGGATGAATATCAGCTTTTATCGTCGATTTTTCAATTCGTTGTTTCCCAGACAATTCGTCCACACAGTAGGCACACCGACAGGAGAGTCTAAGCCCAGCAGACGACAACAATGCTGTTTCATCCCCTTTTTTTACTTCAACAACCCCTTTTTTTGGTGCCGTTAACTCAACCTTGACGTCCGAGACATAGGCTAATTTACTAACTTCACGAACGACCGCTTCCGATAACTCTGCAAATAATTGAGTAACTTCATTGTCTGGTTCTGCTAAAACTAAGGGCTGTCCGTTATCCGAATAATAAGAGACTTCATATTGCATAGGCAATTGAAAGGATTGAGTAAACCCAAACTCTTCAGATAGACTATTTAATGCGCCTTTTCCAAAAACTTGATGTTTTTTACTACAATCATTACATTTAAAATAAGCCATGTTTTCTACTACTGCGATGGTTGGTATCTTCAGCTCATCGAACATCTGAATACCTTTAACCACATCTACAAAACTGATTCGCTGAGGCGTTGTAACAATAACTGCTGCAGTTACTGGTACTTGTTGACCTATCGTTAACTGAATATCGCCGGTTCCTGGAGGCATATCTAGTATTAGATAATCCAACTCGCCCCAATCGGTACTCCCTAACAATTGCTGAATAACTTGAGAAACCATAGGTCCTCTCATTATTGCAGGACCAGATTCGCCAGAACTCTCCGTTGCATAACCAAAAGACATTAGCTTTACGCCTTCATAGTCGAGAGGCTCAATAAACGCCCCTTCCATTTTTAAACTTATGTTTTCAAAACCAACCATCGTCGGCAAACTAGGTCCATAAACATCAGCATCAAATAGACCAACTTTTGCGCCCGTTTTTGAAAGACTAAAGGCTAAATTAGTTGCGACCATAGACTTCCCCACTCCGCCTTTTCCACTTCCTACTGCAATAATATGACGAACCCTTTCAAGCCCCTTCATTTGACTTGGTTTTTGTTTAATTGGTTGAGCTGTCATTTCTATTTCAACAGTTTCTACCCAATCCAATTCCTTAACCACCCGTTCAGCTTCTTTTTTGAACATATCTTTTACAGGACACGCAGGTGTCGTAAGTTCAATACTAAATGATACATTACCCTTTTCAATCTTAAGTTTTTTAATGAAACCTAACGTAACAATATCTTTATCCAAGTCTGGGTCGATAATTACTGATAATTTTTCTAAAACCTGTTCATTATTTGTCATACGAATTCTCCTCTTAAAACATCTGGCGTTGCATCTGTTATTTTAACCATAACAAGATCTCCTACCGAAATATCTTTATTTGAAGGTAAAATTACAACGGTATTACCTTCGTTTCTTGCCTGTATTTCATTAGGATCTCTTCTTGACCCAATTTTTTCTACTAATATTTCTTGATCTTTACCAATTTTTTCGCGATTTTTTTCTAATCGAATATCTCTTTGAATTGCATTTAACCGTATAATACGATGCTTTTTTTGCTCTTCCGATACGTCGTCTTTAAATAAACGCTCGGCTGTTGTATTTGGTCGTTCCGAATATTTAAATATAAAGGCGGTATCAAATCTTACTTTTTTTAATACCTCTTCTGTTTCCATGTACTCTTCATCTGTCTCGGTTGGGAAACCTAGAATAATATCTGTAGATAAATGAACATCGGGCATAATAGACCGAATATGATCGACTAAGCCTAAGAACTCTTCTTTTGTGTATGTTCTATTCATCTTCTTTAAGATACGTGAACTTCCAGCTTGAAGAGGCATATGAATTTGTTTACAAATATTGTCTCGTTCAGCCATAAGTTTTAAGAGATCTGTTGGGAAATCTTTAGGATGAGGCGATGTGAAAAAAATTCGTTCAATTCCTTTTACTTGGCTTACTTTATCCATTAAATTGGTAAACGACGTCTCTTCGTGAGAATAGGAGTTCACATTTTGGCCAAGTAACGTAACTTGCTTATAGCCATTTGCTACCAAACGTTCTACTTCTTCGACAATATTTTCAGGAGACCGGCTTCTTTCTCGGCCTCTTGTATAAGGAACGACACAAAATGTGCAGTAATTATTACAGCCACGCATAATAGCAATCCATGCATTTGGACCGGTTTGTCTTGTGGGATCAATGTCTGAATATGTTTCAAATTCGCTTAACGTGACATCGAACGTTTTTTCTCCGCCAGAAGCTTCGCTAATTAGTCGTGGTAAATGCTTGTAGCTATCAGGACCTGCAATAAAATCTATTTTTAAGGCTTTATTATCTAATAAATCTGTTTTAAAGTTTGTGGCCATGCAACCCAAAATGCCTACAAGAACTGGGCTTTTCCGCCCACGACGTATTTCATGGACACGATTATATATTTTTCTGTTTGCGTTATCTCGTACTGAGCATGTGTTGAGCATAACAATATCTGCTGCGGTTTCTTCTTTAACAGCTTCATAACCATTTTTTGTCAAAATTGTTTGTACAAGTTCTGTGTCATACACATTCATTTGACAGCCGTATGTTTCAACAAATACTTTTTTCATATCAATTCACCTTCAACTTTTTCCATATCTTCATTTAAGGATACTAATCTTACCATGACCATCTTATTTTTTAACTGTCCATCTTCGATGGCGTTTTTATTTAATTCAGTTTCATTTACTTTAAACCGGACACGTATATAGTTTTCTGTTAAGCCTTCCCAATACCCTTTTTTTTGTTGCTCGACGAGTACTTCCGTCGTTTGACCTAAAAATCGGCTAAAGTATTGCATTTTTTTCCTGTGGCTAAGTTTACGTAATTTGAAACTTCGTTCTTTTATTTTTGCTCCATGAACTTGCCCATCCATGCGTTTGGATCTTGCGAATTTACGTTCTGAATAACTAAAAACGTGGAAATAATTAAGTACTGAATCTCTTAAATAGGTATATGTATTCTCGAACTCTTCATCTGTTTCACCTGGAAACCCAACAATTACATCCGTTCCTAAACAAGCGTCAGGATTACTTTTGTGTACAAATGATAAAAATGATTCAAATTCGGCGAGTGTATACTTACGTTTCATTCCTTCCAGAACTGGGTCAGATCCACTTTGAAGAGGAATATGGAAATAGTTGCATAGTTTGTTACTTGTTTTCATTAGATGAACGACGTCGTCATCTATCGTTGTTGGTTCGATGGAGGATATACGGACTCGATCCAATTTTTCGTAGGACTCTAGTCGATTTAATACGTCTAAGAACGACTTATTTGAGTCGGAATAGGTTCCTAAATTAATTCCAGTAATGATTATTTCCCTGTGACCTGATTCAACAAGTGAATCAACTTCTTTGAAGATATCTTCGAAGACTCGACTTCTAGCAGGACCTCTTGCGAAGGGAATAACACAGAAGGCACAATAGAAATCGCAACCGTCCTGGATTTTTATGTTCGCTCTCACATGCGAGGAGTCGATACCTGGATTGGGGATAGTGAAAGGTTCTCTTGTTATTTTTGGGACGATTACTTGAGGTTGTTTATGCTTTTCATCAGTACTCAATGGTTCATCTTTTTTGCCTAATTCAGACTCAATCGTCATCGAATCATCGGCTTCGTTGATCACATCAGATGTCTCTTTTAAATCAGTTATACCTTTTTCTTGCTCTCGATCGCTGTAGTGCTCATCTAAAATTTTCTTTAGGTTCATTTTACTAGCGTTTCCGATAACCCAATGAACATTTGGCCACTCTAACAGTTTTTCTTTGTGAACCTGCGCTTGGCAGCCAATTAAGGCAATTTTTACCGATGGATTTAGTTTTGTTAGTTTTTTGATTAACTTTTTAGTGTCTGTGTCGCCTCTTTCTGTCACTGTGCAGGTGTTTACTACCGTAATATCTGCTGAGTCCGTAACTGGGACACTTAAAAACACTGGGTCTTCATTTCTAATCTCTTCGGATAAGTTTTTTTTATAGGACAAATGGGAGTCTAAATCAGGCATTTTAAACTGGTTCTCAAGAACAGCAGTTTCTGATTGGTTTAACCGACAGCCTTGGGTATAAAAACTTATTGTTGTTTGTTTTTTCATGTTATTGATTTCTTTACTCATTTTACGTAGTTTTTCTACATAATTTCAGGTGAATATTACCACATGGTTATACTCCAACATACCTGGTAAATTTGATAATTCTTTATTTACGACCAATTTAGACATTTGTCTAAGTTTCAACGACGCCTACTTTTCCTCTTTAACTACTTGTTCTAGTTTTAGAATAAGGTATTCGTACTCATTTAATTTCTTTTTTATTCATTAATAATTCTATCCATCACCTTACTCATTTGTCGTCCTTCCTACACGAAATACTACGGAACTTACAGTATGTTAAGTTAAGTTTAGTTTAGTTTAAATAAAATGAAATTAATCTATTATTTTTTCGATAACTCTTATCTTTTAATATCAAAGTTAAAAAGGAACATTTTCAAATGTATAAAATCATAGCCACTACGAACACATCGGTACCAATTACCACTTCAAATGTAGAAATTAGTAATTTACACCTCGAGCCTATTATTTTTCGAACGCCTAATGGATACACTGTAGAATAAGAAGAGGACGGAAATTATTCGGATTCGGTTATGAAGGAATCTTTTGAACTAAATACAGACCCTTATTAGAGTCTTTAGAGGGAGACTATTCGGACACGATGCGTATGACTATATGAAAAACAACCGAGTCAATAGAAAAATTCAATGGCCTTAGAAGATTTTTCCTTCTTGCTGCTACTTCATTGATTTCATTTAGCTTTGAAGAAGGTATTCGTCATAAAAAACCAATTATGGCGTTAGGCTTTGTCGCCGAAATGATGCTAACTATTAAAATTTTATTTCTTCAAAACTTATCTATAGAATTAGCCTATAACTTTTCATCGGACGAACGAATCGATAATGAAGACGACCTAAAAAAACGGCACCATTTCCATGCACCCGTTTCGGAAAATTACATTTTGCCTGCTCTTTACTATATATGTAGACATGTTGAAACGAATCAAAACTACGAAGACCTAGCTACAAATGAACTGGTCGAAATGGAAAAAGGAGATGCCCCTCAAGTAAACAATATTGAACGAGATGATTCTAACTCTGATATGAGTCAAGACATTAATGAATAAGAACATCTTAAAAAAGTCCTATTTTAAACGACGAATCTAAACAAAAAAAATAGTCGCGCCAAAAAGCGTTTCAAAAGCTTTCCGTTTGGTTCTCGTGTTTCGTGAAGCATATACCTATATGTGAGCGAGGCACGAGTGCCAAAATGGATGCTTTTGGAATGGTTTTAAATTTGAACGACTTCTTCGATGTCCGGACACTCTTCTTTAAGCCGAGCTTCTATCCCCATTTTCAAAGTCATCGTAGCAGAAGGACATGTGCTGCAAGCACCTTGCAGTGCCAAGTAAACGATTCCGTCTTCAAACTTAGAAAAATTCACATCTCCCCCGTCCATAGCAACGGCAGGTTTGATTTCATTTTCTAAAATCTCTTTAATTTTTTTAACCGTTTCACTATCGTCCGATTCACCTGTATGCTCAGTTAAATATTCGGGGTCAATAATGTGTTCATTATCACCAACAATCAACTTAATTGTCTGCGTTACTGGCTCAACTAAATCCGTCCAATCAATATTAACTCTCTTGCTGACCGATACAAAATCTTTTGAAATTAAAATTCCAGAAACCCCATCTATTGCAAACAATTCTGAGGCCAAGATAGATGACTCTGAAAATTCCTTAGCTGGAAAATCATAGGCTCCTGTTTCTACTAACGTTTTGTTTACCTTAAATTTTAACGTATTAGGATTTGGTGTAATTTCTGCTGATATAGTAATTGCTTTTGTTTCTGTCATAACGGTTCTCCTTATGCTTCTGTTGAAGCAATATGTTTTGTATTTAGTAAGGCTTGCTCTAAGGCTCGCCACGATAAGGTCGCGCATTTCACACGAACTGGAAACTGTTTTACGCCCTCAAATATCTTAAGTTTTCCTAATGATTCATTGGAGCCTTCATTTAAAATAAAATCCAAAAACGTTTCTGAAAGTTTTCGCGACTCTCCAATCTGCTTCCCTTTGACCATTGTAGTTAACATCGACGCGCTAGACTTTGATATTGCGCATCCATCGCCTGTAAACCCAATGCTTTCAATAACATCGTCCTTTATGTCCAAAAAGAACTCATAATCGTCCCCGCAAAGAGGATTCTTGCCATGTCCGTAATGTGTATGACAGTCAAGAGGCCCAAAATTTCTTGGACTTTTATTGTGTTCTAAAATCATTTCTTGATACATGTTTTTTAATCGTGCATTATCCATCATTTATCCTAAAAACTCTTTTACTTTTTTCAACCCGTTAATCAACGCATCAACATCTTCCATATCATTATAAAAACAAAATGATGCTCGAATTGTTGACGATACGTTGTAGCGTTTCATCAGAGGTTGCGTACAATGATGACCTACCCTAACTGCAACCCCTTCCATATCAAGGACTGTTCCAACATCATGGGCATGCACGGCATTCATTACAAACGAAACAATTGCTGCTTTGGTATGTGTCGGACCTATCAATGTAATATCTAATTCATTCAATTTTTCTTGAGCGGCTTCTAAAAGTTTCTGTTCATAATTTTGAATCTCTTTGTAATCAAGCGTATTCATATACTTTACAGCTTCACCAAGCCCAATAATTTCTACAATCGCTGGGGTCCCTGCTTCAAATTTTCGTGGCAATTCTGCAAACGATGAAGATTGAAAGGATACGGTCTCAATCATATCGCCACCAGTCATGAACGGCGGCATTTTTTCTAGTAAATCTTCTCTTCCATATAAAACACCCACACCTGTCGGCCCAAAACATTTATGTCCTGAGAACGCATAAAAATCACAATCTAAATCCTGAACATCCACTTTAAGGTGAGAAACAGCTTGTGCTCCATCGATTAAAACTTTTGCACCGACTTCTTTAGCCAATTTAACTAACTCTCTAGCAGGATTGATTGTTCCAATACTATTTGAAATATGGCAAAAGGAAACTAATTTAGTTTTTTCCGAAAGCAACTTCTTATATGCATTTATATCCAAGTGTCCATCGTCAGTAATTGGAGCCACTTTTAAAATACAACCTCTTCTTAAACACAGCTGCTGCCACGGAACAATATTTGCATGATGTTCAAGTTCTGTAATTAGAATTTCGTCACCTGGCTTCATGAGTTCGCCATAACTATAGGCCACCAAATTTATTGCCTCCGTGGTACCTTTAACGAAAATTATCTCTTTTTCAGATTTGGCATTTAGAAACGTTTTAAGGCTCTTTCTAGAGTCATCACATTTTTTTGTTGCTTCTTGGCTCAAGTAATAAACGCCCCGATTCACGGTTCCATTTTCTTTTGTCAAAAAATGGTTCATCGCTTCTAAAACCGATGTTGGTTTTTGAGTTGTTGCCGCATTATCGAGATAAACTAACCTGTTTCCTCGCATTGTCGTATTCAAAACAGGAAAATCCATTTTCTTATTCAACGTTGTAACACTTTTTTCCTTCACAAACATTCTATAAAACTTTACGTAATTCTTCCAAATACGAACTCTTTTCTTGCTCACATTCAGAAAAGTCATTAAACACGTCTTCTATAAACCCTTTTAACAACACAAGTTTTGCCTCTTTTTCAGAAACTCCTCTGCTCTTCAAATAAAAGAGAGACAGCTCATCGATTTGACCTACAGTCGCCCCATGATTACACTGAACATCATCATTCAATATATTTAATTGCGGCCTTGAATAAGCTCTCGCATCATCCGAAAAAACAAGATTCGGGTTCGATTGATTTGACAGTGTTCCAGAAGCTCCTTCGCTAACAGACACTAAGCCCGCAAATTCAGCAGAAGCGCGGTTGAATAGCATATGTTTATATAGCTGAGAACTTGTACAATTTTTAACCCGATGGTTAATTTGGATATGCGTGTGTTGAGCAGTTTCTTCTTTAAACAATCCAATTCCAAATAAATCTGCAGTGGAGTCTTCACCGTCAAAATCAACACACAATTTATGACGAGTAAAACTAGAATTTTCCATACAATCAAGCGTCTTCAACTTGCAATTTTTACCTAATTTAATCCTTGAACTTAAAAAGTGATACGAATCGGATAGATTGTCTTGACCTAAAGACTTTAAATAAACAATATTAACTTTACTGCCATCTAATTGATTAACGGTAAGTTGATGGTTCTGAATAAAACTTGATTGCTCTGGAAAAACTTCTAATAGTGTCCATGCCGATTCTGATTTTTCAGGACAATTTATATGAATATTTACGGAATTATTATTCCCTGTTGAAACAATAATCAATTTGATTCGTTTTTGAACACATTCGTTATCGGTTGATTCAGTGTCTGGTTCCAAATTCAACACAATCTGCTTTTTAGACCATGTTTTATTTGAAGAATCTAATATTAAATCAGACGTTACTATAGAATCAACAAAATTTTCAGACGAATCAAATTCAACAAAGTCTACAGAAACGTTCTGGACACCGGATAACGAATTATCTACTTGCCCATCAATAATAACTATAAAATCATCAAACCGATTCGCTGCTTTATGGTCTTCAATGATTGATTCAATTTTAGACTCTATATCGCACAATTCTGATTCATTTTCTTCCAAAAACGTCGCTTTTTTTAATTTTGAAAAATTCGTAAAACGCCACATATCTGTTTTGTCGTTATGAATTTTTTCTTGAAAATCTATTATTTTCACGCTTTTTCCTTAACTAACTGGCTGTAACAACCAGTCATATCCTTTTTCTTCAACTTCAAGAGCCAATGTTTTATCACCCGTTTTAATGATTTTTCCTTCTGAAAAAATATGAACAACGTCTGGAACGATATGATTTAACAATCGTTGATAATGCGTGATAACTAAAAAGCTTCTCTCTTTAGTTATCATTCTATTTACTGCTTCAGATACTGTTCGAAGTGCATCAATATCTAATCCAGAATCCGTCTCGTCCAAAATAGAAAGCATAGGCTCTAAAACAGCTAACTGTAATATTTCGTTTCTCTTTTTCTCTCCACCTGAAAATCCTTGATTAAGAGGTCTGTCTAAGAAACTTTCGTTCATTCCAACCCATTTTAATTTCTCTTGAATAAGCTCTTCAAAGTCCATTGGATCGACTTCATCTAGTCCCTTATATTTTCGTTTCGCATTATATGCCATTCTTAAAAAACTTCCGTTTTGAACACCCGGTACTTCTACAGGGTATTGAAACGCCATGAATACACCTTTTAAGGCACGAATATCAGGATCATCATCTAATATACTCTCGCCATTAAATAAAATATCTCCTGATTCAATTTCAACGTCCGGATGCCCAGACACCAATTTAGATAATGTACTTTTTCCTGAACCGTTTGGCCCCATTACAGCATGAACTTCGCCAGGTTTGATTGTCAAACTTGTTCCCTTTAAAATTTTAACTCCATTTATCGATGCAACAACATTTTTAATTTCTAACATAATAATTCCTTTTCCTTACCCTACAGACTCTTCTAATCTAAGACCTAATAATTGAGTTGCTTCTACAGCAAACTCTGTCGGTAATTTTTTAAATACATCCTTACAAAAACCGTTAACAATCGTCGTCAATGCGTCTTCTGCTGATATTCCGCGTTGTTGAAAATAAAACAGCTGTTCATCTGTTACTTTTACAGTCGCGGCTTCATGCCCCAACGTCGACGATGCATTTCTTACATCTATATAAGGAAAGGTATGTGCACCGCATTTATCTCCAATTAACATTGAGTCACATTGCGTAAAATTGTCTGCACCCTTCGCTGATTTGTTCATTTGAACGAGTCCACGATATGTGTTTTGAGACTTCCCTGCAGAAATTCCTTTTGAAATAATCGTACTTTTTGTATTTTTACCAATGTGAATCATTTTTGTTCCGGTATCTGCTTGCTGGTTATGAGTGGTCAATGCAACAGAATAAAATTCTCCGATTGAACCCTCTCCTATCAATACACAACCTGGATACTTCCACGTAATAGCGGACCCTGTTTCAATTTGTGTCCAAGAAATTTTAGATTTCTTTCCCTGACATTTGCCACGTTTTGTAACAAAGTTATAAATACCGCCCTTTCCAGTCACAGGATCTCCTGCATACCAGTTTTGAACCGTTGAATATTTAATTTCTGCATTATCTAAAGCAACTAACTCTACAACTGCAGCATGTAATTGATTTGTATCAAACTGAGGAGCCGTACAGCCTTCTAGATAACTTACGTAACTATTATCTTCACAAACAATCAATGTTCGTTCAAATTGACCCGTTTCTTCTGTATTTATTCTAAAATAAGTTGAAAGTTCCATAGGACATAACGTGTCTTTAGGAATATAAACAAATGACCCTTCAGTAAACGCAGCTGCATTCACACATGCAAAATAATTATCCGTATGAGGAACAACCGTCCCTAAATATTTTTTAACAATATCTGGATATTTCTCAAGTGCTTCAGAAAACGGGCAAAATATAACCCCTACTTTTAGTAGTTTGTCTTTAAATGTCGTTGCAACAGAGACAGAATCAAATATTGCATCTACAGCCACATTTGCTAATTTTTTTTGTTCTGTTAAGGGAATCCCTAATTTTTCAAATGTCCTTAATATTTCTGGATCAACATCATCCAAACTATCCAGTTTCTTCTTTACCTTAGGCTCTGAATAATAGGAAATATCTTGCAAATCAACTTTAGGATACTTAAGATTTGACCACTCAGGTTCCGTCATTTTTGAAAGATGCTTTAATGCTTTCAACCTAAACTTTAACATGAATTCAGGTTCGTTTTTTTTCTTGGAAATCATACGAATGACTTCTTCACTTAAGCCTTTTGGGGCAGTTTCAGATTCAATATCTGTCTTAAACCCATATTTATAAGATGTGTCTGCCATCTCTTGTATCTTCTTTTTACTTAAAACTGACTCGTTTTTCACTAAACTACCTCAACTTCTTTTATTTGTTCTACTTCGGATTGATTCAAATCGGAAAAATTCACGTTCTCAAATAATTCGTTAATTTGCTTTTGTAACTTGCCAAACACGCCCTTTATTTTGCAACTTGCCTTTAACTCGCAAAATGAAGCATCTGTAATGCAATCTGACAATTTAATTGGACCTTCCATCAAGGTAATAACATCTTTGAAACTGATAGATTCTGGCGTTTTTGCTAAATATATACCGCCAAATTTTCCTTGTCGAGTTTGAACTATCTCAGCTTTGGCCAACGCCTGAACTATTTTAGTCAAATGATTGTATGGAATTAATAATTCATCAGATAAAACGGGCATTGTTTTACCTTCGTCAGAATTAGATAGACTAAAGATTATTCGAATTGCGTAATCTGAGCGAATATTTAATTTCATCTTTTATTCATACGTCCTTCTGTTTCTACCATTTATACGCTAATTTAAGCCCATCTTTTATTGAGTGAACTTACCATAAAATCTAAACTAGCATGAGTCATACTAGTTTAATTTTTTAAAAATTATACCATACAAATTTTTAAACACAAGTGAAGCAGGAATCGAATGCTATAATTTTTAGAATCCAAGATCAAAAAATACGATAATTTCTTCTGAATAAATAACAATTCGATTTAATAACCAGGGTCTATATCCTCTTAAAATCGAAGTCAGTCGTTTCGACTCTCATTTAAGGACAAACACGTCATCACTTACCTAGTTGACCTATCTATAGTTAGTAAACCCTACAAAGAACGGATAATTTTTTGTCTTAACTTCTTGGATAACTGATTGCAATTCGTCTTTTTTCTTTGCAGATACACGAATTTGATCTCCCTGAATAGCAATCTGAACTTTTAATTTAGACTTTTTAATATCAGCAACAATCGTTTTAGCTTTATCTTGAGGTATTCCCTGAATAACCTTTAAATCTTGTCTAACCGTGTCCCCCGTTGCTTTACTTATCGTTTCTTCTTCGAATGACTTTAAAGAAACATCTCTTTTAATTAATTTTTGGTATAAAATATCTCGAACGGCTTTAAGAGTAAAGTCGGACTGCGAAGCCAAATGAATCACGTTATCTTTTTCTTTAAATTCGATTGTAGAATCGGAGTTTTTTAAATCATACCGATGCCCTAGCTCTTTAGACGCTTGATTAACCGCATTAACGATTTCTTGGGTATCAACCTTTGAAACGATATCGAAAGAATAGTCAGCCATTTTTAAATCTCCTTAGACCTTTTTTTAATTGGAATTTTTTTTATTGTATCATACTTATTTTTTTAGGATTATTTTTGAATATATTGAGTAAATTGAAATCATTCTATTTTATTCTCGACAACTAATCTAAAGATAAAGACTATTTAAATTAATCTTATTTCAAGTTTTATAGAACAGATAAAATAACTTTTTGTGACATTCCCCATTAAACTTATATTGAAAAATAGTCGCACCCAGGTTTAAAAAAAACGAATCCAGACACCGAGTTAATGGGATTCATCATAAGGCTTTCTGTTAACGTAATCGTTGTCACACCTTTAAACAATGAAAACAATGGAACTTGAAGCTGTAAATCAGGACACGCACTGTACCCTGGACTATATCTTTTTCCTTGAACCGACGATACATATGCCTCATCGAGGAGCGTCCTTTCCTTTTTTGTTGCTTTTTTTGATGCACTATCACTTTCTGATGGTCGTTCTTGTCTACGATTTAATTCATCGTGAATAAATTCCGCCCCAGCTTCTGCCGTTTGCATTACTAAAGCCTGTAAAATCATAAACTCCGTGTATTTTTTCTCTATTAAAAATTGACGTGCTGCCTCTATCCACGTTTTTCCAGAACTGACCACGAAAATACCCATCTTTGAATGATCGTTATCAATATAGTCAGATAAACATTTATTTGGAGTATTCTGTTGCCGTGGAAACGTTAAAAAGGGATCTTTTCCGTCTTTCAAAAAAATGGAATTCTTTTTTGACGTTACATCAAGAATCAATGAATAGCCTTCTACTGATATCAATTTTTTTGACTCTATTAGTTGTTTTACCTTGCCTACTTTTTCCGTTAAGTCTACCGCTTTTTCGACATTATTTTTTAAATCATTTAAAAAGTTGCCTCTATATTTCAAATGCATTTGATACAACGATTTATCGTTGATTAATGGCCAACAGGTTTTTACTTCGATTTTATACTTTTCTGGTTTAATCCCTTTAAAATTCGGTTCAATCGTTTTGATAGGCTGACCTATTTCTGATTGACCTTCTACATTTAGCGAGTTTGGACCAAATACCATCGGGTTATGACCTTCAAATTTATCATCAATCATCTTAACGGCCTTTAAACTTTGGCTACAAAAATAAATAGTCCCGTTGTAATTTGAAAAGTGCTTTTCGACATCACAAGTCCTAATACTAGGGCCTCCAATAATTAACGAAGGAACCATATTTAAAATACTGCAAATAGTTTGGACCTTTCCTAAAATGGATACATCAGCTCTAAAAAAAGGATTTAAGATTATTGCAAAAATATTTTCACAACCGGCTTCCATCAACTTTCCAAACGTTTCCAAATTATCAGGGTCCATTTTTACTTCTCTTACTTGACACCCTAATTGAGTTAAACAAAGAATCGGTAGAAAAAAAGAAAACTGTCTACAATCGGAATCTAAACTTAAAATCCATATTTCATTTTTTTTGCCTATTGCCTTCGTTTTATTACTTGGCATCCAGTTATTCTGATTGTCTGGACCAAAATAGACGTCAGAAGCCGATTCATTACATGCCTCCAAAAACTCAGAAAGTGTTAAGTCACCTTCTAAAAAATTTAATACATGACAACGTTTCTTTGTTTCCAAGAGCTTTTTGTTAATCAATAGTAGTCAATACGATATCCATGGGAGCATCATTTACTATATAGGAAGAAAAAGCTGACTCCGATTGACGCTTAACAAATACTTTATGGTTTGACGAATCAGACACATATATAGTTCCTTCGTCATCTATTTCTATATCTGTTGGATTTCCAAAACTATCGATATTAAAAATATCCGATGATGAAAGTAAATTATTTTCAAATGTATATTTATACAAATCGACACGTCCATAACCGGAAGCTACATATATAGTTCCTTCAGGCCCAATTTCTATAACAGACGAATCCGATTCAATCATTTCTTCTGTAATAATTTCGTTTGTCTCTGTGTCTATTACTTCCAATTTTGCCAAATTATCAGCGGGCCATACGGTTCCTGTTTCAATTACAAATAACAATGTTGGATATAAATCAGAATAAGCAAAGGATGCAGGGTTCGAGTACGTAAGGTCGAGTAAACTTGTTTCATTTGTGTCCAAGTCAATTATTGCTAATTTTCCAGGTCCTACGGGGAACCTGCTGCTATTTTGATTGGTCAAAGCAACATAAAGTTTATTATCAATAATTTCGATATCTTGAGGATAAGCATAGGTAACTTCACCTTCAGGAGGCGTTAAATCTGATCCCGATGGCAAATCGAAGGTACGTACAACTGACATATCTCCTGATAAGGATACTTCAGTAACTGAATGAGCCGTATTATTTGTGATATATGCGGTTTCGTTGTTAATTACAAAACCCCACGGACTTAAGTTAGTACCTAAAGACAGTTCTTTTGACCTATTTTCTTCGTCTGTTGCTTGTGTATCAATCCTATATAACGAATTACTTCCTGAATGTAGAACATACAAAAAATCATCGTCTAATTTTGCTTTATTTGCCGTCTTTGAAATTTCAAAATACGTTTTATTAACAACACTATCTCCGGTGGATGACGTTGATAACGTGCCAACATAACCGTTAGGTGTTTCGCCCATTCCCCAAGGAGCACCGATTACGTATGCGTTAACTGTTTCCGTTTCCGAGGACGGATTTTCAATATCGTCGTCATTTTCAAGTAAATCGATTAGCTGAGAACAGCCCGTAATTGATAATGCTATTGCAATTGAGAGTACACTTGTCGTACATTTTCTTAGTATTTCATTTTTTAGTTTCATTTTTTCGCCTTTTACTCTTTTTTCTATACGGTTTTCATACCTTCTATAATTTAGTTATCAACCCTACCTCCCATTTTCTTCCGGGAAGTGGGAATCCAAATCTATCTTGATTTAACGCATCAAATATATTACTCACCTTGAATTCAACAGACGTTGATTTTGGCACAACGTATTCTTTAAAAAAAGAAGTCCCTATCTTGAACGATCCTCCGACAGATACGACGGATTTATCATCGATATCTACGGATGTTTGTTTATCCAAATGTCCGCGATCTTCAAAATAAGATTCTCCGTATACAGTCAATGACTCCGTTAATTTTTTTGATATTTTTGTTAAAGCAACGTATTTAGGAATCAATAATTTATTATCATATCTTGCCGAATTGTCTGTTTTATCAATTCCTTCAGTTACAGTAAGTTGAGATTCCCAATCAAATCCAAAATTATTTCCAGCTGCAATAATCTCGAGACCCTTTATCTGAGATTTTCCTATATTCTTAAACTTCATCATGAAG
The DNA here is from genome assembly GCA_018699495.1 of bacterium. GTDB lineage: Bacteria > Margulisbacteria > Marinamargulisbacteria > JABIPA01 > JABIPA01 > JABIPA01. Next base: position 28,310 of record JABIQV010000050.1, on the reverse strand, counting down.
CTCGAGGCGAAATCGAATTCAATCAAATCTGTCATATCTCTATAAAACACGATGGCATCCATTCTGAAACGTTTCGTAGAGTAAGTTACAGAAGCTTCTGTTTCGATTCCATTTTCTGGTTTCAAATCTGGATTTGGGTATAAGAATCCAAACCGGTCATATTTTTCAGATAAACTAGGGAATCTATAACCTGTTCCTACAGATACACGAAAAATGAATGGGAATCCTTTTTTAATAAATCGATTTGAAAAATGAATTGCGGCTAAGGGGGCACTGTCCGACACCTTACCCAACTGAGCAGAAAAATTTGAGTATACCCCAGAAAAAAAGGGCCGTGGGTTCCACTCAACCGTAGCGTCATATTGATTTCTGTATATAGACGTTAACCCGTCCCCTCTTTCTAAAAACTCTCGAATCGTGCCAAGGGAATAGTTGATCGTATTTACACCAAATAATGAATCGGAGGCAAACTTAACGCCGCCTTTCCTATCCACATGTGTAACCGAATAAGCAGCTCCATTAAATTCTCCTAAAGGATCAGAAAACGTTTTTTCATTTCCTGAATAAAATGATGTCAAATTTAAGTGATTTTGAGAATAACTGAGAGAAGAAAAAAAGCTTGTCCCGACTTCTCTTGCCTCAAACGAAGGGTTAGTAATTGTCCCAGCACTCCCTTTATCAAAACGATTCAATTTCAAACTCACTTTGAATGCTTTCAATAGTTCCATTTTGAAAAACAATGACTCTGATAAAACATCGCTATTTTTTCTAGTATCAAAATAGTCGTCCCCCTCCTCGAACTGGGTTCCTCTATCATTTAAATACACATAGTCATTTTTTGCGTACGCCCGTTTTAAAAATAGACTTGCCCCAATTTCATTGATAGGAGTCAAAACACTTAATGAATGAGAAGAAAAAGAACCTATCCGAAGTACCGACTCAATATTTTTAGGGCTTACCGACCGTAAAGAAATAACGCCACCCAAAGCACCTGGTCCATAAATTGAAGATGTCATTCCTCGAACAACATCAATTGTTTCCAAAGACTCTGTATCAAAAAGTGTTAAATCTGTACGTCCAGAAAACCCTGACATAGAAAATCCATCAAAAAACACTGGAACTTGAGATGCTGACGATCCCCGGATTTGTACAACATTTGACTGCCCCTCAGCTCCAAATTCTGTTAACACGACACTTGGAGCCCATTTCACTATCGATTCTACAGACTTATTTACTTTGTGATGATCGGAAACTGTTTTTGAAAACTCTGAGTAAGTTGAATATTCTGTCTTTTTTCTTGGTTTGATAATCAAGGGGATATCGTCTGTTAGAATTTGCTTGGAACCATATTTTTTTTTGGATGATGTCGTTCCATCCCCAATTGATATCTTATTTCTGATATATATTCGTTGAGGGTATTTTGAAGAATCGTCCTCTGCCACAACAGAATTGGATATCAAAAATATTAAAATGATTAAAATAAAACAAACCCATATAAAAGGATTTCTTTCAATTATTAGTTTATTAATTGTACACGTCACTTTCCTAGATGATCGAGTATTTTTGGGGTATAGACCCCTTATAAAAAACGGAGGCATTCCGACTGCGTTTTACCTATTTTTTTAATAGTCACCACTCTACGGTTGCTGGACAGCTGAGGTTTTCACTCAATTTCCCTCTTGTAAAACTAAATGGGTAAATGTTTGAATTTGAACCATTTTGACTTACAACGATCTTTGCCTTTTTTGACGAAGACCTTTCATTTTTTTGAATGATATCATGAAAATTGCTTGGTTTTAAAATTTTGTTTTGAAATGTTATTTGAATTTTAATGATTATGGTGTAGAGATGTATATTTAATTTGAGAATATGACAAAATTTTGATGCCTAGCAAATTAATTGAAATAAATAACTTAGACTTTCAAACTAAAATTTTTAACGCCCAAGTTCTTTATAAATAAATCCATCTATATTCGCTCCTATAAACGGATGGTGACTGTCTCCATTTTCCGTGGCATATACCAAACACGTTCTCTCTACTGGATCATCTTTTTGAACGGGACTTCGATGATAAAAAGCATAAGGTAAATTTTTAGACACGACTTCCGATTGAGTTTGATGAATATAAGGTTCAATTAAACTCTCGTTACCTGGATCTCTTAAAAAAGATTCAATAATCGCTCGAACCCTCAACGTTGCATCGATATTATCTAAACCCATATTAAAATAAGGGAGTCTTACATATTCGGTCCCCTCTTCGTCTTTTTTATCAAAATAAGAGACTACATAAACAGGCTTTTCTAAACTATGTAATCTTGGATTATTTGAAAAAGAATCGATATGCCATGATGGAACTAATAAATTCACTTTTGGTTTCGTTTTATACGTAAGTTCAAATGCTTCAGGATCTACTACTTTTGACTTTTCTTTTTCAAAAAACGATGCCCTTACTTGTACAAGTTTTTCACCTATAAAACTTTCCACATTTTCCATTTGTTTTTTGTTCAATTCTCTCAACTGACTACCAAGATCTTTCAAGGATTTTTGCTTACATATACTTTCCACATCTTCTGGGAGAGTCCAACTATTAGGATTAAAAAAACCTTGGTCCAATTCGTCTAAGTTGGGAATATTGTCCAACTCTATATTTCGTCCTCTGAATTGCTCCCCGACAGAACCTCGATTCGTTGCTTCAGAAGAAATCATGGACCAATCTCTTTTCAGAACGTCCAAAAATACCTTTTTAAGAAAAATATCTGAAAAAGCTAAAAATATTTTTCCCGATGTATCTTTTTCACATAGTCTAAAAACCATCTCAGCCATTTGAGTTCGTGTTTTCACAGATTCTATTTTTGGCCAAACAATATCTTCATTTAATAAATTCTTTTTTGTAAGATTTTCTTTTAGCTCTTCAAGAAGAAATTTCATCTCGTTTAACTGTTCTTCTTTACTCATCATCGTTTGGGCATCGAGATCGTTTAATGGCCGTACACATGACAAAAAAATAGAACTAAACGACAACTCTGTTTTTGGAGCTTCTTCTTGAAGGGAATAGGCATGCCTTAGAATTAATTTAACTCTTTCTAAAGTTATTTTTCGAGTGCTGTAATAGTTGTGTTTCTTATCGTCTATACTCATTCCAATTGGTCTGTGAACAATTTTAGGAATATTTACATTAGAACTTTTTGAATTTTGTGGTACGGATATTATTTTAAAAATAGTTTACCCCTTTAATGAATAGAATAGCTAAAAAAATAAAACGTGGTTTTCTTTTAAGCAATAGATATATTTCCCAAATTAAGGATTCGTCAAACATTGAAACATTGACCAATGTTTCTCAATTTTTATTAAGAAAGTTTTTTCAAAAATCCAATATTAACAGCCAATGAAATCAACTGAATAGTAATCAAAAATGAGAAAATCAAAGAAAATAAGCTGCCTAAAATTAAAACGGCAGTATATACCCCCGTATAAATAATAATATGAGAAAACTTCAGTTGCCCCAAAATTTGCTTAACTTGGTTCACAAACATATCATCACCATTATAATTTCGGCTAAAAATTTGAATCCGATTAATCAAAAATATGTCCACACAAAACAAAAATATTGAAATAAAAGATAATGTTAATTGATGGTGAACTGACATTAGTACCTTGGTCTAATTTAAATTAACTCGAGGCCATTTATGAGGATAATCTTTAAAATAATGATTCCCAAAAAGAATGTGTCTACTAGAGCCCGACTCCTCATAATCATAATACCCAATATTAAGGCCCAATTCTTTTCCTGAAGAAAATGAATACCTTAAACTTTCCCACGGAATTTTTGCTTCTAGTCTCGTCCTATTCTGCTGAGTCGTATGAACAATTTCTGCATCTTTAATATTTCTTCCAGTCCTAGCGTTTCTAACTTTATGCCCAAATTTAAGAACAATAGATTTTACTTCATAAGCACCTTCATCGGTAACCCAAGAAAAATAGACTAATATTTTGTCTTGGTTTCTGTCTTCGGCGGTACCTATAACCAAATCATCGTCCTTGTATTCAGCATATAAATATAATGTATCCTCGTCCCCTGCTAACTTAATATTAAGTAAACTATCAGACGAATCTGTCCAAAACTCTGCGCCAGTATAAACATTTCCAATTTTATTAATCGCATGAGCTATTACCGGTTCCCACTCTCCATAATTTCCATCTATATGGATAGCTTCGTTAAATTTAGGTTTTACAAGATTAGATATTTGAATTTGAGTTTCTTTGAACTGACGCGGTTTAACATGATTTATATCGTCTACTGATGATTCAAAAATTGGCTCCTTTATCAAACTGTTAAACGCAAGTTCTGCACTAGGGGTACTATCAATTTTCCAATTATAAATATCGTCACTATAATCTGCATATATAATACATTTCACATCTTTCAATGTAGAATTCAAGTACAAAGGAATTGAGGCAAACCATTCGGATTTATCCCCACCATTTTTTACAGTTCCTACCTCAGAAATCATCACCGGTTTCGACGAATATCTCAATTTAGCCTGCTTTACACCTTGTTTAAAAAGGTCTTCAAACCCTTCCCAGTGATGATTATTTATATTCCCACGATTATACCCCGTCACCCCTATCCAATCGACGTAATCATCACCCGGATAGGCTTTGTTAGGATTATTCCATCGTGTGTCAGGTGAGTTTTGATTTGAATAACTCCACACCCAAATTGCATTTATTGCGCCCTCTTCTCTAAAGATATCAACCACTCTGCGATAGGCATTTTTATAGGATTGCGGTCGTTTATAATTTTGAAACACTGACCATGGAATATCTTGATTATTAAAATTTGGCGCAAAATCTATAAATATTGGATACTCAAGATTCGCAATCTGAACAGCCCATTCTTTTATATACTGATCCCATTCGCCTTTTATGATAGCCTTCAGTTTTAACGCTTCGGAATCATTCCAAATCCATGGCTCCCAAACGATATGTGAAACAATACCTTTTTTAAGTAACTCACTAACTCTAACTTTTGGAAATTTTTGCTCCCAATCTAAATGCCAACTAGAAATAGATACTTTCTTGTCGTAATTTTTATAAGGAGATATGTCTCTTGGCAAATGTTTTTGGGAAACCCCAAGATACACGCGCCCTTTTTCGTCAGTAGTTTGTTTTGGAAAACAGCCATAAGAAAGCGATAAAACTAAAATGGCAAAAGAAGTAAAACATAAGTACTTACCAATTTGGTAAACGATAGACATTTTTAATTTTTTTTCAGTGCTCATTATTTTCCCTAATAATAATATTTATTTCCAACCTAAAAAATCAGAAACATTAGGATTTTACATTAAGTATTCTATGATTTCTAGGTTACTCCTATTTTAAAACTTTTTCTAAGACATGACCTCTCCATTTTTTACCAAATTTTTAAGATTAATTATATGATATAATTTTGTTAATGAGTCACCATATCGTAATAATGGCAGGGGGAATTGGAACACGATTCTGGCCTCTTTCACGAGAAAAGAGAGCAAAACAATTTTTACCAATTATTGGGGACGACTCACTTTTAGAACAAACCATTTCTAGACTGACTCCTCTACTAACAAATACAAATCTGTGGGTAGTTACAAATAAAAATCAAAAATCCGAATTTGAGGCACTTAATTTACCTCCAATTAATTTTTTATATGAACCTGAAGGAAAAAATACGTTACCTTGTATCGGTTGGGCGGCTCAAGAAATCTCCAAAAAAGATCCTAATGCAACAATGGTTGTTTTACCTGCTGACCATTTTATTAAAGACAATGATCTATTTATCAAAACTATTAATGAGGGAATTGCAGTCGCTAATTCAGAGAACGCTCTTATTACGATAGGAATTAAGCCGACGTCTCCACATACTGGTTATGGGTATATAGAAACGGCATCCACCACGGCTAAGTCATCTGTTAAAAACGGACGACCCGTTTTAAGTTTTCACGAAAAACCAACATTACGAATTGCTCTGTCTTATTTAGAAAAAAAGTCCTTTTTTTGGAATTCTGGAATGTTTATATGGACAACATCTCAAATTCTTTCAGCAATAAAAACATATCAACCAAAACAATATGAAACGTTGCTCTCTCTTAAACACCTTACCCAAGATAGCCCTACATTTGTTTCGTCTTTTAAGTCTTTCGACTCGCTATCTATCGACTATGGAATTTTAGAAAAAGCGCAAAATATTAAAATGATTTCTGGCCAATTTTCATGGAGTGATGTTGGTAGTTGGTCCTCCTTACCCAGCGTTTGGCAGCAGGACGCGAATGGGAATGCGATTAAAGGCAATTATGTTGGTATGAATAGTCATAATAACCTTGTATATTCGAAAAAAGGGGTCGTCTCTCTTATAGATATGGACGACCATATGGTAATTCAAACTGAGGACGCGCTTTTAGTCGCTCCCATTACCAGCGATCAACAGGTTAAAGCCTTATATGAGCAACTACCAAAACATATCAAATAAGCCTTTGACACTATTTATTTTTACAAATGGACCTGGAGAAATTGCTACTTGGGTTCGTCCCATTTTAGCGTCTGTTTATAAACAAAATCCTTCCTTCCAAGTCGTCGTTTTTTTAACGCCCTGCCAATACTCGACTGGGCGAGAGATTGATATTCTTTCTACCTTTCCAAATGTAAGTAAGGTTTTTTCTCCCAAACAATCGATGCAGTTGGTTTTTTCTCCTTTTTCGAAAAATGCGATTCATAAACTCGTAAATTTTTCTTCGGACAAGGCGTCTGTTCTTTTTCTTGGTGGGGATCCTATGTATGCCAATTTCTTTGGGTTTAGACTAGGTATACCAAAATACGCGTATACAGAAAATGATGCGTTTTCAAACGTTGGGTACACGAAGGTTTTCAAACGATCGATTCATGGAGATTTAATGAAAGATAACGTTTATAATTACCTTTCTTCAATAAAAGCTAGCGTTGATCTTAAGTCCTCTGACTCTAAAGAGTTTGATATTTTATTTTTTTGTGGGTCTAGGCCGAGGCATTTTAAGCTTTTGGCACCTTTAATTTGCGAAGCTGTCGACATAATTCATAAATCAAATTCGTCTTTAAACCTATGTATTGGAGTTTCTCCGTTTATTAAGGAAAAAGAAATCAATGCGCTTAAAAATCAGTTTTCTAGTCTTTTCGAAACAAACATACTATCTATTCGACACGAACACTCTTTAGGCCTTTTATCAAAAAGCCAAATACTTATCACCATCCCTGGGTCTAATACGGCTGAAGCCATGTACATGAAGGTCCCGATGCTTGTCTTAATTCCCTTAAACAATCCAGAAGAGTTAATTTTCGATGGTGTAATAGGTCTATTTTTCAAACTTCCTGGTATAGGAAAAGTACTTACCTCATTATTTATTTCATTCTTAAAAAAACAAAATAAATGCTATTCAATTCCAAATTTACTTAGCAAAACGAACGTTGTAACAGAAATTGCTCAACTATTTGATAAAACATCTATAGCGGATGTTGTATTAAACTTTTTTAATGATAAAAACCGTCAAAAACATCAACTTGAACAACTAACCCCTCTTCACTCTGAAACCGCTGTTTCAACCCTTATTTTATCGGAAATCTTCAAATAACAAACGAACAAACAAGTGTAGGTTAATTGGAATCTATAGATTTTATCTCTTTGAATGGTGACTGTTGTATCAAGAGTAGGAGAAAAGGGCTATCTTTGTTTAATTGTTAATTCTCATAATTGAAATGGCGGATTCCTAAAGTTGTCATAATATCTTTGAAAGACGTTTCTTAATTTACTGTGCCCCGGTTCCTCCAAGTCCTTAATTACATCCTTCTATTAAACATTGTTTTAGAAAGTCTAAGAGGTTAGTTGAGGGGTTATAGGAAGGCTTTTGGAGTAGTTTAGCAAAATCGTCACCGTATTCGTTCGGATCTAGGCAGACAGACTCTCCTTTTCCATCAAATCTGATTCCTGTGTCTTGTTTATTACAGGCCAATTGGTATCTATAGGTTGTATCTCTTCGAATGGTGACTGTTGTATCAAGATCAAAAGAAGGTGTTTTATTTGGGAAGCGTTTTTTCTCTAGTTTGAGTATTTGTATTTCGAGTTTTTTATCTGGGTTTTCTCGTAATAGTAGGTAGCGATGGTCTTGATTGTCGGTAGTGATTATCATTAAGGCAGTTGCTCCATCTTTTTCAAGGTGTCGGAGTGATACTGATTGTTTTGTAATTAAGCTAATGAGTAGTGATAAGAGTTTGAAATTATACAGTGTGGATTTGGACATAATCATGTGGGCTAATGCGCCACCTTTTTTTTTACCCAACCACTCTAATATCACGCTTTTTCCGTTTCTGGTTCCGAACCTTAGGGTGTTTTCTGACTCATTTGGACGCTTGATAGTTGGTTTGAGATTCTCGATCAGTACCTCTGTTCTGGATTCACCAGAACTAGGTAATCTTTCTATGCATTTTCCTATCGCTTCTTTGAGGTCATCTAAACCGATCTTAAGGAATGCATTTTCATTTTGGGTCATTATCGTTGAGAAGGGAGGGTCTGCTGGGATTAGTAGTTTGTATAGTTCTTTTTCAGCTGATGACAAAGATTCTTCTACTGCAATAGTCTCGTAGCATAGAGGGAGGTTTAATGGGACTTCTGGAGGAGTATTGAACCATACCTCTTGTGTTTGGAATTGAAGGGGCAATTCATCTAAAAATATGCCGGTTTTTGTGCTTTGGTCTCGTGATGTGGCTGTATGCATTGCTGGACGAGGACCCAATAGGAGCGCTCCGCTTAGGCCAGGTTGCGAGGGATAGTTGGCTATGCTGGATATAGCTGATCCTGTTTGAGGAGGCAGGTCTGTTCCTACACAGCACATCAGGCTGTCGTTTTCTCTGTACATCATTATAGGTGGTCCCTGATATTTTAGCATTTCTGTGCTTACAGAGGCGAGTGCTTGTGTGGGGGCTGTGAGGACTATCGCCCAATCTTCTAGGGTCGTTTTTTCTGCGGCTAGTATTTTTGTGAGAGGTACAGGTTTGCTGAGTTTTGTGTGAGAAAAAGTTAGGCAATTTGAGCTTAGCGTATCGTTAGAATGAACTAATTGACCATTTTTATATAGCGTATGTGCGGGTATTCGGATGAGCAGGTGGGTTGCATTATCTTTTTTTAGTTGTCCGATTATGGTTGCTTGGGATAATAGACCATTTTCATCGTAGCATGTTCCCATCGATTGCCCGACTATGTTTAACTTATTAAAAAGGTTTTGTTCGGGAAATATTTTTTGAATGGCTTCTTTAGATAAAAGAAAAGGGGCCCCATGGTTTTCAGGGATGAGAACATCCCAATTTACTGGAGAAAATGGTGTGAAATTGGAATAGGGCTGAATAGAACTAAACATAACCTTTTAAATTTAACAGGTTATTATATTTGTTTCAATTGTTTGTGTTTGGGATAATTTAGTCGTCTGCCGTTATGCCATGTTTTGTTCAATATAGTAATGACTTTAATTTCAAAATAGGACTAACTGGATTCTTTAGCGTTCTGAAAAGTCAAAAAAATGTTCAATTCCAGATATCTTAAAAAGAGATTTGAGCATATCATTCAAGCCTTTTAACACCACCCTCTCATTAAACATATTTGCTTGTTTGGCCAGGCGCAGAAATATCGATAACCCTGCACTGGAAATATAATTCACATCGCCCAAATGGAACGTAATAACTGGTAGATCTTCTGTGAGGAGTGTATCTACCTTTTTTTGAATATCTGGCGCCGTTTGAGCATCTATTCGGCCTGAAATTGTCACCATGTATTGCCCGAGTTGTTTTTCTATTTGAATCGTCATACCTTCTCCTTTGTTATTTGAACAATATTCTTATCCTCTTCTCGATTATAGGTTATGGAATCACAGAGTTTTTGAATTAATTTTATACCTAACCCACCGGCTCTTTTATCTTGGATAGAGATAGCTGTCTCCTCGGGAACATATAATAATGGATTAAATGGAACACCTGTATCGTGGATGGTCAATACCATTTGAGTGTCCTGACTATCCATCTCAATGAATATATGCTCTTTTTTATGATGGGTATATCCATGATAAATCGTATTAGCCACTAATTCTTCTATGATTAAATTAAGTGTATATGCCATGTTTTCTGATAAAGAATACGCGTCACAAACTGTCTGAACGACCTGTTGTACTTTGATTAATTCCTCGATATCATTTTCGATATAAAAAGAGAGTGGATTAGGCAATTCGATTGACGTTTTTTTAAATTGGGTCACGACAATAGTCCGATCATCATGGTATTCCGTCTCGCTAGCAAAATTATCGCAGGTTTCTAATATCGTATTTAATGTTTTTTCGGTCGTGTCTTTGGTGAGCGTATCTAAACAGCCTATGATCCTCTCCTGTCCTCCGAATTCAGCTGCTTCATTACTTGATTCATTTATGCCGTCTGTAAACAAAATGAGTTGATGATTATTTTTCAATATCACAGTTTTGGATTCATAGAAGAAGTACGGATCTATGCCCATTAATTGTCCCCCTGTTAATGGAAGCTGTTCGGGACGATCCTTCCATAAAATAGGGGATAAATGCCCAGCATTTACAAATTGTGTTACACCTGTTTCCACTTCTATAGCGGCCAAAAATACACTAACAAACATCGTTGAACTTTCTTTACTAATATGTTGATTCACGCTTGTTATGATATCGGATGGATCATCCATCTCTTGGATTGCTGTTCGAATAGACGTTAGAACGGCCGTCATAAAGAGTGCCGCTGAGACGCCTTTCCCAGACACATCCCCTATCATAACGAATACGACTTTATTCTTTTCAATCACATCATAGAAGTCGCCGCCGACTTCCTTGGCTGTTTTAATAAACGTGCTAAAAGTGAGTGCCTTTGAATGATTCATTTCCGGTTTTTTAATAAGTAAACTCATTTGAATCTTGTGAGCAATAGCCAATTCCTTCTGAAGAGTCGCTCGTTCTGTTAAGTGCTCGGATAATTCTTTAATATACGTTTTTAGTTCGGTATACAAATTGTGATATTCCTTACTTAATGTGCCAATTTCACTACCATCTTTCTGAAATTCTTCCAGTTTATGGATATGGTCAGACGTTAATTTGAATTGATTTTCTCTGCTTTCTTGGGTGATATGACAGAGTTCGTTTAGTGGAAATGTTATAGATCGTATGAAACGCTTCATGATCAATAACGATACCAGCCCTAATAGAAGACATATCACAGATATTTGGACAATCACCTCTATCATACGTTTTTGAATGACGCGTTTATTCATTCCAACAAACACCCAACCTAATGCGCCTTGTAATATCGGATGATTTACTTCGATTACTTGAAGTGACTCAATCATTCGTGGCTCTTTATTAATGTTAAATAGGGTCCCTTGTTCGAGAATTACTGCTGGAGGAATCGGTGTAAACGTATGAAGTAGCAACGCCTTATGTTGATCTAATATGTAAATATACTCTATATCGTCCGCTTTCGCATAAGCGTTGAGCAAATCCTGCTGTTCTGCAATATCCAGACGTACCATATCCACAGCAGAATTATTTGCAATCGTGGTGGCTAGCATCGACGCCTTGGCTATATTATCTTGACTGAGTGTGCGATCGAGATAAATACCGATTACTGTACAAATCAGACAGCATAACGCCAGTAAAATGACTAAAACCTTATAATAGATTTGTTTGGCTAATGATTTTTTCATCTAGATAGGCTTCCAACTACCATCTTGGTAGTGAATGATAAATGAGTGATCGGATGGCCTCAACTGTTTCTGCACATCTTGTGGTGTCCATTGTGAAATTGGTGAGGATATTTTATCCAATAGTTGGGTTAACAATGTTGTGTTTGCATATCCTTCATATCTAATAGGATCAAAATGTCCGATTGTTTGGATAACCTTGTCATATGGAACGACAATCGAATGTATCAATTGAGATACATAGTGTTCTTTGTCTGACGATTTGTCATCGGCTATAAGCATCGACACGAGTTCGATAGGATCCGCAAACGATACGTTGGCAATAGGGATACGACTTGTTTCGCGGATAGCTTTGATTAGCTTCGCAGAAGCTGAATGATTCGCAATACAAATCACCGCATCGGATTGCGAATCATGGATCATATCCGCTACTTCTTGAGCTTGTTCGACATCAAATTGATTCCGCCTATAATTGACTGATAGTGTGGGTTCTAATTGGTATTTTTTTAATGTTTTGATAACCCCAACCCGACCATTTTGTCCAAAACTATCATGCTGAAAAAAAATAGCAATCTTTTTTTTACCTTGAGTAACTAAGTAATCCACTATTGTTTTCGTTTCCACCCAGTAACTCGGTCTATTGTGATAAATGTGTCCGTCTAAAGGGGACAAGCGTAGGTTTTCTGCTCCTGTAAAGGGAAAAAACAGCATACGATCATAACTTAAAAATAACGGTGCTACTTTGGACACTGTTGGCGTGCCAACAAACGAGAAAAAAAGATCCACTTGATCATGTTTTAACATTTTAATTGTATTTTTTACCGTGAGATCTGGTTTATATTGATCGTCTTTTATGATCAGTTGAATTTTGCGTCCCTTTACCCCGCCCTCTTGATTGACGCGTTGAATGACGGGTTGAATGCCTTTTAATAGTCGCTGTCCTAAATCACCTGCCGGACCCGATAATGCCATGGACATTCCAATCTTAATGGGCAATTGGTTATTTTCAATCGAACCAATCGAATTATGGGCTATCATGATGCACGCAATAACAATCATAATAAATCGATTTTTCATAAATTTTATGATACCATAATATTCTCTACATATGAAAAATTCCATTGATATTAATCAACTTTTAACTCAAGAAATATGGCAGCAATTAAAAAAACATGATGTATCGTGGCTGTCGTCTCTACACCAATTATTTCCTCAAAAAATTTCTCAGGCATTGAGTGTTCCTCACAAAATAGAACCCACATCGATTCTATATGCTATGCAATTTAGTGACACACACTTTGTGTGGTTAGAATCCAATCTAGATACTACGTTTCTCTTTGATTATTCTTTAGAAGATTCCCTTTTTCTATGCAACGGAAAACGCGCTCAATCTAAAGATTTAAAGCGTTTATTTTTTCGACTCAATAGCTGGATCGAAAAAACATGCCACCACCGTCTGATGATTGGTGCTCAGAACCTAGAAGACACCATCGACCCCCCTATCGAACGAATCCTTCAATTTCTCAATGTCCATCATCAAGACCTTCGATGTGATAATATTTCCGATATATGTTGGAAATCAGTCCCCTCGGATAAGAATTCTCATGTCGCCGATTCTTTAACTCATATTTTGGATGTTCTTAAAACGTTTCGTCGAAAAGAAAAACGTACAGAATCTCTTCAGCAAGTATTTGATGTCGTAGGGTCTATATTGAAACAACAAAACCTTTCGGCAAATAAAACGCTCTTGTTAACCAATCAATATTGTACGCACTCTGACACTGTCTATTCTGCAAAATTATCCGTCCACACATTAACGTATACTGAAAAAAATAGTATCCAAAAGACGTCCGTTGTTGTGAATGTTGAGAATCAAACATTGAATATGAATGATTCCCCTATTAAGTTATCGGCTGTTTCTTGGTTTCTAAACAATTGCACACAGATGGGTCGTGATCTTGATTCTGGTCGTGCACAACTATTTGAATCGATTTAATCGATTATACGGGCTTTTTATCTGGTTAAATCTAATATGTTTAATAATTGGTCTGCACTATATCGAGCAGCTGGGTCTGGATTTAGACAAAGCTTGATCACTTCAACTGTTTTCATATCTAACCCTGCTAATTTCGGATGCTTCATGACCCTGTTCATTGTGTCTAAATCAATTGTTTTGTGAAATGCTTTGATACCCCAGTCCTCTACTGTATTCATGTCCGCCATAGGATGTGCCGCCTCATACAAAGAATCGCCGGTTACGCACTGAAACATCATCACCCCTAATGCAAAAATATCTGCTTTACTAGAATATTGTTTTTTGGTTTCATGGGCCGTCATGTGTTCTGGACTCATATAGTTCGTTGATCCTTCCAGAGAGGTTAACGCCTCCGTATCGTCTGATCGGCAGGTAATTCCGAAATCTGCAATTCGTAATTTTCCATCCAGATCAATCATAATATTTCCGGGCTTGATGTCACGATGAACAAGCCCTTCTTGATGCATATGAGCGAGCCCCCTTAACACAGGCTTTGCGAAGTCGATCACCTGGGTAGATCGTTCTTCCAACGGGGCTTTATGCATGTCTTTAACTAGACTTTCTGCGTCTCCTTTTGCTTGAGGCATAACCAAAATGAGTTTATCCATTTCTTCCCCTTCTGCACCTTCCAGTACGATACTCGAAGAGTATATCGGCAAAATATTGGGATGGGGAGCAATCGATGCTGCTGAAATCGCTTCTCGAAGCGAATTGTTCGCATCAACGCCTATAGTGTATTCGTGCCATCCTAACAGAACCTTTTTAACCACGACCGGTTCTTCCTTCTCCTCGTGCTTCAAAACGCCATGATGAATGACACCTTCTCCTCCTTGCGCAAATTGATCCGTTATTACGAGCTCTGCCCCATTATTAAACGTGATATGAGAGTTGTCTCCAACTTGTGTAATCTCCCTCATCTTAATGGCATACCCGTCTTTTTCAATGAGCGTACGGACTTCTTCTTTTAATTTCTGACCTTCTTCTTCTAAGAAGTCTTTTATCTTTGGATTTTCTTCACCATATCGCTTTACTTCGTCCTCGATATGGTCAAGTGCATCTAACAGCTCATCCGCTCGAGGGGGTCTCTCCTTCTTGGCGATCCCAAGCGCAAATTCCGCAATTGTATTTTTTAATTTCATGATTTTTCGTTTAGCGTATCGATCTGCAAAAAAGGTCTTTTCAATAAAATTGGATGTTCCTCGAAAACACCTTTCCAATCGTGTTAACCGTGCTTTAACGGTATAACGTTCGACTCTTTTTAAGGAGACTCGATCTTTTACCTGCTGCTCTTTTTCTAGTTTGCTCATACCTATCTCTTTTTCGCGTGCTGTTTTAGCCGATTCAAGGTATTTTTTTGCGCGTTCCGTCGCATATGCTTTTACAGAAGGCTCCATCGTTGAATGATCGTTTATTCCTTCTATAAATTGTCCCCAGACCTCTGTAAACTTCTTCCACTTTTTATCTTGTAATAAAGCGGGTTTAAATGATGAATCCATCATTCCATGTTCTTGATAATCATATTCCCGTTCTTGATAACCAAACACATAATCCAAGGCCACTGTTTGATCGATATCTTTTATCTCAGATAAGCCCTCAATTAACGACTCTGTTCCAATCTTACCTTTCTTAAATTGTAAGTAAGCATCTACTTCTAAATCAAATGTATAACGGAGCTGTTTCTGTTTAGATGAGGGTTTAATAAAGTCCCGACAGATCTCCAAGGCTTCACGTTTTTGACTTGAAATCCCGTGGTCTTGCTTATCTACACAGGTGTTGATCTGTGCTGTTAACACATCTGTAGAATTGAAATCCAAACTATCAAATTCAGGTGAAAAAGACTCCTTAAGCTTTTGAATAAAATTTGTTTTCGCTTCTTCTACCGTATCCCCCACTAAATCGAACCCGTCCGGACAAACGGTTAAGCGATCTTTCATCCGGGAAGTTCCTTTCGTTCTAGTCACAAATTCCTTAACACAAGGGTCTATCTTAGAAAAACTCTCTAAGAAGGCTTTAAATTTAGGGCTTATTTTCCCTTTAATTAAGTCATATCCTTGTGTATTGAGCTCATTCGCCTTTGGTTCGAGAAACGTCATTACCTCCGCATCTGCAATACTCATCATATCTCCAAAAACGCCTCCTAGAGAGGATTGATTAAATCGGCCTTCATTAAATCTATTTTCACACTCTTTTGCCAGTACTTGATAAAACACTTCATTTTTATCTTGACCTTCTATCTGCGTAAATTTATCGCAAAACGAATCCACGGAATCTATTTTTTCATGGGCTGTCGTATGATTGGTTTCGTAGGAATTTAATCGGGTTTGTAAGGTTTTTACCGCATTATCTTTACCTAATAATCCTCCAAAAAGCCCCTTATTTCTGTTTAAGTATCTGTCGGCATCCTTCTTCAACATCTGAATGTGCTGCATTGCTTTATCTTCCGTCATGCCTTCAGTCTTTATCGCTTTATCAAAAGTGTTGATTTTATAATCCAGCTCTTTCAACGATTTTCCTCTCCCAAAGAATTTACTTTTTGTTTTAGTTGCCCAATTTCCTGTGAGATCTTGGAGATCCTTTAATGAGTGAGCTAATGCTTTTATTTTGTCAGGGGATGATAGTTTATATCCTGGAGGACTTGTCTGTGTTGATGGCGAGGAGATCCCCGCCGGTGATGCCGGTGATGGTTGATGTGATGGTTGAATGGGTCCTATGTTCATTATTATTTCTCCTTATTATTTCTCCTTATATGATTTTACCAAAAAACCAATAAAATAACGAACACAGTCACCCTCGAATTTGCCAATAGGATCCCGTATTCGGATAAAATTCTAAGTCATTTTTTAGATAACCTATGCTCGTAATAATAGCTTCTGAGGGTTAAAGGCTAAAAATCCGATATAGATTTTTTTAAATTCTCTACCCGGAACGATCCATTTAATGTTATTGGGATTAAAACGTTTCTTTCATCCGTTCGGATTTATCAGTTAAAAAAAGGTCCATTAAGTTAAATTATCGTTAAAGGTGCATATTTGCTAAGAAGCGTTTTAAATTGTCCTGAAAAATTAATCACTAATTTCTGACCATCAGAAAGCTCATATACATTAGAAATGGTGCCTGGCCCCCATTGTTTATGTTCAACTTTTTGACCAACTGAATAAGTTTCCGTATTGACGGACTTAGGTGTGTAGGACGGTTCCTTATAAAAGGACTCTTTGGATTTATAGTCCCCAAACCCAGACGAACCAGATCCTCCATCTTTTGGATAGTTTAGGCCAAACCCAGAGCTTACAGACGACTCAAATTCATGGCCATCTAGTTCATAGGTATCTTCCGGTAATTCTTCTATAAATCTAGATTTTTTATGAGATTTAAATTTTCCAAATAATTGCCGTTCGATTGCTCGAGTCAAAACAACGTGTTTTTTCCCTCTCGTAATTCCTACGTAGGCTAACCGTCGTTCCTCTTCCATTTCTGCATTATTATCGAATGACCGATAATGAGGCAAAATACCCTCTTCCAAACCGACCATAAAAACAACACCAAATTCTAATCCCTTCGCATTATGAAGCGTCATCAGGGTCACAGACTCGTCACTTTCCGATTCCGTACCCGACGCCAACATAACTTTATTTAAAAATTCAGATAATTCTGTTTCCTCTTCTCTTGCAAAGGCTATAAATTCAGAAAGATTTTCCAATCGTTCAAGATGCTTTGGCTGCGTTTTCAAATAGCCGTCGTATCCTGTGGATTTAATCAATTTTTCTATCACCGTACCCAATTTATCTGACTCTTCTTTTTCATAAAGAACTCTCAAATCTAACATCGTATTAAAAAAGTCTATCCACGTCTGCCTTACTTTGGGGGTGACTCTAAACTCAGGGTGATACGGCACCTTTTCAATGTCTATATCTAAACTCTTTGCGCACTGCAATAACTCTTGAACGCGCTTATCCCCTAATGCCCGGCGTGGTTTGCCTATAATTCTCTCTAACGCCAACTTATCGGAAAATGAATGAATCAACCGAAGATATGCCAAAACATCCTTTATTTCTGCTCGTGCAAAAAAGGAAGGTCCGCCAATTAATTTATAAGGAATTGATCGCGTCATTAACTCATCCTCTAAAACCCGAGTAAGCGCATTAATTCTTACTAAAATAGCGATATCAGAATATGAAAACTCCTTTTTAAATTCTCGTATTTTATCTACTATAAACTTTGCTTCTTTACGTTCGTCTATAGCAACCTTTACGAGAATTGGACTCCCTTTGTGATTGTCTGTCCACAGCTTTTTTTCTTTACGTTCTTTATTGTTTTTAATTAGTCCATTTGCAGCATTTAATATGGTTTGCGTTGACCGGTAATTTTGCTCCAAATAAATAGTGTCGGCGTCAGGAAAGTCACGTTGAAAATTTAAAATATATTTGATATTTGCCCCACGCCATGAATATATATTCTGGTCAAAATCTCCAACCACGACTAAATTCTTATTACCTCTAGATATCAACCGAACCAAAACATATTGTGCATGATTCGTGTCCTGATACTCATCTACTAAAATATACCTATATTTTTCGTGAAGGGATTGTAATACCGTTGGGCATGATATACATAGCTGTACGGCCCAAAATAGTAGGTCATCAAAATCCAACCCTTGCTGAGCCTGCAAGTCTTTTTGGTACCTTCTATAAGCAGTTGCTATTATGGGGTCCGCATCTTTTTCCAGACTATAATCATTGGGACCAACTAATTGATTCTTTTTCAGATGAATGACTCCCATTACTTTATGAAGAGGATAGTCGTCCTCTGAAACCTCCATATCCTGGAGAAGCTTTTTCAATAATTTTTTCTGGTCGTCCGAATCTAAAATCGTAAAATCATTTGACCAGCCTAAATGATGGAAATAACGTTTAAGAATAATTAGGCATAAAGAATGAAACGTCGTTAAGGTTGGAATCTCGTCAGCAGGACGTCCCTCTTTTCCCAACAATGTTGACACACGTTCTCTCATTTCTTTTGCTGCTTTATTTGTAAATGTGATTCCTAATATATTTGAAGGATTTATATTCATTTCATTTACAAGAACAGCAATCTTATGAGTTAAGACCATAGTCTTCCCAGCACCCGCTCCTGCAATAATTAGCAAAGGGGAACTAAAATGAAAAACGGCCTGCTTCTGTTGGGGATTTAAATGCATTAGATTGTCATTAATAGCAAAAACTTGTCCCTTTCTCAATAAATATTTTTGAAATTTATTTTTAAATGTTTCGATAACTATGTAATAAAGATTTAAAATCAGCCTTTTTTTTTGAGGCTCGAAATTCAAACATCATTTCTAGGGGGCTTGAAATAAATGAAAAAATACAAAACGAAAGATACAATTATAATGAAACATTCTAAATTAAATACAGACGAAAGCACTAAATTCACACCGGCACTAACGCATGCTGTTGAAGATTCTGTTTTATCCCATTCACGATCTCAATCACTTCATATTGAGCACCCTATAATAAACATTTCGCCTGATGACGATGACGATAATGACGTCGATATTATCAACGAAAAAAATGAACACCAAAAAGAACAGACACCAACACTTTCAAAAGTAAAGCCACGTGCAAATGCTTCTATCGAAGACCCAATTAAACTGTATATCAAAGAAATTGGACTTGTTAAACTTTTATCCTTCGACGAAGAAGTGTCCCTAGCAAAACGAATTGAAAAAGGCGACTTGGATGCAAAACAACATCTTATTAGTGCAAATTTACGACTTGTTGTTTCAATAGCAAAACGATATATAGGGCAAGGACTTTTGTTTTTAGACCTTATTCAAGAAGGAAATGCAGGCCTTATTCGAGCAGTAGAAAAATTTGATTATACAAAAGGATTTAAATTTTCAACGTATGCCACATGGTGGATAAAACAGGGTATTTCTCGTTCAATTGCAGATAATAGCAGAACCATTCGAGTGCCTGTTCATATGGTAGAGACCATTTGTAAATATAAACGTGCAGACAAAGAATTGAGTCAAAAACTTGGAAGAAAGCCAACTGAAGAAGAAATGATGGCTCGTACTGAAATGGACAAAGAACAAATTGACGCAGTCAAACAATATTCTCAATTACCACTTTCTCTGGACATGCCAGTTGGTGACGAAGAAACAGCTTCTCTAGGCGATTTTATTGAAGATAAAAGCATCCCTGGCCCAGATTATATGATGGTAAAAAAATCAAATCGCGACCTTATTTATAAGGCTATTGGGACATTGAACGAGCGAGAACAAATGATTATAAAGCTTCGTTTTGGACTTGATGATGGTAGACCTCGGACGTTAGACGAAGTTGGAAAAACATATCAAGTGACACGAGAGCGTATCAGACAAATTGAAGAAAAATCATTACAGAAGCTTAGAAAGTATTCTATTCGGAAGCAGTTGGAAACGATTCGTTAACAATTGGTAATCCGAACAAACTAACTATTCGTATATCTAAAAATTATGATGACCACTGTAGTCAATTCCAAAACAAGAAAGATACAGTCAAAAATTAATTTAAAAGAAATAACTTTATCTAATTCTTATTTAGTAAGAAGTCAGATATAATATTAAAAGATGAATCTAAATAACTTAATAAATCCGTCAGTAAACCTCCTCAAGTCGTATACTCCTGGATTATCAATAGACGCTGTTAAAAAAAAATATAATGTTGATTCTGTAACCAAATTAGCCTCAAATGAAAATCCGTTTGGCTCAGCAGTAACTCTTAAACAATTACAAAATGAACCTATAGATCTTGAACGCTATCCAGATACCGCATCTGAACCATTAATAGAGTCAATTTCAAGAACCTATTCGCTTTCTGAAAATAATATTCTTCTTGGAAACGGAAGTGACGAACTTTTACAAATGCTTGGTCAATGTTTTCTTAACCCAAACGACGACGTACTTACTGTTTCTCCAACATTTTCTATATACAAATTAGTGGCAACAATCTCTCGTGCGACTTACCAAGAAGTCCCCCTCCTAAATTTTCAATACGATATACAAACTCTTATAGACGCTATCACGCCTAAAACAAAATTAATATTTTTGGCAAACCCTAATAATCCTACAGGAACTCTCTTAACTCAATTAGATATAGAAAAAATATTAAACAACCTACCCAATGGCCTATTGGTACTCGATCAAGCATATGCGGAGTTTGCCTCAGATCCATCGTATGGAAACGGGTTACCTTTTATACACGAGCACAAAAATGTTTGTATTTTGCAAACATTTTCAAAACTATATGGCCTTGCTGGACTACGATTAGGGTATGCGCTTGGCCATCCTGAATTGATTGCTCTTCTATCGAAATTAAAAATGCCATTTAACGTAAATAGTTTAGCCCTAAAAGCAGGAACTATTGCTCTGAAAAACAAAGAATTTGTTCAAAAAACATTAAAAAACAATGAAATAGAAAAGGTTTTTCTTTACAACGAATTTGAGAAACTAAAAATAAGCTATATCAAGACACATGCAAACTTCATTCTTATTCACGGAGAATGGGATGCGTCATCTGTAGCCGAAAACTTGCTCAAACAAGGTGTTATTATTAGACCCTTAAACAGCTTTGGCTTACCGCATGCCATTCGAGTAAGTATTGGCACGAGAGCCCAAAATCAAAAATTTATAAACGCACTTATTAAGTGTACCGATCTAAAGGAGCCAACATATGAATAAAACAATATTATTTTCAAATCACGAAAAATTAAAAGCAAAGATGGTCCCTTTTTCTGGATTCAAAATGCCCGTATGGTATGTAGGCTTAAAAGAAGAACATCAAGCTGTAAGAGAAACATGTGGAATGTTTGATATTTCTCATATGGGTTGTTTTGAAATTACTGGAGACAATTCACAATCGTTCCTTCAACAAATTAGTTGCAATGACCTAGATAAAACGAAAAAAAATAACATGGTCTATTCAATGGCTCTTAATGAAAACGGCGGTATTTTAGACGATATTATGATTGGAAAATTACCTCATTCGTTTTATCTAGTTGTAAATGCTGGAAACAAAGAAAAAATGGTCAATTGGATGAACAGTCTTGAGAGAGACGGTATTTCAATTACGGACCTTAATAAAACAAATGGATTCATTGCGATTCAAGGTCCCGATGCTGCTGAAAAACTTTCAACTATTTTTGGAATAGACTTTAAAGCGATTGGTAGATTTACTGTTGAAAATAAAATTTTAGACGGCGTAACGGTAATTGCATCTCGAACAGGTTACACTGGTGAAGATGGATTTGAATTACTTGTTCCGAACGACTCAATTAGTCAAATTTGGGAAAAGATTATCGAAAGTGGTGTTCAACCTTGTGGCCTTGGTGCAAGAGATACCTTAAGAATCGAAGCGGGACTTCCTCTTTATGGACAAGAATTATCAGAAACGATTACCCCCTTAGAAACAAGATACAAATGGGTAGTTAAATTAGAAAAAAACTTTATCGGTAGAGACGCCTTAGCTAACTTAAGTAACACAACAACTCGAACAACGATTGGTTTTGAAATGGAAGATAGAATGATCCCTAGACCTCATTACAAGATAAAGGGTGGCGGAGAAGTTACGTCTGGAACATTGTCCCCTACTCTTGGAAAACCGATTGGCATGGCAATAATTTCGAAAGAACTTGCTGAAACGGGTGAATTTGAAATTGATATTCGTGGAAAGTTTTATAAGGCTAACGTAACGTCTGTTCCTTTTGTTAAAAAATAGTCACCTCTTTTAACGTTAACTAATTTTGAAAAAGGCTCATTTATTAATAACCGGACAATTTTTTCATTCGCTCGATAAAACAACCGTCCAATCTTTTTCTGGAGGGATTGGTGTAAATAGCGAGGGATTTATCGAGTGTATTTTTAACGTTCATTCTGACACTACGATTCGTTCGATTGAAATTGCAAAAGGTCATGCATATTTAAATGCACCTACGGATACATATTTAGACAAACCTATCGAAATCGTAAAAGACCTCTACTCAACTATTTTAGACGTTCCAAACGACCAAATTATCTGCCCAGGATTTGTAGACACCCATGTTCATGCTGCTCAACTTATGAATATAGGAAAAGGTGTTGGCTTACCTCTTTTGAAATGGCTTGAAACAGTCACTTTTCCTGAAGAAGCAAAATTTTCGGACCAACCATACGCGGATTCAATTATGAGTTTTTGCGTCCACCACTTATTAAAAGCTGGCACGACTACAGCAAGTTACTATGGAACCATTCACAGACAAGCTTGTCTTTCTCTTGCAAAAGCAATGGTTAGTCAAGGACAACGTGGGTACGTCGGCAAGGTAAATATGGACCAAAATTCACCAACTCCTCTTTTAGAGTCAACGATAGACTCTCTAAATGAAACAGACTATTTTATAAATGATGTACTGTCACTTTCGTCTCATTTAGTTCACCCTATTATTACTCCCAGATTCGCAATTAGCTGTAGTTCTAAATTAATGACAGGTTTATCAGACCTTGCTCATAAATATGATCTTGGAATACAAACTCATTTATCAGAAAATATCCAAGAAATTGAAACTGTCAAAAATTTATACCCATCGTTAACTTATACAGATGTTTATAAAGAACATGGACTACTATCGGTTAAAGGACCTGTCATTATGGCTCATTCAATTCATCTGTCCGACGATGAAAAAGAAACTTTAGTGAATCATGATATTGGTATTTCACATTGTCCATGTTCCAATTTATATTTAAAAAGTGGAAGGTTCAACCTTTCAAATTGGTTAAAAATCTACTCTAAAATTGGGTTAGGAACTGATCTTTCAGGTGGAATTTCTACGTCTATGTTTAGTGAAATGAGATCTGCCTATCAAACCCATCTTAATATTGACCTACTCATGTCACCTACATTCCATCAAAAAACAACACCTATTCAAACAGAAAACCTTTTTTATTGTGCAACTTTAGGAGGTGCATCTGTTCTTGACTTGGACGATAAAATTGGGAATTTTCAGATTGGTAAAGCATTTGATTCCAATATTATCTCCCTCAAAAATACCGGTCCTGATTCCGTTATCGCCACCTATTCTACTGACGAAATCCTTAAAAAATTAGTCTTTATGACTGACTCTCGTGACATCTTAAGTACCTACGTTCAAGGAATTAAGGTTCAGAAATAAGGAAAAACCATTATCAGATTATTTCGATAGTTGCAGCGTAGGAGAATATGGCCCAACATACGTTCGTTTCCACCAATACCCAGTCCCCTTCATATCGTCTAGTTCTGTAAATGTATAATCGTACAATTGTGCTTGTATATAGTTTGGCTTTTTATTTCCAAAAGGGCTGGGCCCCATTAACGATAAAACAGACTCCGACCCTTGAATAAGTTTTACAAAATAATGATACATCCACGAATTATTTTCAATTGTAGACAACGCCGAAAACCATAACTGCCAATCCAATCGTGGTTGATGAGGAAATGCCCATTTAGGAGCTATATTAACTGCTCCAGGTTTCCACTTAAATTCGTAATCTTTCCATGTCTCCCCATCTAAACTCGCCTGTATAACTACTTCCTTTCGTTTTGTCGTCATTACCGCAAACAAACCATAAGGACTAAATAGTCGAAAATGTTGAGCCACTCCTCCCAAAAACTGAACTGGTTTAGGAACAATGAGTCGATCCGTTATAAATCTTGAGCTTTCCATGTATAGCATTGGCACTAACAAACAACACACAATACCTCTATTCAAATATTTACGAACCTTTCGTTCAGGAACGACTCTGTATCTTAAATCAATCATCTTTTTTACCCATTTAGGAATCCTTGAAAGGATAAAATAGTCATCTAAAAGTATAAACGAGAGAACAATTACTAATATATTAAAAAATCCATAATTACCTGTAGCCATTATAAATATCATAAATAAAGTTGTCAGCAAAAATGCCAAATGACGGGGTCTCCTTGGCATAAAAAATAAAAAAGGAACGACTAACTCTACAAAAAAAGCAAACCCGACCCCAATTTTCTTAATATACAAGGGTAATTGATGCGCATACCAAGACATAAAATGAGGTAGAGGTTGTGTGTAAAAATGATAATCCAAACTCATGAAGGTTTTCCACGTATTATCGCCACTGATTAATTTTACGACACCCGCTGTAAACATTAGTCGAAAAAGTAACAACTTAAGCATAAATAAAATAAGCCGTGACGGTTTTTTTGTAGGCTGATTAAAAATAGATCCCCCCCAAGGAACGAAAAATAATAATAAAAACCCTGCTTCCAGCAACAAAACATCCCATTGATAACTCATAAATTCCTGACCCACCGTTACAAATGAAAGGTACAGTACCCAAGAAACAAACGATGTAATACCTGGCAACAAACCAACAATCATTAACCCGCCACTAATGACGCCCATAACAGTTGCTGTTATTAAAAAGGTATCTGAATTAAAAAATAAAAATATAGATGGAAACGATAATTCTTTTGAAACGGAAATGATTCGTTCAGCATAAGTTGAAATAGGGAGTATTCCATGGCTTCCAAAAAGACCAATTACCTGAAAAAATAACGACCCAAACGCCAACAAATAAACTAGCCCCATCCCTCTAAAGAAAAGAGACTGAGCGATTACATACGTTTCTATTCTATTTTGATAGACAACATCTTCGGAGAACCACGTTTCCTTCGAATTAGCAAATACTCTACTATGCAGCCTATCTATGCCGCCTGACTCTTTTTCAAATTTTCCGTATAACACCTGTGAAATTTTTGACAACCATTTACGATTTTTAGCGACACAAAAATACCCAAGTTCTGCTAAAAACTTTAGTCCTCCAATCTTGTTGTACATCCATTTCCAGTGTGTTTTTTTTGCTCCTACCGCATATAATTCAAAAATAGCTTCGGCACCTTTAAAAAAGATTCCTTCATGGTAAAAATAAACGGACGCATCCATGTCTTTTTTTGCCGGAGTATCCATAAGGTATTGAGCCTTCTCGGAGGTAATATAATTGATATGTCTTCTCTGAAAACGTTGAAAATAGGATATACATCGTTTACAAAAACCACAGGACCCATCATAGATTAGAGTTGGAACATTAAACATAGTATTATGGTACCTGATTAATTTCACTTCCGACCAGGGAGTTGATTAAATAGTCACAAATTGGATAAGATAAGAGCTTATAATCAAAAGAATAATTCGGAGGACATCAATGAAAATAATGGAGGGAAAAAAGGGAATCATATTTGGTATCAGTAATAAGCGAGGAATTGCTTATGGAATTGCTAAATCCCTTCACGATCATGGCGCTACTTTAGGTTTTACTTATGCTAATGATCTGATGAAACCTCGTGTTCAAAAAATAGCTACGGAAATGGATATTCCATTTGTTGAACCTTGCGACGTCACAAACGAATCTGAAATTGAATCTGTATTTTCTAAATTTGGTGAAGAACACGGTAGCATCGACTTTGTTATTCATGCTGTTGCTTTTGCTAATAAAGAAGATCTTATGGGAAATTTTTATGAGACCTCTCTTGAAGGTTGGAACCTTGCTCTAAATGTAAGTGCTTACTCTCTTGTGTCTGTTACACGATCTGCTGTTAAATGGATGCCAAATGGTGGCTCTATCATTACGCTTACTTATTTAGGAGGCGAACGATATGTGCCAAATTATAATGTTATGGGTGTTGCAAAAGCAGCATTAGATTCAAGCGTTAAATATTTGGCTGCTGAACTTGGAGAAAAAAATATTAGAGTTAATGGTATTTCAGCTGGTCCTATCAAAACCTTGGCAGGAAAAGGAATCAGTGGATTTGATACTCTGTTAAAAATCAACGCAAAACGAGCTCCAATGAAACGAAATGTAACATTAGAAGAAATTGGGAATTCTGGTCTTTATCTCTGTTCAGACCTCTCATCTGGTGTAACTGGGGAAATTCATCATGTTGATTGCGGATATCATTCAATTGCAACGTCCAGAGAAGATGCTGCTTTAGTTGGTGTTGATCCAGTAACTCAAAAACGTATTTCTTAATGGAAACGGTGGCTCTTTTTTCAAAAAGTCCTCATTTGCTTGAAATTTTGAATCAGTTTCTAATATCTCGGAAATTGTTATGCTCTTGCTTTGATCAATCCGAAAGTTTTGAAAAATTTCTGGCCGAAACGAGAGCCTTCCCCGATTTAATTGTTTTAGACTGTGAGTCTCCGGATTGTGTCAATAATATTCTCTCTGCGACTAATAATTTTCAGAATAAAATAAATGAAACTCACAATCAAAATGGTAAAAAATTAAATTTAAAACAGATAATAACCAAGAATATTTATTTGCTAATTTTAGTGGATAAAACAAAATTTAAAACGTTTCAGTCATTTCAAGGGAATTTAGAGATCTTTACTCTTTTAAAACCATTTTTGTATAAGGATTTAGAAAGTATTTATGATCAAATTGTGGCTACTAGCAAATAAAAAAAACAACAACATTATAATGAACAGCTTAAATAAGACTTATTTTTCTGCCCAAAATTTAAATAAATAATTGTTTAATCTTCTTTTTAATTGGGTATACTAAATATAGAATGAAACCTAAAAAACTAATTGCCCTGTTAGTGATAGCTTCAGTCTTGCTTGTTAATTATGCATTATCGGTGCCTAATCTTATTTCCTATCAAGGAAAATTAACTGACAGTTCGGCAGCTCCTCTTAACGGGTCTTATACTCTCAAATTTTCTATTTATAATTCATCTTCTGACGGAATCGAATTATGGTCTGAAACCTACACGGGTGCGTCTGCCATTACTCTTACTAAAGGTCATTTCTTTGTTAACTTAGGAACTATTACTTCTCTCAATCGTGTTATTTTTGATACGAATCCGTTATTTTTAGGTATTACTGTCGAATCTGACACCGAAATGTCCCCTCGAATTGCACTTCAATCCGTTCCTTTTGCTTTTACTGCTTCCGGTCTTGAAGGAAAGGCCATCATCGATTCTGATAATCTTCATATTGTTGATAATTCTAATCTCGGTATTCACACCACATCTCCTGATGGTGTCATCCAAATTAATGATGCGTCTGATTCATCGGCTCTGAAAATTGGACATACAAATGGTACAAACCCTCACCATATTGTTTCTAATCGTGATATTTCCTTTAATGGGTATTCTTCCTCTGCTTCTGACTCTCTTTTCTCCTTTAATTCTACTTCTTCTAAATTTGACTCGTCCTCATCTACGCCCCTCGTTACTATTCTTGAAAGTGGTAACGTTGGGCTTGGTACAACAACGCCTTCTGATAAATTTGTTGTTATTGGGTCGGCGTCAATTTCTTCCGATTTAACTATATTGGGTAGTTTGTCTGGTACGTCTGCGGATTTTACGGGACCTCTCACCGGTACCACAGCTACTTTTTCTGATGCTCTTTCTGCTACCTCCGGTACTTTTTCAAAACAACTTTCAGGTACCCATGCTATTTTATCTGCCGGACTTGACGCTGTGACTGGGA
>JABIQV010000049.1 GCA_018699495.1 bacterium | reverse complement strand
GAGCATCAAGCCAAGGTTCAACGATGAATCACTAAAAGCTGATGTAGCGCCTAATACGCTGCTAGTATCATGTATAGCTATTGCAGCCCATACTCCAAATTGATGATCTGTTAAATTGAAAAAATGAGCGAGAAAAGGGAATAAAACGAGGGCGCTAGAATTCAAGAGATAGATCGGGCATAAGGCAGCAGCAACCTGATGGCTTTTAGCGTTAGTTACCGATGCTACCGTAGCGATTGCACTTCCACCACAAATAGCCGTTCCAACAGTGAGTAATAAACCCAATGTCTTTTCCAAATTGAAACATTTAAGAAGTATCCATCCAGAAATCAATGTAAAACATAAACCATATAGAACAAAATAAAGATAGGAAGCTTGAACTTGGTGTAAATCTGTCCAAGACAATTTTAATCCTAATCCGATAATGGCAATTTTTAGAGTAGAAGAGATGAATACCGGGAGCCTTTTTTTAATAGAGTTGCTAATAAAGTACGATGTCCCAAATCCTACCAGAAGATAGACTATGGGGCTGAAATTTGAAACTGTTACAAAAAAGCCACTAAATATCAGAAATAAAAAATATTTTCTCATGTAGTCACTATACCCATATAATTGGTTTATTAAAACTAAATAAAATAGAATAAAATGTTTAGTATAATTGAATAATTGGAAGTAGAAAGGTAAGTAAAGATAAAAATGGAAAATATAACAAAACGACAAATCGAAATATTTTTAGCAGTATGTGAGTCAGAAAACATGAAAAAAGCGGCTGATAAACTGTATTTAAGCCATTCGGCAGTAAGTACAGCCATCAGTCAGTTTGAGACTCAATTGGGATGTTTTGTGTTTGATAGAGTAGGGCGGGAAGTAAAACTAAATCAAAAAGGAGCCTATTTAAAAGATAAACTAGCACCCATTTTAAAAGAGTTATCATTTCATTTGAAATCAGTTGGAAAAGATGAATTTCAGGAAAAATTTATAATAGGCGCTTCAACTACAATAGGTAACTATTTATTACCTCAACTTATGTCGTCATTTATGGAAAAAGAAAAAGTGAGTCCAGACTTTGAGTTAATAATAGAAAATACAGAACAAATTTCTAAACGAGTGTCTGAAAATAAGATTGATTTGGGGTTAGTTGAAGGTCCTGTGTTTAAAACAAATGTAACGACAGAATTTTGGATGGATGATGAACTTATTGTGGTTCAGTCTTATTCTAGTAATAGGGGGCTTAATGAACCAATTAGTATTCATAAGCTAAAAAATGAGTGTTGGATAATGAGGGAGCCTGGCTCAGGGACTCAATCTACAATTGATGCGAAATTAATGGAATTTGGACTGTCTCTATCTAATATAAAAGTTATTTCCCAAACAGAAGCAATTAAACAGGCCGTAGCATCAGAACTTGGAATAGCGTGCATATCTAGAGTTTGTGTGTCAAAAGAATTAGATTTCAAATCCTTATCTGAAATTTCATTAAAAGAGTCAATTGTAAGACCCTTCTCTTTTGTTCTACCAATTAATAGGAAACTATCAAAAGGGATGTTGAGATTTATTGAATTTTGCAAAGAGACGGTCTGCGTGTATCCAGATTTTAGAATATAGGATGACTTACGTTACGTGGTTGGACTTTACTTAAATCGAACAAACAATCGTCCAAAGTTTTTACTATCCTTGTCGATACGATGGTAAAGTTTTTTGATTTCAGGCGTATTTAGAAACCGAATTACCTTTTTCTTAAGTTGACCGGTCCCTTTTCCTGGAATAATTTCGACAAGTTTAATTTTTTTATCGACTGCTTGTTTGATGATGTCGTTTAAGGCATCTTCAATTTTTTTACCTTTGTTAAATATTTCATGTAGATCGAGTTTTAATTTTGCCATTTATTTAGTCCAATTTATTTCAAATAGTTAAATGATTTTTGTAACCATTCATGAACTTCAGAGTCTTCATCCATGTCAGCAGATGATAAATAAAGAAACCCTTGCATTGGGCGTCCAGTAAAATCCATTGGAGAGGCATAATCGTATTTTCGAGTGCCGTTTCCTGTTGGTTTGGGTATTAGACGAACAAGAAATTGATCGTCTAATACCCAGATCTGCATTTTTCCTGCATAAAGGAAAGCCATACCTCCGAACATTTTCTTTTTCTTCAAACACGATGTCAACGTTAAAAAGTTCATCTCGAAGCCGTTGAACAGTGCCTACGTCAAATCCCATGGTATGGCGTTTTATCTTAACTACTTAGAATGATGAACTAGCCATTATCCAAAACTTGTTTGTATCTGATAACGCAGATGCATCTCCAGCTGAGAATATTGCAGCCTTTGCAGAAAGAGTTAATCGGTCAGAAACTTTTTTGCTGACAGAAAAATCTATTTCCGATCCGTAGTCAATGTCATTAGTTACAGAGTTAAAAACATGGTAGGAAAGAGAAGGCCTTCCAATAACATCATTTAATCCTACTGAAACAAATAAGTCGCTAAACCCATTTGTATCACCTGTAGCGGCTTTTCCTGCCATAATATCTGCCCATCCATTAAATTTATGAAGTGAGCCCAATGGTGTAGAAAAACCAGTAGTTCCAGAATCTTTGTCTCCAAATGATTCAAAACCTACTCCAAATGAAATACTTTTCAATTTAGACTCAGCTTCTACTCTATAATACTTTGTAGAAACATCACCTGAATAAGCATCCGTTGTTATAGAAGGATCTGATTGAACTGCAACTTCTACTTCATAAGAAACAGGGTTATCCATTCCGATAGATACAGAACCTTTACCCTTAACTCCAAGAGTATTGTGCTTATCTTCTATTAAGTAACCATACGTTTCTAGATTCAAAGAATCAGAAACTTTATACGTACCGTTTAAAAGAAGACTTCCAGTGTTATATTCTTTTGTAGTTGCTTGAGTTACACCGTTTCGTTTAAATAAAACAGCGCCATACAAATGAGCGTTTTCGTTTACGTTTGTTTCTGCAGAAAGTGCACCAAACGTTTGAGGTAGTTGTCTCCAATTTGAAGATCCAATAAATCGTTGATTTCCTAAAATGATTGGCCTATCCCCAAAAATAACAGTCACGTCTCCAAAAGTCTTTTGAATATAGAGTTTTGTAAATCGAGCAGCTTCAGCGTCTGCAATAAGAGAATTTCCGTCGGAAGCAGTAACTTCCAAAAAAACATTCATCGCTTGGGCAACTAATTTCATTCCCGTCTCTTTAGAGTAATAGGTTTTACCAATAACAAAGCGAGTCGTCGCTTTTAACCCATTAGTTTTTCCATCTACAAATTCCACACGATGTCGCATCTTAATATGCCAATGTTTGTCATTTTCTTTCATTTTTTTACCCAAAAATGATTGTTTCGTGCAGCATACTTTTTTCGCTGACATTTTGTAAGATTTCATTCCAAGCATCCTTACTTTGCATGTTGTGCATGGGACACCTTCCACTTTACATTTGGCGCATGTTGAGGTTTTTTTCGCTTTGCATGTTTCACAGGTTTTTCCTGAAAGTTCACATGTTTTACAGAGAGTTTTTTCTTCTGACTGACAAGTAATGCATGGATTTTTCGATGATTCACATTTATCACAAAACGCAAATACCTGTGTTTGCATGAGAAATGCTATAGCGAGAATTCCTAGTCCTTTTACTGCTTTCATTATCATAGGTACTCCTTATATTTTGATTATCTTAAATTAGTTTAATAAATAATGCTTAGTCAGGCTAGATCTTATTTAGCTATTTTTTATCACTAAATTTCGTAATACATAATGAGATTCCCACATTAAATAGAACTGGGTTATCGTAGGCCTAGAAATAGAAATAAAGTCTATAGAAAGGGGTAAAGAAGAGGACGTGGATATATAAGAAACGTCAATGACACTCATTTAACGCCTGTTTATGAAAGCAATGGGACATCCTTAGGGAGGTTGGGTAATTGATTTATAAGGAAATAGTTAGGTAAAACCTGTGTTTTTTGGATTTTATTTTATTTACCCGGTCCAATTTTGTTGACTTTAAATTCTAAAAAATAGGCATTGAGTCAGTACATAGAGAGGGTGTTCTAAAAAACCGGGTTGTTGAACTTAGACTATTTAAATATTTATCTACCGAAGACATCGTGTTAACAAGAATTTTTAAGTCGTTTAAGTGGTCAGTTTCTGTTTTTGAAGCGTCCTGATAGGCTTTGTTTGTCAGACTGGAAAAATCGGTTGCCTCATTTGTTTTGAGAGTAGAGAGCCTGAAGGCGGTTCCCGGCGTTTCTAACGTTTTATCATTATTTAAAATAGACATGATTTGCTATTCCCATTATTTAATTAAGTTAAACAAAAAAAAAGTTAAGAGTCTTTCTATTTAACCTATACAGTTGAGGAATTATAAAATTAAACTCAAATAAATGGAATTTATGGACGTAATTTTAATAATATGGTTAAACTTATTTTATGAAATATAGACAGAATTCTACTCGGTTGGTCGATATGAAATCTACGATTCTATCTAAATTTAAGTGTCATCAAACAGGCGCGTGTTGTAGACATTCAGGGTACGTGCGAGTAAATACCTTACAAGTCCAAAAGATGGCCTCGATTTTAAAGACAGACATTGTATCGTTTTTGAGAAAATTTACGATAAAGAAAAATGGATGGACGTTAATAGCAACGCCTAATTTCAGACCAAGTTGTTTTTTAGACGAAACCAATAGTTGTACCGTATATGAAGGAAGGCCTTCCTCCTGTAAAAGTTATCCCGATTGGCCTACTATTTGGGAAAGTGACGAGACATTGCTTAAAGAAGCTGTATTGTGTAAAGGATTAGATTATGCGCTTAAAAAAGTTACTATTCAAAACAAACGTTAACTAATCAGAAATTTTCTAAGAACAGGGTGCGTTCCAAAAGTTTTCATAATGACTTTCGTAGTATAGGCCTAAAGGCAGTAACTAAGGGTCAATATGGAAACTTTTGGGAAGCTAAGACTTAGTGTTTGTGACCACCAGTTCCATGAACATGTCCATGTTCAAGTTCTTCAGCAGATGCATCTCGAACGTCCATGATTTCAATGTCAAAATATAATGTTTTTCCAGCCAATTCATGATTGAAATCAACAATGACCGTTTTGTCTTTAATTTCCTTTATACAAGCTATCGTTACACCTTGAGGGGTTTCAGCTTGAAATCTCGCACCCACTTGAAGTTCAGCTTCTTTTCCAAACTTACTTTTTTCAACTTCTTGTTTCATTTTTTCATCATAGATCCCATATCCGTCTTCAGGTTTAACAATTACGTTCAATTTTTGACCGGCTTTTTGGCCATCTAAAACAGATTCTAGTCCAACAACAATATTCTTTTTGCCGTGAAGGTAACCTAAGGGTTCTTGTCCTTCAGAACTATCAATTGTTTCACCTTTATCGTCTTTTAATGTGTAGTGAATGAGTACAACTTTATCATTTTTAATTGTCATTTATTTTATCCTTCCAAAATTCTATGTTAAGTTAAGCAACAGATTATAATCGTAGTGCATAGAAAAAAAAAATGCTACCCAGGAATTTGGTCTTAACAATGGAACTTTAAACCAATACCATTTGTTTAAAGCTTAAAGGAAGTGAAACTGTGAAAAACAAAAACAAACTAATCATCATCGCATTATTTACGTTACACGCTGGAATGGCCGCTCAACCCTTAGCAAAGGTGTCTATAAATAGTCATGATCAACAGTTCAAACTCTCTAAATATGAAAAGTCTATTAGCAATCAAAAACAGGACGGTTACGATTCAACAAGTTCAAACCAGGAAAGTGATGAAAATGGTGACTCAGAAAACGGGAAATTAAATACTTACTACGATTCAACAAAAAAGACGTCTGACCAGGTAGATAGTCATTCTGAATCTGAATCGAACACTAATTATGTTGAGAGTTACGATAATGAGGATGACTCAGCTAATCAAAACCAAAATAAAAATAAATCAAAAATTAAACATCGGAAAAAAAACAGATCAAGCTATAAAAATGGCAATGGATATAGAGACGGTTATACATATGTAAAAATAAAACGGTTTAAGAGACATTCTCGACGCAGACCATTATTCGCCTTCAATTCGATATTTCCTACGACATTTGGACGTGGGTACGTAAATGATTCTAGATCTAAGAGATCTAGAGCAAACGAACGAAGGAATAACGGGATAGGCGTTTCTAACGTTAAAATAGACAAAAAATTACCTGAGATATCTGAAGAGCAAGAAGAAAGCTTAAACTTATTACTGGATAAATACGAGGATTTCACAGGGAACTTTCAAGTGTCATACGGACAAAGTATGGATCAGAATGGAGAAGATGGCGTCACGGGTAAGCAAGGAGTATTAGTATTTATGGCCCCGAATTCATATAGTCAGAACGGAACGAGTCTATCGGCATTTGGGCTAGGTGTGAAAGTTAGAGATTTTGTCGAAGGTACCGACAGGCTGACGTCATTTCAAGGATTTGTAAATCACAAGTCTGCGACAGTTTTTGATGATTCAGTCGCTTCTTTTGGTATAAAATTGGGAATGCATACCTTGATGGGAGAATCCAAAAATACAGGGCTTTTAGTTGGCATGGCATATAAATTCTATAATTTACCTAGTAATTATTCGTTTCATGCCGAATATAATGGAACTGTTTACAATATAAATACCGAAGATGATGAACCGATGTTGGAATCAAATGTTAATTCCTTTTTTAGGGTATATATCTCTCAGCTTCATCTTGATATTGGTGGCGAGTTAAATTTTACAAACATTGATGAAGGTACCTATTTTCAACAAGGCTTTGTAAGAGCTGGCTTCCGATTTTAAACTTAAATTGGATGAAATACATGAGCTTTAAAAGAAATGTATTAAAAATAGCCTTACTTATGATAATTGGATTAATGACGGGTCAAGTGTTCGCGAATACAGATACAGATCAAAAGTCGTCCAGGTTATCTAATTATGAAAAATCTTTAAAAACAGAAAAGGACACGGATGTTCGGGTACGTGAAAACACTGGCTACTCGGACACCGAAACATCGGATAATAGCGTGTGGAATCATTCGGTTGATAATATGGATGAACAAGAAGAAGACCTAATGTCGGAACTCTTTTTTTCACTAGTACAATACGTCCTTTTCTATAACAGAGATATTGACGAAAGACTTCCTAAAACGTATCAAACAAAGGCTGTAAAAAGTTATGAAGACTTTACGGGCCCTTATCAAATTAATTACGGAACACGGATGAACAACCAAAGTTTCGATAACAAAACAGGAAGCCAAGGAAGCGTTAGCAAGAGATTTCCTAATTTATATAATCACGATGGAACAATCGCTAATAGCATTGGCGTTGGAATTGATTTAAAGAAATTTGAGGAAGGGGATGGGGAATCGACATGGGAACAGGTTTACATTTGTTTCAACCAAGCTCGACTATACCAAGATACAAGTGCTGAGTCTGGATTTAAGTTGGGACTAGGGGGAACAACATTTAAAAATGTAACAAACGTAGGATTTCTATTTGGCACTGATTATACCTTTTATGATTTCTTAAATAACTACTCGTTTCACGCTGACTATAGTGGAATTTTATATAATGAAGCGTCTACTCAGTTCCAATTATCATTGGATTCTAATGTGACATCCTTTATTAGATTATATGTGTGGAAACTTAACCTTGATTTCGGTGGTGAATTCAAGGTTACAAACGGTGACAGCGATACTTATTCTCAACAAGCATTTATTAGAGCTGGGTTTAGATTCTAAATCCAGCGATTGCGAAAGACATAAGATTTAGCTAAACTTTTTCTTATGAATTATTGGCTAATGAAATGTGAACCAAATGTCTATTCGATTGACGACCTAATAAAAGATGGGACGACCCAATGGGAAGGCGTTCGGAATTATCAGGCAAGAAATTTTATGAGAGATAAGATGAAAATAGGAGATATTGCCTTTTTCTATCATTCAAACTCAAAACCTTCCGGCATCATTGGCCTGTGCGAAGTTTGTAAAGAAAGTTATCCTGATTACTTTGCATGGGACGAGAAATCAAAATATTGTGACCCTAAATCATCTAAAGAAACCCCCCGATGGTTTATGGTCGATGTTAAGTTTAAACAAAAATTTAAATCGATCATTTCATTAAAGGACCTTAAAGAGCATGAGGCGTTGTCTGATATGATGGTGGTCCAAAAAGGAAGCCGTTTATCCATTAACCCCGTAGAAAAAAAACATGTTGATTATATTATGGAGACGTTTGTTTCATGACTCCTTCAACGACTGATATGACATCGAAACAGTTAACGACTATGGTCATTTACTGGCTAAATAAAAACGAATACTCCAAAAACCATTGGAATGTTGTCGCAAATGAAATGATGGAAAAGGCTGAAAATGATAAAGAAATGGCCGAACAATTTCTTGCTGAGGCATTAATTGCTTTTCACAAAATATATAAAGAAACAGTTATCCAACCAGACAACCTTCTTTTTGCCATGATTTCTGATTGTTTTGATCTAGTTGATTGGTTAGAAGTAGCTAGAAGTAAACTCGACTAGAATTCTTTTCCAAACTTAACTTAACTTAACTTAACTTCTTATCGTCTTTTTCCAGAAGAACCATAGATTCCATGTGATACGTCTGCGGAAACATATCGAGTAAGACAGCTTTTTTTACACTATATCCGTTTTTCAAAAAGGATGTGAGGTCGGCTGCAAGAGTTTCTGGGTTACACGAAATATATAAGATTTTAAACGGGTTTAATTTAATAAGGGCATCTTTAACCGAGGAATGTAGACCTGCTCTTGGAGGGTTTGTGCAAACTGCATCCAACTGTACATCTATGGAGCCTAATGCGTCCTCAGCTTTTTTATGAATAAGTCTAATATTAGTGATGTCATTTTCAGCGATGTTTTCTCGAGCATCGTTAATGGATGATGCGCTAGATTCTATGCAAATAACATCTTTTACAAATTTCGAGAAATAAATGCTCATTCCACCTGTTCCACTATAGCAGTCTAAAAGGGTGTCCGTTTTCGAAAGGGCCAAAAGGTCAGTCGCTTTTTTCCAGAAGGTTTCTAACATGAGACCATTTGCTTGTACGAAAGAGTCTAATGATTGTTGTAACTTGATTCCCGCATAGCTGAAATAAAGTTTTTCATCGCCATGTAATAGTGTTGTTTCTGACCCAAAAAGATCCCATTCATCTCCAGTGTTAATGTTTAATAGGATTGATGCAAGTTCTGGTATCTCGTTAAGTAGTTGTCGGCATAAGTCTTTGAAAAAGAGCTTGTCATCGATTTTTGATATAAAGCCTACCATGAGTTGTGTAGAACACGGGCTTACCCTCGTGAAAAATTGTGAAAATTGTGAACAGTCGACTCCCTTTTCTCGTTGTTTAGTAAGCCATGTTCTAATTATAGTTAAAACGGTGTTCGATAACGGATGTTGTACGGAGCAGTTGTCGATATTCACAACTGTTTGACTTCTTGCGGCAGAGAGTCCAATGATTTCATTTTTAATAATGAATTGCGATTTATAACGATAGTCCCATGGCGATAAAGATGGCAGGATTTCAACAGATTTAGAAAAGTCAAAAGGCATTTTACTTGGAATGTCGTTTAATTGAGATGAAAGACTGTCCGAATACTGCTTGAGTTTGATGTCAAGTTGCTCGGAATAAGGAACATGTTGGTAGTGGCATCCTCCACATTTTCCAAACACACTACATTTCGGGAAGACTACTGTTGGATCGTCTTCAACAATTTCTAAACATTTTCCAAAAATAAAGGAAGGACCTATTTTTAATAGTTGAACTTTAATTTTTTCGTAGGGTTTTACATATGGAACCAGTATTTTTTGATTCTCATAGCGTCCGATAGCGAGTCCTTTTGTTCCCCACTCGGTAATTTTAAGGGTAATTATATCGTTTTTCTTTAAGGCGTGGGCGTTACTTAGGTTTGTTCGCGTTCTTTGCTTTGCTTTTGCCTTTTTTGTTATGGCTTTATTAGCAGTATTTTTTTCGTTTAACTTAGCTTTTTGTTGTGAATTCATTGTATGTTGCTCATTTAACTAATAATTTATGTAATCTTAGCGAATTAATTTAATCGATAGTATCAGGATTGGGCAATGTCTTTTTTGGATTAATTTTGGAAACCAAGTCAAAAAGTTTATGAAAAAGCCGAATATCACGCTTTTCAAGAACCGCTCGTGAAAAGACCCGTTTAAAAAGACCAGTAAAATTTTCTACACCTTTTCTAGTATCTATTGGTAAATCGGATATAACGGTCTCAAGTTTTGAATAGAGTATCGATTCTTCATGTTTTTCAGCTGGCGTCCATCGGTAGGATTCAGTCCCTCCTTTATGATGGTCGAAATTAAACCATTCATAAAGGTAAATTAAAACGGCCTGAGATAGATTGAAAACCGAATTTTCTTGGCTAGCAGGGATGGATGATTGAAAATTGCAAAATGAAAGGTCCTCGTTTGTTAAGCCCGAATCTTCCCTACCAAATACTATCCCAATTTTAGAGGACATAGCCATTTTTGATGTTTTTTCAAAGATTTCTTTTGGGTAGTAAAAAGGAACTTGCTTATCGCGTCTACGTTGCGTGGTCCCTATTAGTACATGGTGGTCTTTACAACAATCTGAAAGATTTTCTCTTACTTCTGCTTTGTATAGCAGTGGTTTAGCATGCTTGGCTAACATAAACGCTTCATCAACAAGGTAATCGCAAGGGTTAATAAGGATAATTGATTTTATTCCGAAATTCATACAAGCACGCGCAATAGACCCTATGTTTTCGGGGTACTTAGGTCGAACAACGATAATAGATAAATTTGATGTGTCCATTTTTAACTACTAAATATAGTAAAAAAATTAAAAAACCAACAGCTTCTTTACAGTTTATGGCCACTGAATGGAAACTAAATCACAAGTGTCCCTTTTTCACATGCGTTAATTGTTAAAGACGCCAATTAAAATAAATTGCAAAAATTCGTAGAAAAAATGTAAAGAAAATTGATAAAATAGAGGCTATTCCGAAATCAATAGTCAACGCTAATAAACACATGTAAAAAACAGACCCAATAAAGGCAACTGACGCATATAAGCTTGATTTTCGATAAACCATGGGTATCTCGTTACAAGAAACGTCTCGTATCAACCCACCAAATGTTGCGGACATAGTTGCGAAAATAGCAACTAATGTCGGTGATAAATTACACTCCATAGCAATCTGAGAACTAGAAATAGTAAACAGTGCAATTCCTAGTGCATCAGGAACAGTCAGCCACTTTTCCTTGATTCCTATCTTTGGAAATACATAAAAAAACGTGACTAAGAGGAGAATGAATAAAGGGTATTCAGAATGGGAAATCCAATATACTGGGGTCCTATCTAATATTAAATCTCTTAAGGTTCCCCCTCCAAAGGCAGTGACGCATGCAATGATATACATGCCAACTAGGTCAAAATCTTTTTGTCGGGCAAGGATTATACCTGAGACCGCAAAGGCAACAATCCCAATAGATTCGATGATATAAAACGCGTTTTCCACAAAAAAAGCCATCGTTTGCATGTTTGATTATTTCCTTATAAATGTATGACCTAAAATACTAAAAATAGATACATATCTGATTTTTTGATAAATCATGATTATATACGCAGTTATATCATACCTTTCTACCCGTTAAATACATGTTATAATCCTCACAATAAAAAGAGTTTTACAAAGTAATAGGCAATTGTTTGCTTTTCTCGACTACTCAAAACTATAACTGGAGACTATTTAAATGATTTCAACCTCAGAACTTACCCTTTCTTTTAGTGGAAGGACCTTATTTGAAAATGTTAGCGTAAAATTTGTAGACGGCAACTGTTATGGCCTTATTGGTGCAAACGGAGCGGGAAAATCGACATTCCTGAAAATTCTTTCAGGGGAAATTGAGCAATCGAGTGGGCTCGTTATTATGGACGATGGCAAGACGCTTTCTGTTTTGAAGCAGGACCAATTTGCCCATGAAGAATGCGAAGTCATTGACGTTGTCCTAATGGGGAATGCTGCATTGTACAAAATTCATGAAGAACGTAAGGAATTGTATTCGAAAGAAGAAATGACCGAAGCACAGGGTCTTAGGGTAGGGGATTTGGAAGTAGAGTTCGGAGAAATGGGTGGATACACTGCAGAAGCAGATGCCTCATCGATGCTGGCCGATTTGGGAATAAATGAGGACCTTCATTATAAAACGATGAAAGAACTAGGACCTGGGGAAAAAATTCGAGTTCTTCTAGCTCAAGCCTTATTCGGAGACCCAGATGTTTTACTATTGGATGAGCCAACAAACCAATTAGATTACCAGTCTGTTTTATGGCTCGAAAAATACCTGATGGATATTAAAAACACTGTAATTGTCGTTTCTCATGACAGACATTTTTTAAATAAGGTGTGTACGCATACGGCTGACCTTGATTACAAAGAAATTAAAATTTATCCGGGAAACTATGATTTCTGGAAAAAATCTAGTGAATTATCAGCGGCTCAACGATTAGATAAAAACAAGAAAATTGAAGGCCGTGTAAAAGAATTGGAAGACTTTGTTCGACGATTTAGTGCAAATGCATCAAAATCCAAACAAGCAACTTCAAGGAAAAAGCTAATCGAAAAATTATCACCTGAGGAACTTCCTGTCTCTTCTAGAAAATCTCCTTATATTAGTTTTTCACCGGTTTCAAAATGTGGAACCGATGTTGTAAAAGTAAAACAAGTTTCCCATTCAGTAGAAGGAGAGCTCGTTTTGAATAACGTATCGTTTACAATCAACAAAAATGAAAAAGTTGCAATTATTGGTGATAATTCGATTACTAAAACCACACTCCTTCAAATTTTATCTGGAGAAATAACACCAGATAAAGGGGAAGTTGAATGGGGGGACAGTGTCCAATTTACGTCTTTTCCTAAAGATAACACTAAGTTTTTTGATACGGGTGCTACGTTACTCGAGTGGTTAACTGGATACAGTGAGACGAACGAAATTCAAGAAGTACGTGGGTTTTTGGGACGGATGTTGTTTTCTGGTGATGATGTAAAAAAAGTGGTATCTGTATTATCAGGTGGAGAGAAAGCAAGAGCAATGTTTTCTAAAATGATGGTCACGAGTGCGAACACGTTAATATTTGACGAACCCACTGACCATTTAGATCTCGAATCTATTTCTAGCTTAAATGACGGTCTTTCAGCCTATTCAGAATGTATTATTTTCACGTCTCACGATTATGAACTCTTAAATACAGTTGCGAACAGAATAATCGAGGTTTCTCCTAAAGGGTACTTTGACCAACGAACAAGCTTTAGTGAGTACATGGAAAGTGAAATCGTGGCTAAAAAAAGACTTAGCTTAAAGTAAATTTTTAGTAGTAGGGGGTCCTGAGGAAAATGATGGGGAAGATTTTTTGTCTAAGCGAGATGAGCGATTCCGTGATTGGAATTTGTGTAGTACATCAATAAAATTGTTAAATAGACATTTTTTAGCATGAGCCGGGATGACTATCTTTTTATATTAAAAATTTTGGTTGCAACGTATTTTCTGAAGTATAGAGAGTGAGGCTGTCTAATTGGTATCGTTTCCCAAATTCTAGGTTAGTCCAATTATTAGGTGATGATATCCATTCGATTTAGGGTGTCTTTTTTTAGTAAATTAAATTTATGTAGGTAAGATTATCGGTTGACGGAAGGGGAGTGTTATTTTAAAATAGGGAGTCTCTATTGGCACAAATAGTGGGGTGTAGCCAAGTGGCAAGGCAGCGGTTTTTGGTGTCGCCATCGTTGGTTCGAATCCAGCCACCCCAGCCATACAGGATGATCTTCATTCTTCACAAACATATCAAAGGGTTTTCTGAGTTCAAATACTAGGTTTTTACCGTCCATTTTTAAGTTCGAGAATAATATTGAGATAATCCGACGTTTTTCTTCGATTTCCGAACTTTTGAATAATTCGTGCGCCTTTGAGGCTAATTCGAAGATGATGCCTAAGGTTTCGTTGAAGCTGTCATCGGCTTTTGAGAGGCTTTGAAGTTTTACATCTATGTTGTGGCGTTCTACTTCTAATTCTGCTTTTATTTCGGCGTATTCATCTTTTGTGATGCCTAAATCAAGTAAAAGGTCTCTAGCTCTTTTTATTTTTTCGTTTACTTCGTCCATCTTCTTTTTTAGTTGTGTTCGTTCACTCACTTGATGTTTGTATTCTTTTTCAGAACTATTTTTTAATTCGTCTTGGATATCTAAGAGGATGTGTTTAGGTATGCGCATACTTTTAAGTACGTCTTCGATTTGAGATAGAATTTTAGTTTCATTCATGTGGAAACAAACATCACACTTACCTTGGCTTTTAGTAGGTCGCATATAGATATACTTCTTTTTCTTAAGTTCAGGGCTATAGCTGCATCCGCAATGAATACATTTTAAAAGACTTCGTAGCACGTATTGTTTCTTAGTTTTCTTGTAGCTTGTTTTTCTTCGACCTTGGCGTACTCGTTGGCATTCGTCGAATAGTTCTTTTGTGATTAGTTGTGGGTGAACATGT